>JACDDS010000001.1:85000-417149 GCA_013816805.1 Chitinophagales bacterium | reverse complement strand
TTTGAAGTGCAAATTTGATTGCCCCAAAATTGATCACTTCGTGACTTTTTTGGGGATTTTTCTTTGCACATACTACTGTGGAATCTTTGCCAAGTACGCATTCTGCATTTTCGGGAATACCCTAATATATTCACACATTTAACTAAAGTGTCGAGGGGCAAATAAATTTAGAAAACACATGAGGTAATACGAACAATACGGAAAAAATATGGTTTGATTTTTTTGTTAATCATAACATCGTCGCAAGAATTTCTCTATTTGTCCATTTTACAGGCGGAATTTCGGTATATTGTTCAAGGGTTTCTGTGTATCTATAAAGCTTATCTTCCTTATACCCCGTTGAAATATCATTTATCAATGCTATTTTTTTATCAATATATTGATTGAAAGGCGAATTAGATGCTATTTCGAAATCCACGATAGCTCGTGAAAAATTGCTCATGAAGAAAGATAGTTGCGACCCTGTTATATACTTAATCAATTTGAGCCTTTGCCCATTCTCTACAACGGCATTAAACGTAACGTTTTTATAATCGTCCCCTAAAGAACGTTTAAAACGTAAATGATTAATTGGAACAACGCCTGAAATAAAGCTATTAGCCATTTTACTAAAATTTTCCCTTTCTGCCTTTTCGGCTGGATCCTCAAATTGAATTTGGCTAATACTTGCTACGGCTGACAGAAAACTACCTATATCGTAAACCAAATTTGGAATTAGGTCTATATTATCTGTTGATTTATAGTAGAAAATCTGTCCATTTCTTTGTTGTTGTCTTTTAATTTCATAGATGGATTCATAATGAGTAAATATCCGGGTCATAATATCATCTTCAATATCTATAGGATTATCATACTCCCCTGAAACTAACCACCCACCATCAGTCACAATAATTTTGTCCTCCCTTTCTGTTATGAAAATTGAAATAAATTTGAAGTTTGTAGTCGAAAAAGGCGTTATTACTTCTAAAGTCTGTCCCCTTTCCTTAAAGCTCCACAGAGAACAGAAGGAATCTTTCACATGCTTGAATATCCCATCCGTATTCATATGTTGAAATGTATATTTTCTAAAAAATCTCTCTCCGGGCTGTCTTTAAAATCTAAATCTAATTGGTTTGATGATCCAACTAATGATATTTCGCTTAAGTCGTCCTCTTTATAGCGAATGTTTCCTTCATAACAGAAATGAGCAAAGCCTAAATTAATATCATTCTGTATCGCTTTCGCTTCGTTTTCATTTTTCAATTGACTTGTTTTATATGCTATTACTCGACCATGTTCATTAAATTTATTAAAATGAGGCGTAGTTACTTGCTGAATTTTTAATGGAAATTTTGAATTTCTATGTGCTGCTCCATCAGAATCCAACCTAAACAAAGGTTCATCAGAAAATTGCTTAGCTCTGAATTGAAACTTAAACGCTTTCCCATCAGCTGCATTACATTCAATCATTAGATCAATATCATTTGAAACCCAATCAGCTATTAATTTCGATTCTTTATACAATTTATCTGGCCTGCTATTTTTTTTATCGCATACAACAATTGTCCTATCTAATGAATTTTTACGCTCTTCAATAAACTGCAAATATTTTATATAATCTGTAGCTACTGCCGTATTTATTTTACTCATAGTCAATATAAATATTAATCATAAATATAAGGTCAAAAAGATATTTTGCAAGTAACGGTTATAACGGTACCAAATTCATCCCTATAAATTTACTGCCTCATTTAATTGTAATTAGCGATCCTTAGTGTTAGCAACTTCAAAAGGTCTTGAGTGAAGGAAGGGGCTTGCTTTCTTTTGGTAAAACTTTTTCTTTATTTCAAAAGAAAAGTTTTTTTTGCACAGAAATGACCCTTTGTCAGGGTTGCCATTTCTGTCAGCAATTTAGGAGGCGCGGCGTATAAACTGAATCACTAACTCGTCACTTTTTTCAACTCTTATAATCCGGTAGTGATCTCCAATTTCACAGAATTCTCTAAGCCATTTACCGCTAATCCGCAAAGCGGGAAATGTTTGCTCTCCTCTTACCCTTGGCTCGTGAACTCTGCTTACTACTTTAAGCGGCTTTCTTTTTCCCATTGCGTTTCTTCCTTTTGATGTCTACTACTTCCGCGGGTTGTCCGTTGCTGGTCGGTTCAACCTGTAAATTTGAAAACACAAAAGCAATAGGGAAAAATGAATATTCGTCTCCGGTTTCGTCCTGCTGTTTCCTTACAGGCCGTGACCAAAGTAATAAAGCATGTTCGCCACGTCTTACGCTGTAGCCGTCACGCTTCCAGGCGGCAAAGCTTTGTAACTCATCATGCCCTTGCTCCTGGTAGATGGAAACCAAACCCTCGTTTATAGTATCTATTGCGCCCTCCTTTTTAAGTATGGATAATCCGGAACTAAGCTGTTTCAGCCGTTGCCGTTTTTCTTGAATTGTCTCTTTTTTCATGAGTTTAGATTTAAGGGTGCGAGCTGTCACCATCGCACCCAGTGGAAAAATGTCAACAGGAAAATTCATTGATCTGAAGATTCAGCTTTTGGATTTCTTCGTCACAAGCTGCAATGATGGTCTTTTGTACTTTCTTCATCAGATCAGGATCAGAAGAAGCAAACCGTTTCCGGTTAGTGTCCTCAAAAGTGAGTGAACCGGAATCATCCTCGTTTTTCAAAATGAAATTTTCAAGGTTGGCTTTTGCTTGGGCTACTTCCGTCCTTCTCCGGATTTTTTGCCCGATTCCGATAATGTGCTGAATCTTGTTTTCTGTGTTATTAATCTTAACCTCTGGCTTAATTGCAACCACCTTTGCAGGTTCGGGGGCCTTAGTTTCTTGCACTTCAACGGTTGTAAGGTCGACACCGTTAATTTTTGGATTTACTGTATTTCCGTCATTTTTTGCGGTTACAGCTAAAGCAGTTTTTTGCATGATGAAAATGGGTTTAATTGTTAGAAAATGAATGAGTTATGTTGTTTTTAACAACATATAAATATACAAAACTAAACCTCCTTTTGCAAGTATTTAGCAAACTATTTTTAGCACGAAACATTCTTTTTCTACCTCATTATCAATCAGTTATGATGGTACAACCATAAAAGTTCAAATTGCGGACAATTAACAGCGTAATATGTAATAGAAAGTAATTCAACAAATTATGTCGTATACTGCCGTTTTTTTGCGGCAGTTTCTCAAAGAAAAGCACGCCCCGCCCTATCCGTGATTGCAATTGCAAGAGGTTATTTTACCATGATATATGCTGTGCAATACAATACACACCATATGGTATAATACAATAGCTCTAATAGTGCGCTACAGCGATGCCCCTACTGTTGGTAATCCTTTATCACTAATGATTACACCCCTTGTATCGGATAAGGATAGATGTTAGCAACTGAATATTCAGTATTAGTTATAAAATCTAAAAACCCTAAAGCTATAAATGGAATCAAAATCTTGCCGGAGATTTAGCAATTGCAATGGAGATGTTGCAAGAATAATAAAACGAATCAAATTTTGTAGCGCCCTCACCGGTGATTAGCCGGATGCTGCTATCTGTTTGATTCGTTTTACATGAGAGCTGATAAAATTAATAAATCCTATTGTGGCCACGAAACAAATCATAAAACTTATTTCTCAATCATCAATTGAAGTAGTACGTTTCGAAATCGCCTTATATTAGGTCTCGTTAAGGGTAATGAAAATATATTTCACCTATTATGATTTCAGTATGTTTTTGCATCGAATTAAAGAATACACAAAGCCGATAAAAGGTGGGCTTAAGAAATTTCTAAAATATCTATGCGCTATTGCTCTGCCTGCATTGATTTTACCAATCTTGATCCATAAAATAATATCTAAAATGGATAATAGAAATGAAGAACAACGGCAGTTAAATAACTTACAGAATGATTATATTTATGCAACTGATCTGTATAATAAACTTTTGTATAATTCTGCATTGATTCAGTATGAAAAAATGCTTACCAACTCATATTTAGAGCACAATCAAGAACTTTACTTTAAGACTAAAGTTCAGAATGAACTCTGTTTAATTAATATTTCAACATCAAGTAACAATAATCGGAAAGAGATTCAAGCGGCTATAGATTATTTTTTGAGTTTAGAGAGTTTAATTCCTACCAATGCGAATGACACACTTTTTGCATACTATTATGAAAAGATAGGCAATGAATTTTTAGTTTTAGCTCAATTAAGTGATGAAAAGAACAATTTAAATACTTCAATTACATACTTTAGAAGAGCTAAAAAATTACAAGCTTACGATACCCTATCATTTGAATATGGTTCTCTGTGTACCTCAATTGGAACATACTATTCAATGGTGTACGAACTGAATGATGAAGGGAAATATACAGATACGGCAACATATTATTTCAGAAAGGGATGGGGCATATTAAGAGATATCCACAGTAAAGTTTGCCCTGCTTTTTACTTTAATGCTGGGAATGTTTTTCGAAATCATTTCGAATTTTATCATGATAAAAAAAGTATCGAATCTGCAATAAGTATTTTTAAAAATGCACTTAAGATTTTTAAGTTTGAAGACTATCCCAATGAATATGCACAGATTCTAAATAATTTTAACACCGCATACATCGCTTTAGCAGAAATTGATTCTCCTATTTTTAATTTACATAATGCCATTGATTATTCAACGAATGCATTGGCAATTCACCAGAAATATAATGATTCTATAAATATATTATGGGATTTATTCAATACAGCTGTTGCATACTACAATCTTTCATCGCATATGGATAAGAGAAATAATATCAATATTGGAATTAATCTTTGCAACCAATCACTGCAGAATCGGCGTGACAATCTTTTTTGGAAGATCTTAAACTCCTCATTCCTTCAAAATCTTTTCCGTAACCTCCCCGATCCGTTTTTGCTTTTAATAAATAAACACCTGCGGGCTGATCGTGCAAATCAATAGAAACATGAATAAAACCATTAACCGGCTGCACGGTAGTTCTGTAAATTAAATTTCCTATAGTATTATAGATATTGATTAGGGTTTGACTATTGACTCCTGTAATACTTAATTGAGTTTTTTGATAACGATTTAAATTATTTGATCTATTTAACTTTTTCTTCTTTACAAGCACCAATAATCAAAAAGGCCCTATAACTTCCTATGCTCAGAATATTGTACTTGACTGAATTCTTTTAGTAAGAAAAGTTGAGGAATTTGTATAATATCTTATTAAACCTATAAGAATTATATATGTCATAGGTCTAATTTTAGAAATTATTCTTACCAATGTTTTTTAAACAATCCATATCTGCCTATGAAACTTTTCTCCACTATTGTCATCCTTTTCTTAAGCGTGCTTTTTTCAAAAGCCCAAACAAAAATCCTGGACAGCTCAATCGATTGGCCATCCGGCAACCTCACCGTATTTCTCTCAGATAGCCTTCCGGTGCAATCGGTGCAGGTACTGATCGGATCACAGCCTGACAGCAGTGATCTATCTAACCAAACCTTCACCTTAGGAACTAACCTCACCGAAGCAGATAACATGCTGGTTCTTCCAATTGGAAGCTTTTCGCATGGTGACTACTACATGGATATTTTGGTTACCGTCGAAGGGAATACTGTAGATGAGATGGAATATAAGGCGACTTATTCCAACTGATCAAGTTATATTCTCTCTTTCTTCTTTTCTTCTCCATCTTTCCCATTAAGTTTAACTTATCCTCCATGAAAAAATTATTACTGTCCTCTGTATTCCTTGCCATACTTTGCACCATTGCTTTTCATTCCTCTGCTCAAAAGAACTTCTACTGGAAGCCACAAGGAACTTCCACCAGCATGAAGGATAAGAACAACTACAGAGATTCACTCTGTAATGGTGCAGTGGCATCTCGTGTTCCCCGGTCCAACGATACGATCATCTTTAATAACTGCTCAGGTGCCAGTGCTACCCTGGATTCAAACATGACCGTTGGTAAAATAACCATGACCTCTGCATACACCGGCACCGTTTCCTTGAATACCGGTAAGACGCTCACCTTTGATATCGGTAGCTTCAAAGGTGGCACCTTCAGTGGTGGCAGCGCTACCATCAACTGCAACAGCTCATTTACCATTGATGGCACTGCTTTCACCAGCACCTCGGGCACCATGACCTTAGCAGGGGACGTCACCCTCAAGACAGGCAGCTTCACGCACAACAGTGGTAAAGTTGTTTTCAAAAGAGCTTCGAACACCACGACGATTATCAATTCATCAGCCAACACCAGCCGCTACATCTTATACGATGCAGAATTCACTGCTCCGTCACAGACCACACAGTTCACTATTAAGAACATTACCCTTGAGGTGGATCATAAGCTGACGTTGTCAGGAAGCAATCAACTCTTCCTGAACACCCCCACAAGCTCCACTATTGAAGTACCGGGTAATATTCTAAGTTCAAATACAGCATCCGTTGGAGGTGGAACAGTCACTATCATTGTTAACGGTACAGGTTCCCAAACTATTAATGATAACCAGGGAAGCAGCATCTCGGGGAAGCTCCCTAATATTCAGTTTAATAAAACAGGAGGTACGGTAACCTTAATGGGGCGAATAGGTATGGGTGGAAGCACTATGTGGGAGTATATAGCCGGAACCGTAAACGAAGGAACCTCACGGGTCATGTGCTACTACAATAACACCTTAAAGAATAGCTCATCCGGCACCATGAAGTTCTATGACCTTGAAATGTTCGGTTTGGGAGGAGTGCATATTATTTCCGGTACGGTACAAGTAGCTGACACCTTCGTTACCTCACAAAGTGCAGACTGTATCATTAATGGCGGAACTCTTAAAATATTGAAGGATATTAAATGGAACAATACGTCATTAACTTCCATAGGGAATACAACTTTCAAATTTACCGGTACAAATAATCAAGCCATCTACGGTGCAGTATCACCACAGTTGTATAAGATGGTGGTGGATAAAAATGGGGGACAGATAACGTTACAAAAAGCAATATCTGTTTCCAATAATTTAGATTTAGTCAATGGGTATATTATTACCGATACAACAAATGTCCTAACGCTTAGAAGTGGAGCAACAGCAACCAGTGTTTCCAATAGTAGCTTTGTTAAAGGACCTGTTATCAAGATTGGAAACACGGCATTTACTTTTCCGGTAGGGAAAGGAAGTGTCTATAAACCGATTGCCATTACTGCACCATCATTGGCTACTGATGCGTTTAGAGCGGAATACTTTAATAGTGCACAAACATTAGGAAGCACAAAAGATTCTCTGACGTATGTCAGTAGCTGTGAATACTGGAATACAAAAAGAATGATTGGAAGCAGCAACGTGAAGCTTACCCTTTATTGGGCTGCAACAACTTGCGATATCTATACACTTTCTACACTAAAGATTGGCAGATGGGATGGAACGAAATGGCACAATACGGGTGCGGTGACGACAACGGGGACAACTACAACAGGCAGCGTCCAAAATTCTACAAATCAAAATGCATTTGGATATTTTACTATTTCAAAGAAATCACCTGTAGTATATGCACATGCGGGAACGGATACTACATTCTGTACCGGAGGATCAAAAACTCTTGGCGGAAATCCGGCAGGCTCAGGGGGTGTGGGTACGCTTAATTATCTGTGGTCACCCTCCACAGGGCTTAACGATACAGCCATTACCCATCCTATTGCTTCGCCTATTCAAACAACCTTATATATCTTAACTGTGACAGACTTAGACCATACGACTGCCACTGACACAGCTAATATTACTATAAAAGTAAAACCTCAGGTAGACGCTGGAGCAGACCGTATTCTTTGCGCTGGACATTCAACCACAATCGGCGGAGGTCCTACAGGAACTGAAGTTACATCTCCTTTTACGGTTGATTGGAAAGTAGGAGCAACAACAATTTCCACTTTACCAAATCCTTCAGTTTCTCCCACCAGCACAACATCATACATTCTGACGATAACCAACTCCAATGGATGCAATACAAAGGACACAGTAGTTGTTAAAGTAGACCCTGCTTTAAACATAAATGCAGGAAGAGATACTATTCTTAGCATCGGCTATACCTCCTTAACTCTTGGTGGAAGCCCAACGGTTTCAGGAGGAACTAGTCCTTACGCGTATTCCTGGCTTCCTTATGATCACCTTAGTTCAGGTACGGCAGCAAATCCTACCACCTCTTACCAGTTTACCAATTCTTATAGCCTTTCTGTTGTAGATAGCGTGGGTTGTACTGCTCTTGATGATATTATAATAGGGGTACAGCCTCCGGCAATCAATAAAAGTTCACTTTATGGACTTCTTTCGGGACAAAGGGTGAATACGGTGGACAGCATTAAGGTAATAGGGAGGGCCGGAGCAAAATTATCCGTATCATCCAATGTAACAGCTACCGGAGGTGTATACACCAGTAATTCAACTGTAGATTCAGCTATCACCGACTTGGACTCGGTTATAGCCAGGTATAAACGATTGCCGGCCACTACCATTCCAAGTGTTTTAAGTCATAAATCTTATTCAGGCGGTGTTTATAAAGTGGACAGCACGGCATGGTTGGATGACACATTAACTCTTACCGGCAATAGCAGTTCTTATTTTATTTTTATAATAAGGGATTCATTGGTGCTGCATTCCGGAGCCTGGGTGAGAAACCTTTCTGGCTATCCTGAACACGTGTTTTTTATCATCGGAAAAAAATGTAAAGTTCATGGACAAACAAATATGGAAGGAAATATTATTGCCCAGGATAGTATAAAAGGCGATAGCCTTTCAGGTAAGTCTGCATTGATGACCGATAAATCTATAACTATGAATTTCGTGGAAGGATTTACTCTTCCATCTTCAGGTAATTTATCATACGTTCCAAGCTCATACGTTGGGATTACGGTATCGTCTTTGACACATGAACTGGATAAAGATAATGACGGTAAAGAGGATTGGTTCGGATACAATACTGAAAATACCAAGGGCATCAACGATGATGTAATTCTCAAAACCCCAATTATGGAGGGTGGAATGACATTTCTTTAATTACAAATATACCCAAGCTTAACAGCACCGTTTTTCGCCTGCACAGTGGCGAAGGTTTCTGGGATTGGAATAAAGGCTGGTACTATGAACCGGAAATCTATTCATATGAAAATACCAATTCAAATTTTAAAACACCCCTTAACCTCCCCAAAAATATCAGATGTGTTGACCCAGATTTATTTGCGCCTAAACCAGATGTGATCGATAACCGCCTGACAGACATCAAATTTTCATTGGACGGAAATAATGCGGATGCTTTATTTGTATTCAATATGCTGTATTCAACCTATGATTATGATAGCAAAGAGCTTTCTTTCGCAAAGGATTTGAAGCTGAACATTAAGTATGTTGAGCTTGGAAATGAAATCTATCTTGGCGGGCATAACAAAACATGGTGCACTTATCCAAATGCTACTGATTATCTAAACGCCGCGAATGAATACTTAGACAAACTTCATGCTGATCCTGATTTTACAAATGTGCATGTGAGCGTGGTTGCAGCTTCCTCTGGTATTGAAGATGGCGATATGGCTGGTGTTGATCTTAATACCGATGGTAAGGATTGCAGAGAGAATACCTGGAATGCACTTCTTGATCTGCCTAAAAAAGGTACTCAGACCGGCAGGCTACACCTGAACTCAGGTGATGCATTAAGCTTTCATAATTACCCTACCGATAATATTCAGAATACCTTTCCCTTAGTTTCCGATTTACCGGCTATTCTTAGTCAGCCCTTTGAAAGCGTAACTAAGTATTTCAGGTCCAATAGCATAAAAGTTATACCAAGCGGTGTGGAAGCATGGATAACTGAATACAATATGAAATCCAGCCATGATGTACCAGGGAGCTGGGCTCATGGTTTGTTTATGGCTGCCCTTACATTGCAATATTTAGAGTTTGAACCTATATCACACGTATATGCTCAAACAATGGCGCAGGATGCTCCGCAAGGATCTTTCTTCACTGACATAAATGGTTTTAATTATTCGGATAGATTTTCCGGAATCACAACTTTTGCGTGGCAATTAACAGCAACTGGAAATTGCTTAAAATTAATCGGTGAAGCTTTAAAAGATAATGCACTCGCTTCAAAATTAACTTTCAATTCACAAAGCTTCATTTCAAATACAACCGATCCGACCTTGTATGGATGGAACTTTAGCAATTCCGGTAATTCCTTAGAACAATCAATTATTTTAAATCTGGGTTCAGCTGGTCAATGGATCAGACCTTTTGATTTGGGATGGACAGGATCAGCAGGGTATGAGCAAATTAGTCTTCCTCAGAGTATTCCTGGACAAGCAAGTCAAGATTATTTAAACCCTATATGCTATATTCTTGGTAATGATGATGTATCATATTTTTGGCAAACCACAACTAGTCAACATATTAGCGGGACAGAAGCTGGAAATAGTAAAAAAGGAGATGGGGCATTTCCCATTCTTAATCACATCTATCCTAAAAAATTCTCTTCAAATCTAACAGATTTGGTCTTCGTATACTTACCACCATATTCTGTAACCCGTCTTTATAAAATTGCCACACAGTTAACATTAAACTGTAATGTTCCTAATAACCCGTGCGATCATCAAATTCTAAGTCAACTGGGTTCACCAGTGAAAGGAACTACGGCTAATCTTTCTGTGAGCGGAGCATCTACTTACGATTGGAAGATAAATGGAACTAATACACCGGGTTCTACCGAATCGTTCTTGAGCAGCTATACAGGAAATAATGTAACATTTATACCACAAACGACAAGCACTGCAAACGTAACGGTAACCGGCGATGGTGACCCTAACAAGGTACAAACCTGCACTATTCATGTAAATACGCCCCCTGGTGTTTCAGTTTCTCCAACTTCTGGAACCTATAATTTATCAAATGGTCAGGGTAAAAAGCTACAGGCAAGCGGTCCTTCCAACACCTCTTTTTGGTGGTCGCCCACCTTGGGTCTTTATGATAATATTACAGCAGGAAACAGTACTATTGAAGGTGATAAAGTATATGCAAGGCCTAATGAATATACCACCTATCTCACAGCCGAAGATGGTGATGATTACAAGCATATCTTTATTTATCCATATATGCAATATACTCTAACTGGTATCGATGGCAGCGGTTGCTTTAGCCTTGCCACTTCTAATATCAGCAGGTCTGATGATGAGATATTAGACCCGGAGTATGACTCAGGAATGGATTATTTCTGCAGCGGAAATCCTATTATTGTAACTGCACATTCGCCTTTAAACAGTAACCCTGTGTATACATGGTTCAATGTTAATGGAGACAAGATACAGTTGGCCTCCGGGACAAGTAACACTCTAAACCTGGGTGCTTCAGATGCCAATTACCCATCAGATTCAATGATTTTGCTGGTAGAGATAACAGACGATCAAAACGTAACAGTACGATCGACTGTTCCAATACGAATTTACCCCCGTGTCTCAATTGTGCCTCCTCCGGAACTAACGGTTTGCGAAGGAGATAAGGCAGATCTCCATGCTATAGCTGCAGATCATAAAAATGGTCAATTTGACGGCGATTACAAGTGGTATAAGGGAAGTACCGTGATAATTGGTGCAACCCAAAATGTTCTCAATAATATCACCCCTAGTAGTGATGATGTCAACGGTGAGATAACATATAAATGCAAGGTGACCTCGGCAAATTTATGCTCAGGCAGTACGAATGAAGCATCGATTACCTTTACAGTTAACGGCTCTGCCCCAACTGTCAGTTTTGAGGATCAGGGTGGAGATCACATTTCTATTCTTAGTGGAGAATGCGCTCAGATAAAATTGACAGCAGGCAGCAACGAATATTATGAATGGACACCGGGTGTTTACCTTCAGGACCTCACCGGCACTTCAGTGATTACTGAATCACTGATCAATCCTGATTGCTCAGCGGAAGGTACTGATCCGTATGAGTACGAGCTATATATAAACAGCGTTAAAATAACATCCAATAATGAGAATGGTTGCTGCGCACAGACACCCGTTTATGTAGAAGTATCGTGTCATACTTGGTGTGCTGATTGTACTGAAGAGACCTATACCAGTCCATTAGGATTGCCATTTTCGTTTTCAAAGCTATTAACTGCTGAACAGCTTACGGATTATACCCTTCAATGGCAGAAAAACGGGGTGGATATAAGCGGCGCAACAGGCTCTTCTTACACAGTGACGTATCCCGGTTATCCGTTAGCCACTGATACCTTCAGATGCAAGTACTATAATCAAGATTTGAATTGTACGTTTTACAGCGAAAAAGAATTTTTTACTTATACAAATGGCGACTTTGGTCATGAGGATTTTAAAGTTTCAAATTCAGGGTATGCACATATTTCTGATAACCACAAGTACGATGTAACTGTTTTTCCCAATCCGACGTCCGAATCATTCAATGTAACCATTAAAAAGACCGCGGGTGATATTTCAGATGGAGGAGCCACCCTGCAATTGTTTGATCCCTTTGGCAGGCTACTCACTGTAGCAACTCAATCGATGAGCAATTACTTATCTGCTATCATAAGTATGGATAAGAATCTAATGTGTGGCAACTATCTGCTCAGGGTTATTTTAAACGATGATGTAATTGTTAAAACAATCGTTAAAACAAAATGAAAAAACTTTTTTTCTTAATTATACCGATGTTTCTATCGTTCCATTTAAGTGCGCAGGTATGGTTTTCATTGGAAACTGGTGTTCGCCCCGAAGACTCAGATGGAATTGTTACAGTAAATACATTGAGCGTTGATACTATCAATGACTTATTGTATGTTGGTGGTTTATTTTATTATGCAGGGGATTCGGTTTCCCGAAACCTTGCCATATGGGACGGCAATAAATGGCTGAGCACTGAAGATGACGGTGAGTTTGCTGCCAATGAGGTAACGGCATCTATCATGATGCATGATACTTTGTTACTTGCCTCCGGCAAAGGGCTAAAGCGTTATGTAAACCATCATTTCATTCAGGATGTACCTACGGTAGGTGATATTGTAAATGCATTCTGTGTCTATCATGATACACTTTATGCCGGAGAAGAATCCGGAGCAGGCATTAGTAAATGGAATGGTCAATATTGGCAAGCAGTAGGAGGTGGAATAAACGGACCTATTCCAGGTGAAGTAAATGCCTTAGGTATTTATCAGGACCAATTAATTATAGGTGGTTTATTCAAATCTGTTGGCGATTCCAGTTTTAATAATATTGCCGCGTGGAATGGTTCTTCATGGGATGATTTGAATGGCGGAACAAAATATAGTAAGTCTCAATATGATGGAAATGTTTTCTCTATCGGTCTTTATAATAGCAATCTTGTAATAAGTGGAAATTTTGATACCGCAGGAGGGGTATATTGTCAAATGTTTGCAGAGTGGAATGGTAAGAACTGGGCTCCAATGAACGATGAGGAAATTTGTGGTGTAGCATACGATTTGAAATCGAAGGATAGTCTATTATATGCAGCTGGGGATATGTATAAAGGAACTTCATGTTTCGTGAATAGGGAAGCTACATGGGATGGAAATAATTGGCATGATCTAAACTTTACTGATGGAGGGATTGCATTTTCACAAGCATTTTTTAAACATCAACTTTACGTGGGAGGAATTATAGATTTTTACTCGACCGACGGTGAAGAAATTAAAGGAATAGGAAGGCTAAATTATGCTACTAATGTTAATACCGTAAGGAAGCTAATAGAAGTAAAAATAAATCCAAATCCTTCAACTAACTATTTCAATCTTAACTATAATATCAACCAAGCCTCGCTGCTTTATATTATAGATCAATACGGAAGAACCATAAAAACTTGTACCCTGTCTCCAGCATCAAAAGACTTAAAAATTGATGTACATGATCTCGCACAAGGCTTGTATTTAATTACGTTGCAAAATTCGAATGAAAGATTTAGTGAAAAGATGGTGATACAACGATAGCGGAACAGCCACCCTGCAATTGTTTGATCCCTATGGGGAGGCTACTCACCGTAGCGTTATTGCCTGATGGCTTTTACTACACCGTAGTAAAAGTTATTACTTCCACATCCGATAGATAATAGGAGGTGTGGCAAGGCAAATCTTCAATTTAAGTTATGGCGATTATCATTTGTATAATTGATTTGCCTTATAGGTAAACATACTTTGTTTTGCCTCCACTTTCCTTTCATCCTTTAATAATGGTTCTATCCAATCATGCATTTCGTCTATGGTATTAAAGGCAGGGAACGGATTGTTGTCGAAAGGACTATTCATGGCATATGCTGAAAAAAAAGCATCGCAACTCCTCCTTGGATGAAACCATAAGTAGCTTTGCTGTAAAGAATCTATCGATCGATAATGCGTTTTATAAAAAAAGTGATGCCAACTATTCTCAATTTCAGTCTTGGATTTAATATCAATAATTTCAATTTCAGAAAATACTCTGGACTTGTTAGCCTTTATCGCTTCCAACATCAGATTCTTTGCTTCAATATCAGATTCCGGAGCACTGTATCCATAAATTGTTATGAATAATGCCTGACTTAAATATCCTTTCAATTGTTTCCATTCTCTGTTGATGGATTCATCTTCAGTATAGTCCTTTTTATGAATTGGATATAAAAGTTTCAGTGGTTGAAAAGGTTTGTAACAACGATGGCAGATTTGATTGTATTTATAGCCACTAATATGGCAATCTGGACAAATACCAACTGCAACATTTCCATGTAGAAAAATCACATTAGGTAATCTTTTTTTTATTTTATGATGTCTGCGTAAACATTGTAACAAAAGCGGATCCCAGTTAACGGTTGCAATAATATCTTTTTCTCTTAATGAAAGAATAAGATAATCATAAAGAGTAGGCGTATCAGGAATTCTAAGATTATAAAAATACTGATATAGTATATCATCAATATCGGTCTTTATCCTGGAGAGCGAGGGATTTATTGAAATTCCGTTATACAGTTCCTCAAAATCATTCAATAAGAGATAATATTCTTGAGGTAAGATTTTATCAAGATTAAGTAACTTAACAAGAGATTGCATCAAAGGCAATTCATAACCTTTTTTATCCCCGTTTGGAAAGGCTGCGACACTTGCACCTGCACCAAGAATAACAACGTGAGGTGATAAACTCACATTATTTTGTGTAGGAGGAATCACATCCTTTTGAAATCCAGATTCAAGCAAGAGTGAAATTATGAGGTGAGCGATTGAATCATTTATTAAATTAAAAATAATTCAAACTACTTCTTTGTACGGGGGTAAAACAAAATGACAATTATTGACTGATAGATAAAAACTGCGAAATACACGCCACTGGCTGCTTTGAAAGAAAAACGGCTTTTTGAAATTTAAAACGAAAGGCACACAATTAATTACCATTTAACCCTCGGTTAATTAGCATTTGAAGGTTATTTAATGACTAAAAACGGCGATTAGATGCCATTTTACCCGCAATTTTATGGTTCATCATTCTGAACGCTGGTAATATTTCCCTGCTCATCAAAAAAGAACACTTGTTTTACTAATATTTTACCACCAAAGGCATTTTTGGCCCGGTATGTATGCCATGCCTCAAAACCCTGGTTATTTGGCAGATGTACTACACTCCCCCACTTCACCGGTCATAACTATCATAATCATTCAAATGCTCTTTTAAGTAGCTTTTTATCTGTGAAACTGACCCATCCTAGTCACTATTGTAAACAACGTCATGGTTACCTGGCACTGAAGCTTTATGATTTGTAGAATCGTCGCTGGTGCACGTTTTAATCATCACAATAAGAACCAAAAAGAAACATGCTATTATAACAACGCTACACCCTTGAGATAACGGGCGTTCCTTTGCCGGCACCATACTTCTTTCCTGCTTTGAAAGCTTTTTATAATCCGACAATTTCATTCGCATAGAAAAACTCCATTTGAAATTATTAAAAACTCACATTAATTATTTTAAACTTGTCGAAACTACCGCCTCCATTAATTTCTGATTCGGAACACATTCTGTATAATCAGAAGAGATTTTTGCTTTATCTCCAAACCCCAGTTCTCCAAGTCTTGTATCAAGAGTTTTTAGATCAGATAAATTATGTAAAATCATTTCAATAATCATTCTTGAAACAATAGCCTTAGTGTAATCATAATACTGATTTAACCTAGCATATGGATTACGGTCAACATTTGAATGAACTATATCAGAACGGGTGTCATAAATCTTTTTAACATTTCCAAGAATCAGAACTGACTGATCATATTTACCACCGCATAATACCGCAATATTTCTTCTTAATTTATAAGATACTTGTTCACTTCCCTGTACTATTCCTTCTAATGCAATACACAAACTAACGAACGAAAGTGTGTAATCATAAGACTGAACTCTCCATGAGCTTTCATAAAAACTAAGAGCGAGCTGAACATATTTCAATTTTGGTTTTCTTTCTTTATACAACTTCAAGAATATATTCACTTCATCAATCTGCAAGTATTGTATATTAATAAAATTGATATACATATTCTCCATTTCTCCAATTGGATGAAATGGTATTATTGAATATGAGTTTGAATGAATGTATTTATGATCGTAGACTTGAATATTTATGATATTTTTTACGGAAATTTCTGAAGGGAAAATTAAAAGGAGGGCTAACCGTATGTCATGAATGTCTTCCTCTGAAGGTAATGTTTCAAGAGAAAGAGGGACAAGTACATTAAGATTGTCTTTGCCCAAAAAATCTTTATCTCCATCTGCGGATTCATTACATGCAGAATTGATATTGCGCCATGTTAATTCGTACCAGTCGCTGTCTTTAGAATAAAGATGAATATATTCTTGAAATTTCGAACTATTGATATGAAAGCACTTGCATCCCCAGGGAGAAAAATCAATAGATGAAAGATCAGATACACTGCCCACAAGAACACCAATGTGGCCATTAGTTATGGTAGGGGTTCCTTTAGTTTCGGTTTTCATTATGAGAAACCTAATTTAAACCCTTATTGTGTGATTGTTGCATTCTTACGGTAGTCTGTTAATTTATTAGGCATAGTAGACCTTCCGAAAAAGAAGGTACAAGAAAATATGTATTACGTTTCGATAATGTTTATTTATTACGAAGCGTGGTGAAGGCCTTAGGCGAAAGAGGATTTTTGCTATACGTGATGAACTTTGAATAATTAACTGATTGCACTGCAATATTCTTTTAGTAAGAAAAGTTGAGGAATTTGTATAATATCTTATTAAACCTTTAAGAATCATATATGTCTTAGGTGTAATTTTGATGTATTATTTTACATTTTCAAATCCCTATTCCACTTATGAAACTTTTCTCCACACTCTGTGTGCTTCTCTCTTGTATGCTTGTTACAAAGGCTCAAACAAAAATCTTAGATAGTTCCATTGACTGGCCTTCTGGTAACCTCACTGTATTTCTCTCAGACAGCCTTCCAGTACAATCGGTACAAATACTCATCGGCTCAGCTCCCGACAGCAGTGATCTATCGAATCAAACCTTCACTTTAGGAACCAACCTAAGCGAAGCAGATAACATGCTTGTGCTGCCACTTGGAATCTTTTCTCACGGTGACTATTACCTCGACCTTCTTCTAACCACTGAAGCAAGTACCGTTGAAGAGATGGAGTACAAAGCATCGTACTTCTAAGCAAAAAATACTGCACCATTATTTAATATAGTGTGGAATAGATACGTCCACACCTTACTGCACCTTAATTGATTCGTATTCTCGACTATTCTCAACCTCATTTACCTACATGAAAAAACTATTACTGTCCTCCGTATTCCTTGCCATACTTTGCACCATTGCTTTTCATTCCTCTGCTCAAAAGAACTTCTACTGGAAGCCACAAGGAACTTCCACAAGCATGAAGGATAAGAACAACTACAGGGATTCGCTCTGTAATGGTGCAGTGGCATCTCGTGTTCCTCGGTCCAACGATACGATCATCTTCAATAATTGCTCAAGTGCCAGTGCTACCCTGGATTCAAACATGACCGTTGGTAAAATAACCATGACCTCTGCCTATACGGGCACCGTTTC
Source organism: Chitinophagales bacterium (assembly GCA_013816805.1). Lineage (NCBI taxonomy): Bacteria > Pseudomonadati > Bacteroidota > Chitinophagia > Chitinophagales > Chitinophagales bacterium. The sequence goes on along the minus strand of JACDDS010000001.1, from coordinate 399,055 downwards.
TCTTAATACAGGTAAGACATTCACCTTTGATATCGGTAGCTTCAAAGGAGGGATCTTTAGTGGAGGCAGTGCTACCATCAACTGTAATAGCTCATTTACCATTGACGGCACCACTTTCACTAGTACTTCAGGCACTATGACCTTAGCAGGAGATGTCACTCTTAAAACCGGAAGCTTCACCCATAACAGTGGTAAGGTTGTTTTCAAAAGAGCCTCGAATACTACGACGATTATCAATTCATCAGCCAACACCAGCCGCTATATCTTCTACGATGCTGAATTCACTGCCCCATCACAAACAACACAATTTACTATTAAGAACATAACGCTTGAGGTGGATCATAAGCTGACATTGTCCGGCAGCAATCAACTCTTCCTGAACACCACCACCAGCTCTACTATTGAAGTACCGGGTAATATCTTAAGTTCAAACACAGCTTCAGTTGGAGGAGGAACGGTTACTATCATTGTCAATGGCACGGGTACCCAAACTATTAATGATAACCAGGGAAGTAGCATTTCAGGAAAGCTACCTAATATTCAATTTAATAAAACCGGAGGGACGGTAACCTTAATGGGGAGAATAGGTATGGGGGGAAGTTCCATGTGGGAATACATCACCGGTACTGTCAACGAAGGCACTTCAAGGGTAATGTGCTACTACAACAACACCTTAAAGAACAGCTCCTCAGGCACCATGAAGTTCTACGACCTTGAAATGTTTGGCTTAGGAGGAACACATACTGTTTCTGGTACGGTACAAGTGGCTGACACGTTTGTCACTTCCCAAAGTGCTGACTGTATTATTAATGGTGGCATATTAAAAATATTGAAAGATATTAAATGGAACAATACTTCATTAACTTCCATAGGGAATACGACTTTCAAATTCACCGGTACAAATAATCAAAACATCTATGGTGCAGTATCACCGCAGTTTTATAAGATAGTGGTGGATAAAAATGGAGGACAGATAACATTACAAAAGGCAGTATCGGTTTCCAATAATTTAGATTTAGTCAATGGGTATATTATTACCGATACAACCAATGTCCTAACCCTTAGGAGTGGAGCAACTGCCACCAGTGTTTCCAATAGTAGCTTTGTCAAAGGACCCGTAATCAAGATAGGAAATACTTCCTTTACTTTTCCGGTAGGGAAAGGAAGTGTATACAAGCCGATTGCGATTACTGCACCGTCATTGGCTACTGATGCCTTCAGAGCTGAATACTTTAATACACAACAGACATTAGGAAGTGCCAAAGATTCCCTTACCTACGTCAGTGCCTGTGAGTACTGGAATACGAAGCGAATGATTGGCAGTAGCAATGTAAAGCTTACCCTCTACTGGGATGCAACAACTTGCGATATTTATACAATTTCTACTCTAAAGATTGGACGGTGGGATGGGGCTAAATGGCATAATACAGGGGCGGTGACCACAACGGGGACAACCACGAGTGGGAGTATACAAAATTCTGCAAATCAAAGTGCATTTGGGTATTTTGCAATTAGTAAAAAGTCGCCCACATTGTATGCGCATGCTGGAACGGATACAGCGTTTTGTAAAGGTGGATCAAAGATATTAGGAGCAAGTCCGACAGGTACAGGAGGTTTAACGCCGTTAACGTATTCATGGTCACCAAGTATAGGATTAAGTTCATCGACAGCAGCCAATCCAAATGCATTGCCTGATACAACCACAACTTATATTCTGGCTGTAACTGATTTAGATCATTCAATTGCTACTGACACGGCAATTGTTTCAATTAAACTTACGCCTAAGGCTGAAGCTGGAATAGATCGATTAATATGTAATGGCAGTACTGTAACAATAGGAGGCGGACCTACTGCAACTTTAGCAACTGCCCCTTATAGTACTATTTGGAAGGTCGGTAGCGATACAGTTTCGTTTTTACCAAATCCTATCGTGAAACCCTCTGCTTCTACAAATTACATTCTCACCGTTACTAATTCAAATGGTTGTGTAGCTAAAGATACTGTGAAGGTAACAATTGATGCGCCCATAATTGTTAATGCTGGGAGAGATACTACACTTACCATTGGTTACAATTCATTAACTCTGGGGGGATCACCAACAGTTTCAGGAGGTCAGGCGCCTTATACGATACTATGGTCTACATCGGAAACTATAGGAATTGATTCGGTGATTAATCCTGTAACTAATTATCAATTTTCAGATGTTTACTCTGTTTTAGTTACTGATAGCGTTGGATGCTCCGCATTGAATGATAGAATTGTTACAGTAAAACCGCCCTCGATAAATAAAACTAGTTTGTATGGCCTACTGTCAGGGCATACAATTTTAGCGGTTGATAGTACGAATACTGCGGGGCGTGCTGGAGCGAAAACATCAATTTCATCGACGGTAACAGCAACGAACGGCTTATATATCAATAACACTACCGTAGATTCGGCTCTTACAGATTTAGATTCAGTAATTGCTAAATTCAATAGATTACCGGCTAATTTAATTCCAAATGATCTATCTTCAAAAACATATTCGCCAGGTGTATATAGGATAGATAGTGCAGCATATTTGCACGATACACTAACCTTAAATGGAGGAAACAATGCGTATTTTATTTTTCTTATTCGGGATTCATTTGTATTAAATAAAGGGGCTTTTGTAAATAATCTTTCTCATGATCCTGCAAGAATATTTTTTATTGTCAGCAATAAATGTATTGTACACCATTGGGTCAATTTTGAAGGAAACATTTTTTCAAAAATAAACATAGAAGGTGATTCTATTTATGGTAAAACATCATTAATGGCAAAGAATGACATTTCACTAAACTCTGCACTTATTGATTTTGTATCACGTAATGTTAATTTCTACCCTGCTTCATATGTTCCTACAAAGGTGCTATCTTCTTATGTCCATGATTTGGACGAAGATGGGGATACGTATCAAGATTTTCTAGGTTATAATACAGAAAATACAAAAACTGTTCATCAGGATGCAAGTGATCTGATTGGCAATGGGTACGGGGGATGGAATGATTTATCGCTTATAACTAATTTACCTTCCTTAAACAGCAGACTTTTCCGACTTCATAATGGGTCCGGTGTTTGGGATTGGAATAAAGGCTGGTATTATGAACCTGATATTTATCAGAATCAAGATCCTTTGAATGCTAATAATTTACCAATTAATTTCCCTGAAAATATTGGCTGTATTGCAGATGATTTATACAAACCGAAAGGCGATGTTATTAGTGATCACTTTACGGATATTAAATTTTCTTTAGACGGCAACCATGCGGATGCCTTATTTTTCTTTAATATGCTATACTCTACATATGATTATGACAAAAAATCTTTGGATTTTGCCGACGATTTAAAGCTTAACTTGAAGTATGTAGAACTTGGAAACGAAATTTATTTGGGTGGGCATTATAAGACATGGTGTGCCTTTCCAAATGCACAACAGTATGTTTCAGCGGCGAACTCATATATAGATCATCTTCATGATGATTATGATGATGTGAAAGTAAGTGTAGTCGCTGCATCTCCAGGATTAGAAGATGGAGATAATACCGAAGATGTAGGAAATTTGGACGGTAAAATCTGTCGAGAAAATACGTGGAATGCTGTTATGAATCTTCCTGCAAAGGATATATCGAGCAATTCGCAATTACATTTGATATCGGGCGATGCATTAAGCTTTCATCACTATCCTGCTTCTGGTGTTCTAGGACATGCATTTCCTTTAGTAAGCGATTTACCAGACATTTTATCTTACCCGTTTGAAGCTGTCAATAAATATTTTCGGGATAATTCATTAAAAGTAATTCCAAATTCAGTTGGAGCATGGATCACAGAATATAATATGAGTGATCAATTACATCAAGTGCCGGGAAGCTGGGCGCATGGGTTGTTTATGTCAGCAATGACTTTGCAATACTTAGAGTTTGCAAAGATTAAGCATATTTATGCTCAAACGATGACACTGGATGCGCACCAAGGTGCCTTTTTTGTAGATGATCATGGATTCGATTTTGACGGCAGCCCGATACATTCATCTGTTCAGCTCATAACTTTACCATGGCAACTTACCGCTGTAGGAAATGGAATGAAATTAATTGGAGAAGCTATGAGAGAGAATACACAAGCGATTAAATTAAGCTTTAAGACTTCAGAAGTAATAAAGGTGGGCCTGACTGATACCGTTCTATATGGTTGGAAATTCAATAGGCCCAATTCAACTTATAATATAGAGCAGGTGATAATCCTAAACTTAGGAGGAACAGATAAATCTGTATTGTTATCTGAATTTGAATGGGCTACATCTGTCGGCGCTGGCTATGAACAAATAAGCGTTGCAACTGGGAAGAAAAGTTACCTCAACCCTATTGCGTATGTCATAGGTGGAAATGAGATAGCATACTATACTCAGAGTGGAGTATATAAAGGAGCAAGTACAGAAAATATTGATAAATATCCTAAATTGCTTATTACCCCTCCAACATTGTCTACTGCTTCAGTAAATTCACAATCATTTGTCACTTTACCCGCATATTCCATCACTCGTATTTATCAGATTAAAACCAATATACATCTTACATGCGAGTCTAGTGTTGTACCTTGTAGTTACAAATTATTCAATGGTACATCAGGAAATGGTGCTCCTATTCAGGGAACAAGTGTAAATCTTTCAGTTACTGGTGCTTCAAAATACAATTGGAATTTATCAAGTCAGCAAGAGCCATCTTCTTATAAATCTTTTCTAAGCAGCTATGAGGAAAACAATGTAACCTTTATACCTCAAAAGTCAGGAAATTTCACTATTACAGTTTCAGATGCGGATAATACAAATAATTCGGCCAGTTGCCAGATAACTGTCAATGATCCGCCTGTAATAACTGTTACCCCTACCTCATTAGGATCATATGATTTAAGCACAGCACAAGGTCAACAGTTAACTGCGTCCAGCACGAATTCAACTTTACACTATTGGTGGTCTCCCACCCTCGGACTTTATAATGATCCAATTGCAGGAAGCAGCAAGATTAAAGCGAGCACAGTTTATGCGCGTCCGAATCAATACACGGATTACCTTTCAGCAGCAGATAATTATAAAAAGATTTATACTTATGATTATATGGCGTACCAGGTAACAGGAGTAGACCATACAACTGGATGCTTTTCATTGGGGTCCGCCAATGTTAATAGAATTAATGATCTTGCAATAACAGTTAACTATGCTGATGGAGATGCTTTTTGCTCAAGTGAAAATATTAGCTTGACCGCTACGTCTCCTTTTGGTTCCCAAACTGATTCCTATGATTGGTACAATGTGTCCGAAATGCCGAACATATTATTAAGACATGCAAACTCTAGCCTTAGTTCTTATACTCTAACAATCTCGACTACAGATAATAATTATCCATCTGAATCATTTACAGCGATGGTCATAATAACTAAAGGAACAAAATCAATTAAAAAATTTACTACGGTAAATCTTGTTCCCAGTATAATAATAACACCACCTCCTAGACTAGATCTGTGTACAGGGGAAAGTGTAGAAATAAAAAGTTCAGGCGCTGATGAAGAAAGCGGAAGCCACACTTATGATGGATCATATCAGTGGTATAAAAATAATTTAAGTAACCAAATTTCTGGTGCTACGGAAAGTAGTTATACAGTCACCCCAAGCGATGATCTGAGCAATAATAGTTCGGTATCATATATAGTCCAAGGGAAAACAGCCTCAGATTTCCCTGGATGCGAAAATGCTACAAATGAAGCAATAATAGAATTCACGGTTAATGATGCGGACCCAACCGTAGGTGTTAAATATGGAAATATAACCATTAAAGAAGGTGAATGCGCTACTTTAGAATTAACTAATTCAAGTGATGCTGATTTTTATCAATGGTCACCAGGCACGTATTTACAAAAATTAACAGGTGCCCTCGTAAACACTACCTCTCTTCCATATAGAACTGAACCATATACTTTTACAGCTAATGGCATTAAAACTTCGAATAACGAGGCTGGGTGTTGCTCTTCAGGTGACGTAACAGTAACCGTTGAGAAACAAACCTGGTGTGATGCATGCGGTACAGTTGTGGATTGTAAATCTAATGGATCTTATGTAGTTACAGCCCTTGAGGCCAGTGGCTATTCCCAGCAATGGCAAAAAAATGGAATTGATATTCCTGGTGAGACAAATCCAACTTATTCGATTAATTATGATGATGTACCGCTTGGTTTGCCCGTAATATATCAATGTAGATACACTAAAAGCAGCATTAACTGTATCTTTTTCTCAGAACCTTTAACGCTCACTGTCGTAAAAGATAACAGCCAATGTTTAACGAATAAACTGCAAAGTGATACAGCTAACAATTCATCACTCATTGAAAATTCACTACAAATAGCTATATTCCCAAATCCGACAGAAGACGATTTTAAATTAATGATTTATCAAAATAGCATTCAAAAGCCTGCCTCTAACTTATTCATTGAGGTTCTGGATCCGTTTGGAAGAATTTTATCTTATTCGGAAAGACCTTTTTTACAAAATATGGAAGCCAAAATTACCTTGGACCATAACCTGCCAGAAGGTCCTTATTTTGTAAAAGTAATTTTAGGAGATCAGGTAATTGTGAAATCAATATTCAAAATATGATAAAAATTGGGAAAATTTTAGGATTTACTATAGTGCTTTTTAATATTAATCAGGTATCATTTAGCCAAGTTTGGTCACCATTAGGAGCTGGGGTTCGCGAAGAAAAAGATCCTACCGGAGGTATCGTTAATACCTTTTCAGAGGATACCGTTAATCACCTGTTATATGTGGGTGGTGAATTCTACTATGCAGGTGATACGATTTCACGCTATCTTGCTATATGGAATGGAACTGATTGGAATACCGTAGAACATAATGGAATTTCTATAAATGCTGAAGTGACGGGTTCTATCATGTTGCATGATACGTTGGTATATTCCAATCAGCATGGAGTAGGTAGATTCTATAACAACCATTTTCTAGACGATTTACCGTCAGTTGCAGGTCCTGTATTTGCTTTTATAATGTACCACGATACTCTTTTTGCTGGTGGAGACTTTTTTGGAGGCATTAAAAAATATAATGGAAAGAAATGGGAAATTGTAGGGGGTGGCGTGGAAGGCAATGTAGATGACTTCTGCATCTATAAAGATAAGTTGATTGTAGGAGGAGCATTTGCCTATATCGGTGATTCGCTTGTAAATAACATTGCTTCCTGGGATGGGCATCAATGGGATTTCTTTGATGGCGGTGTTATATATAAAGAATTTGATAATTTAGGACAAGTAGAAGCATTAACTGTTTACAATGATATGGTTATTGCAGGAGGGTTCTTTGACCAGGCTGGTGACAACGATGCAAATTGGGTTGCAGCATGGGATGGGCAAATGTGGCATACGATGCCAGGGATATGCGGTGAAGTGGAAGATTTACAATCTAATGGAGAACATGGTGTATATGCCGGCGGTTGGTTTGGAACCAGTAAAAAAGATACCTGCAATCCCAATAGGGTAGCATACTGGGATGGCAGCGAATGGTTAGACGTCGGCTTTGGAGTACAGGATCCGGTATTCAGCATGGGGTTTTTTAATCGTGATTTATATGTTGGAGGTACTTTTCTCAAAGCAGGTGGTGTAAAAGCTAACCATGTCGCTTACCTCGAAAACGGCATCGCAACCTCGGCACCATTGATAAAAGAAAATAAAGTATTAAAAATTTTTCCTAATCCCTCAAAAAACTATTTTAGTATAAGTTCCAATACCCAACAGCCAGCAAAACTTTTTATAACCGATACCTACGGCAGAACAGTAAAAACATTCATGCTTTCACCTTCTTCAAAACCCAAAGTAGTAGATGTAAGTGACTTTTCGACTGGTATCTATTTGGTAACCCTGGAAACAGCAGAAGAGAGATGGAATGAAAAGCTAGTAGTAGAAAAGTGAAATATTTCCACTGTCCCAGTTATATAACTCTTTACAACTAGATTAACTGTGGGTCAAATATCAGATGAACAAGAACTTTTAAAATCGATAAATATCTATTATTGGTTGATCTAATTGTTATTAACATTATTCCCGCTGTGGATAGTGGCTCGTTTGCGATATTCACGTAGCTTATTAGGCATAGTTATTTCCTTTAGTCATAAATCTTTAGCTATGGTGAAGCTTACAGCTATATATAAATCAATTAAGAAGGGATAATATGCCAGAAGTGAGAAAATATTCAGCTTTAGGGCTTGGCGATGTGGGGGCATTTCATGTTCCGCTACTCAGCCCATGTACTTATGTTAAATTGAAATTCAAATGATGAGATTTTGTTTTGATGCCCCATATTGCACCAGCCTATGTTGTGTGCCCTTTGTCAGGCTTCTGGCAGCACTCTATGAAGCCATTTTTTTGCTCTATCCATATCATCTCCATCCAAAGCCTTTTTTACTTCATTGGTATTATATTTTAGACTCTCAATTTTGTCTTTCTTGAATTGAGGATCACCCAAGTCTGCATTGAGCTGCATTACTGCGTAAAAGAAGCCGGTTTGGACTGTATCATTATAGAAATTCATTCCTGTTAATTTCAACTCCATTAGATACGAATCAAACGGATAGCTGACATTACAATTCCATGCTTTTAATAATCTTATTATTGGGCGAACTACATTATTATATTTGGTATTTGCATCTGTCAGTTTCTGTTTAACATCATTCGGATCAGTACTTCTCCAACCAGAATTTCCAGGTATATAAATCGTTTTCATAAATATAAATTCTTCTTCTTTGGCAGGTACTAAATCATAATGGATATTATTCAATCTTATTGCAACCGTTGGAAATGATTTAACCACATCCGAGCCATACCGATCTTTGTAATATTTATCGGCAAAGTCTTTTAACCAACTCCTGTAGGTATCAGGAGTTCTCTCGTATTAAGTGTGATTAAAAATTATCATCACATCTACATCTGATTTAGAATCAAATTTTCTAGGTAAAATAGTATCTCGATCATATGACCCAAAAACAAATTTCCTTCTTATTTTATTGCCTAACTCCTTATTAAGGTTACCAAATAGATTACTTATAGAACTATCTATTTTAGTGACTTCATCGGAATTATTTTTCAAATAATATTTGCCTGATAGAGTTCGTAAATAATTGTCTATATATATTGCCATATTCAGAGATTTAATTCATTGTCAGTATAATTTTCTTCACCATCTTTTATTCCTTTTTGGGCAACATTATAATCGTTTTCATTTGTTGGAAAAGCTTCTGCTTCTTTATTTATATCATCTGCTTCAGTAGCGATTTCTTCTAGCCGCTGTATCATTACTTCCAAAGTGATTAAGTTGTCTGCAATATAACCTTGCAGCCTATCGCATTTTTTCATGACAGACAAATAACGATTACCTACTCGTCTATGACCTTCTACTTTTTGAGGTAAGTTTAAGTAGGTTTGAAAACCACTTAATAAAGCTGCGATTAATGCTAAAACAAGCGGTACGTATTTTATCCAATTAGTTGCCCCGTCAGTTAACACATAGAATAAAATTGAGCCTGTCAAAATATTAATTGCAATGAGAGGTATGCCAATCTTATAATGATATTTCTTGAATCGATCTGCAGCATTAAAATGCTTCTTTTTTCCATACAAAGAGTCCACTTTAATGCGCTTCAATTTATCTGTAGAATTTTGCATGGTTTTTGGTTAGCCGCACACAACGTTAAGGTATTTGTGACAATTTTAAAGGAATTAGATACTATAACAGATCTTACAAACTACCTCGTAGAAAAACGATATTTTCAGAGAAAACCACAATATTAATTCCTTTTGAAACAGATTTTTTAGCTCCTTATTTGCAGACAGGATTGAAATTCGAGATTGACGAGAATATTGTTTTGGCAGGAGAAAATTTATGGGACGATTATGTAAAAAGTGACGAATATTTGAAATGGGAAAGGGAAAAGAAGCTAGTTATGTTTGGGATATTATGATTCAAAGTTTCTACTTAAACAACAAAGACTAATGGTTGTGTGCTGGCTAATTGCTTTTGTAGTGAATATTGTATTTTCCTAATCGTAACACCACTGCAATTAACAGTAGCATCTTGTCTGGATGATATTCATTCTCACTGTAAAAGCAGTGGGCTATGTTGTTCCTAAGATATTTAGTCCACCTTCGTTAGAAAAAACATAGTCAAATAAGAGCATGTCGTTTTCGTCAAAGTACTGCTTAATTATTTCATTATTAATTATGTCATGAGCCAAAGCTTCTTGCATCCCTTTCTTTTTTCCTTTACTGGTTGGAATGTTTAAGCGTTCGCTGAAATTCCTAAATAGTCCTTCAATTTTTAAAGTTAAACTATCTATGCACAGAATAAAATTGGGAGCGTAATATTTGCTTTCACCCCACGCCAACACTTGATTAAAAAATTCATCAATTGCGGGTGCAATTTGATTTATCCAGTTCGTAATTTCTGGATTACGACTTAAATCTGTTTTTGTGTGTGGTTTACCAATCCATGAGTGACGAATTAAAAAGCTTAAAAAGTTCCGAGACGTTAGATGCCCTGATTTTATTCCTAAAACAATTACATAATGGAGAAAGGGGATTAAAGTTTCTTTCATACGAAGCTCATAGGTATTTAAGATTTCTTGTGTTTCGTCTTTCTCTGCAGATTTTCTTGTAATATTCTTATTGTTGTCGAAATATATTGTGGTTACAAAGTCTAAAAAATTATTTTTATTTTGCTTAGAAGCCATCAAAACATCGTCATATTTTGGGAAAAAACTTCCATTTGCAATTGTGCTGTATATAAAATCCGGCGGTTGTTTTAGTAGCGTTAACGCTTTCTCTTTTAGTTCATCCTGAAACTTTTGCAATTTTTTTATGGTCTCTTCGTCAAAATCAATTCTGAATTCTTCTAATCGTACTTCTGGCTTTAACTGAAAATATAATTGTTCGGTTTCTTCCTTTTTTTGTTGGTTTCCACTTTGTCTGAACGCATCAATTGCTGCTCGATATTCATCCAGTTTTATCCAATTCCTCTTTTCGTCTGTCTCTGTTTCGGCAAGTCTCAAATATGCAAGTCCTATTTCGTTATACCATTTCTTTACATCACTCTTTGTTTTTTGAGCTACTTTAACAGCTGTAGGTAAGTGATAATTAACTAATGCGAAATCGTCTGTTTTACTATTAACTATTTTTAAGGGAGTGTCAAATATGGAAAGAACATTCTCAAAATCTACTGGCTTAAATATTTTAGGATGTTTAAGCATATCATCTATAATTCCATGTTTTAGCCAAAAAGATAGATTGGGGAATTTAAAGAGTAATTGATAGGCTACTTGTTTAGTTTCGTCAATATTTACTTTTGCTTCGTCAACAACCGCAACTAAATTCTCAAATAACCTTCCAATTAAATGTTCATATTCACTCTCGGTTGTAGTTGATAATTGGCAACATTGGGCAATTGCTTTTATGTAATTCTCAGAAGCGTTAATTGCAAAAGTTGCATTTTTTTTCACTATACTTTTCCAAATAAGATGATTGTATCTTGCTTTTAGTAATGGCGAAGTTGAAAGCTCAGACCTAAGCTTTAAATAGGTAAATGCGTTACTTTGATGAGTGTCTAATTTAGGATATTCTGATACTTCGCCTATCTCTTTTCCATTACTGGCCGAGAAAGAAAAAATACTGCTTCCGTGAAAGGAATATAGGAATGCCTCAATCTCCCATTGTAATTTTTGCTTTTCGTCGTCTGAGTTTGTTTTGTTTTTGTATTTGAGAAGCAACTCAGTAATGTCATGGTTTCTGTCTAATACTATTGCGTTTGCTTCTAATACCTTATAGAAGCCTGTTAGAGTGTTAGTATTATCAAGATTAATGTCTGCTGGTTCCAATTAGGGTGTCAATTTAGCTTGCACAGAACGTTCAGGGGTTGCTGCTGTGGCGGCATTCAATGAACGTCCAGCCTCAAACCACTACCCAATAAAATTAATAAAGATGATTGTTAGAACTGTTGCTTGACATTGTTCGTCAAGCTGGAACTGCTGCTGAAGCCTGCACATAGTTGATAGCTTGTTCGTTTCCACGCCATAGCAGCAAGCCCCATGTAAGCAGCAGGCAAACGGCTTTATAAAATTTAACCAACTTGATTTCTCACAGCGTCTTCTGGTGTTAATCCAATTTCGGTCGCATAAAAAGAATGTTTGTCTGCGTCCAACGATTGGATGTCATGCCAAATGAATTGGTATAGCCTTTTTTTGATTTTGCTTTTATTGGAATTTCAATCTTTACTTCTGTTCTGTCAAACTCGTTAATGACTTTAAGAAGTGTACACGGATAAACATTGGTATTGCCAAAACAATTCTTCCGATTCTCGAATAAATAAATCGGAACGTTCACGAATGAGTCATGATCTAAATAAGGACATTTTGTACAAAGGAAGGGGGAAATGCATCGAACCGTTAAGCCCCTTTCTCTCCCTCAATTTCTCTTCACATTTATATTAAAAAATAATAAATAAAATATTTTTATTATGATTAAACCTTTTCGATTACCTTTAGTTTTATATACAGCCAGTATGTGGCTCATATGAATTTTTACTTCACCAACTATAACCCTATCTTCTTTGAAAACCTTTACTTTCTCTATTCTATTCCTGTGCCTCGCCGGAGCAATCCATGCCCAAACACGACATTAATGAAAGTATCATCTCAGTTTATCCAAACCCAACAGATAAAGAATTTACGATAGTTATTCCGGAAACATATTCTCTTATTGAAGTATGTAGTATGACAGGTACTGTCCTAGATGTTTTAACTGCTTCTGAAAATCAATTTGTTTTTGGAAAAAACTATGCTCCGGGAATTTATCTTCTTAAGACTGTCTTATCTAATGGTCAAAAAGACGTTATAAAACTAATTAAAATATAAGGTCAAATCGATAAAGCAGAACCTAAAATTATTCAAAAATGAAAGCAATCCTCTTTTTTTACGGCGTATTTTGTTTTATTTCATTTACTTCTACGGCCCAGGTTAATCCGGCTATTAAATGGCAAAACACATTAGGTAGCCCGGGCTCCGACATAGCTCATTCTATTCAGCAAACCAGAGACGGTGGGTTTATAGTAGCAGGCAATGCTAGTCATAATGGCGGCGGAGTAATGGGAGCCCATGGCTTGGATGATTATTGGATTGTTAAACTCAACAAGAATGGGAAGGCAGAATGGGGAAAGTGTTATGGAGGGACAAGTTACGATGTACCGTGGTGCGTTAGACAAACCCCGGATAATGGGTTTATAGTGGCAGGGTTTTCAAGTTCAATGGATGGCGATGTAACCGGACATCACCCTGTTATATATGAAGAATCAGAGGACATCTGGATCTTAAAAATTGATTCAGCAGGGAACATTCAATGGGAAAAATGCTATGGTGGCTCCCGTACTGATGCTCCTCACAGTATCGAAATCACTAATGATGGCGGATATATTGTTGTTGGTTACACGTCATCAACCGATGGAGATGTAACTAACTACCATGGAGGCCCATATGATGCGTGGGTTTTTAAAATAGATAGTTACGGAAAGATTTTATGGCAAAGAACATACGGTGGTAGTGCTTCTGAATATCCAAATTCAATTATTCCTTTGAGTAATGGAGAATATATTTTTGGGTGTGTATCGTATTCTAAGGACGGAGATGTAACTGGACATCATGGTTCAACTCTATTTGGTGATGCATGGGCGGTCGATATTGACGGTGAAGGGAATATCATTTGGGAAAAGTCATATGGAGGCAGTGGGTCAGAAGGAATAAGTTCGATTATTCAGAGTAATGATGGAAATTTTGTTTTTGTAGGTACGGGTTCAAGCACCGATGGAGATGTAACGGGTAATCATGGAGCTAGCGATTATTGGGCTGTTAAAATTAACGACGTCGGCCAACTGCTGAATGAAAATTCATTTGGTGGCAGTGAGACTGATGGTCCAAGCTCCATCAAACCTACTTACGATGGTGGTTTTGTGATAGCAGGACAGAGCGAATCTCATGATGGACAAGTAACAGGCAACCATAGTGATCCTGGATATTTTGACTATTGGATTGTGAAATTAGATTCAAATTTATCTCTATCAGGGGAAATCTCCATGGGTGGATCACTCGATGAAGTTGCTAATGACATCGTAGTAACGCAAACGAACAAGTATATAGTAGCGGGTTTTGCAGAGTCAGATAACGGAGACGTTATCGGTTTACATAATGCATCGGGTAACAACTATGAAGATTATTGGATCGTATGCTTAAGAAAAAATGTTTTTGAAACTAACGCAGTAGCTTATCGTGAATTAAATGAATATGAAGAAATACAAGTTCCCTTAACTCTTTCGCCTAACTTAACCACTGGAACATTTCAAATAACCTTAAAAGCTCCTGGCAATGCTGATCAGTTGGTTGATATTGAATTACTGAATACTGCAGGTCAATTGGTTTTAAGAAGGCAGTCAGCAATGGTAGATGGAACGCTTCGAACCGAAATACAGCTTAATGCTTCTTTACCGGAGGGAATATATTTTGTAAAAGCCCGCATAAATAACCGAGAATTCCCAGGTAAAGTGTTGCTGACAAGGAAGCAATAGTGATTAAATTTATTTCAACTCTTCACACTACTTTCTATCTTTCTTTCATTACAGTTTTCAACGTTTAACAAATGTACCCGTTTTATGCAAATTACTTCACTCTTCGATTTTAGCTTTTCAAAGAAGGAGAAAAGTGTGAATGATTTTTGCTGTTGCCGTTGGCATTAGTGGTTAAAAGTTGTGATTGCTTAACACTCAACAGATCTTGCATTAATTCTGAATCGGAGGTGGCATTTGTGCCTGGAAAGTTGCTTGCATCTCGACGTAGGCGATTCCTAAATGATTTTCTACAATCTTGTTAGCAAATGTGCTGCCGAAAGTGTGCATGAAAGCATGATGTGCAGTGAGAATCAAATCCTGAAGATCATGATCAGTTTCCATGTCAATTATCGATAGACCAACTTTTTTACAATCATCTTTTGAGATATGCCGAGCGTGCGATTTGCTTCTTTGATGATCACTGAATGCTTTAAGAATTTTCTTAGTCTTTCTCAAGTTGCCGTTGCACATATTTCTACGTAACCAGTCAATAGCCAATTTCTCAGACCAATCAATGGAATTGCGGCACGTGCCAAGAAAAGTAGGGTGATAATTACTAATGATCTGTTGCCACAGTGGTGCTGCATGAGGATTACTTTTAATGTCGTCTTTTGCCTGCTGAAATTCATCAAGTACAGCCTGGCAAGCAACACCACCCAACTGTGGGTCTATTGGCCCTAAATTCGATTGCTTTCCCATCATAATCTGTTTGCACGAAAATGCAATCATGGTGCCTGCGGACATAGAAATTTGAGGGATAATGGCCCTTATGTTTTCTCCAAACATTGAATATAGATAATCGACGATGCTTTCGGTTGCTGCTAAATCGCCTCCTGGTGTATGAAGAATTAAATCGAGGCTTTTGAACGGTCGAGTTTGTGAATGTTGACCATCAGAGCATTCTTATCCTTATCATTTACGATAACATCAGCAACATTACCTTTCTGAAGCCAACCGGAGTAATAAGCGATAACGTTACGGCCCGTTCTATCAAATATTTTTGCAAGATACTTTCGCCTTACTTTATCGAGAGCACCTTGATTTCCACTATTAACTTCTTGCTGGATTTCATCAAGTACCTCTTTCCAATTTGGCATAATTACACTGAACGGATGATGGAGGTATTGGTAGAAGTAATGCTGCGGGGATTTTCCTTATACAAAGAAAATTGTGTAAAGAAATCACCGGGTTTAGTCCATTGATTTCTTAAAGGATCAACAGCAGGTGGTTGAAAGGTTTTCATCACTTTGGAATATTGTTTTTCCAATATTCTTTGTTTCTTATGATCCCGGGAATTCATAGGGCAAAGTTAGTGAGAGTTGTTAAATGAAGGGCTATCTTAGGTAAGTTGTCTCAAATGTAGCACTTAATATTAGATTTAAAGAAATATTAGTTCCTATAAAAATGTGGTGTTATTGAATCACTTTTTTAACCAACTTATCAATTGCTTTCATTTCTTCTGAAAGATGTTTTTTAATATCTGTTCTTATCCTGCCTAAGTGTATGGCAGAAAGCTCCTGTTTGGGAACATTGTCTTTTAAATATTGTGATGCTTTAGCGTGGGCTGTTTGGCTAAGTGCGGCTAATTTTTGATGCACTTCATTTGTATCATCATATTTTGGATAATAGATGTCAAGAATTTTTTTGTGTACATCTCTTGCACCAAACAAACCTTTTGACTGAAAGTCTTTCATCATTTCATTCGGAATACTTGAATTTAAAAAAGAGGACAGATAGTAAGCCTCCTCTTTTAAAGATGTTGTAAAGAGGTAGTTTTTGTGGTCTATCAAAAATTCAAAATCTAAATTCTTTCTGTCAACCACAACTGAATTTGCATCTTTACCAGATGTATTATAGAGTACAACAAATTGGTTCATCAAATTTTGTTCAGTAAGTTTATTCTGCCAATTCAAATAATCTTCACTGCTGATTACCTGATTTTTTTCAGTTCTATGAACCTTCCAAACATTCTCTGTATTTTGAAACCACTTGGAGGCATTTAAATAACCTTGTTTCATTAATTCATTAGCAGAATGTAATTTGATTTGCTTTTGATTATTCTTGTTAAGCTCAATGGTTATAGGAAGAACAATCAAATCAGGTTTGTATAATGCAAAAGGCAAAATGCTTTTTGACAACGCAGTTCTAAATATAAATTGGCTTTCAATTTTGCCTGAAAAATCTAAGCCTTTCCACGGCACTTTTGCATCAGGTTGTACAGCATCTGAAGTTTTAATATTAATAATCCTGTCCTCAAAGTCGGGCGGCAATTCCTGTGTAAACTGGATGAAATAAAAAGTTCTTGGAACAATCGTAGCGCCTTGTTTAAATAATGCTTTGTATGGATTTATTTTTGTTTGGGCTTTAACTTTCTTATTGGAGAATGCAGATGAATTTCCCTGCTTACTGTAAAACCATTTTACTTCTTCTTCTGTCAATTTCTTAGAAGCTGTTTCCCAATTACAGTTATGTGCAGGCAGGTTGCCACTAAAAGAAAGCCCACTTTGCCCTGAAGCAGGAAGGCTTCTTTTTTTATCATCTGCTTTTATTGCAAATAAAACTGATGAAGGCACACGGAACAAAGGTTGTACCTGTAGCAGATCCCAAATATTGGTTAAGCGAAAGCCCTTTGCTTTTCCGCTTCTTGTGTTATCATGATGGTCTGCACTAAAAAAACTTCTTGGCAGTACAAAGGCTAATTGTCCTTTATCTTTTAAAAAATAACTGGTGCAATAAGAAAGAAAAATTGCGGCAATTTCAAGGTGGGGAAAGTTGGCAACCTTATCTGGTTTTACATGGTAATTTTCTGCCAAAGCATTCAGGATATTTTGGTATTCTTCATTCTTAATACTGCTGAAAGTAAACCAAGGCGGATTGCCAATAACATAATCAAACTTTTCGCTAAGGAAATAAGGCTTGTATAAATTCTGTACAATGAACTTCCAGATGCTATCTCTGCCGGCTTCTTTTACTTTTTTTAAGCCTGTGTAAATCTGGTAAAAACTTGCAGTGGTTTGGTCGTTAATACCACCGTGCTTGTACTGCCTTTTTAAAATGTTGCTAAATACCGGTAAGGTTTCTATTTTCTTTCCCTGTGTTTGTTCGGCTAATTCTTCGCAAATTTCTAAGGCTTCATCAAACAAACGTACATCTTCAAACACCTGTGTATTCAGGTAATATTTGTCTTTATCAATGTGCATTAAAAACTCACCACCAAATAAATTCTTTACACCTTCAGGAGCTAATAAAGTATTAGCTAACGTGATGTTGATATGAATGGGCTTCTTTGCATTAATAACTTCTTTTCCTAAACTTACCAGCATAGTTGTTTTAGCAATTTGCACACTCAAAGGGTGTATGTCTATTCCGTAGATGCTGTTGTTTACCTGCTCTGTTGTTATTTCGGGATTAAGTTCTTTTAAACGATGGATAGCAGCCCGGAGAAATGAACCGCTACCGCAACTGGGATCTAAAATTTTATCTGTTGCTTTAAAATCAAATTCCTGCACTACTCTTTCGCAAAGCCAATCCGGTGTATAATATTCACCTAAAGCATGGCGTGTATCTAAATCAATAAGGTCCTGGTAAACTCCTTTTAAAACGTCTTCATCAACTTTATTAAAGTCAAAAGTTGAAATTTCCTGCGCCACCAGGCGAAAGACTTTTTTTAATTTTTGAAAGTAAATGTCTTTATGAACCCAATGGAAAAAATCATTGTCAACGAAATTGCGGATGTTGTATTTATGAAAAATGCTGCCGTTTAAAATGGCTTTCATTTCTGCATCGTCCACATAATCATCATTGCTTAATACTTCATACGCTAAAACTTTTGCCAATACGCTTAAATAGGTATGTATAACAAAAGCGCTGTCAGTATCAGCAAATGAACCATAAGCAATGCTCAAAAACTTTCTCCATTGCTCATAGCTTACCTGTACTTCACCATACTTTTTTGCATCCTGAAACACGGCAGATATTTGGCGAAAACTTTCTATGAAAGTTGAACTGCGGTAGCCAAAGGCTTCTTCAATTCTTTTTAATGTTGCTCTTTGCTTTTCTTCTTTGAAAAGAAAACGGTCGAGCCAATAATAAAAATCTTCTGCATTGCTTTCCGTAAGTGTAAATGAAGAAGTAGGAACCTCATTTAGTATCAGTTCATGTTCCTGAAGGTCTTGCAGTTTTTCTAACTGGCTTACATCAGGCACTACCACTTTCCAGTTAATAAAATCAGAAGCAATCAATGTATAAGTATATCCTTCACCACTATTGAACTGCCCTAACATATAACCGGCTAACTGTTCCTTAGCGTGTTTTAAAGAAACTTTTAAATCATTCTCAAACTCAATAATGATGCGGTTGTATAAGGTGTCTGCGCTGCCACGATGCTTTTTATCTTTTCTTGGAATATTCAGAACGGTGTATTCTGCACCGGCACTTATTAAATTAATTATTTTGTCAATTTCTTCATCACCCGAGTATAAATGGTGCAGAAGATCCTTAAACAATTCTTTTTTTGTGAGTTCTTTGTTAGCGAGAAGAACTTTTTGGCGAAAAATTTGAATAAATTCTATTTTTTTCTGGTCCACAGGCGATTTTCATATGTTTATGTCTATAATCTGTTAAATGTAAAAAAGAAAGTAGTAAAAATAAAGAGGAGGATTATTGCTTCTTCATGAAGTGTTGCAAACTTTGCAAAGTTTGCAAAGTCAGATGCTTATATTTTCTTATAATAACCGGTTTTTGGCTGGCTAAGATATGGGCCCTGCATCTTTCGCAACCAATCACCCACGGTGCGTTCAGGGATGTTAAATTTGCTTGCAATAGCTATTGCCTCATCTCTTTTAAATTCTTGAGGTAAGGAATCAAAAAATTTTCTTTTTACATCACCGCCCTTAAAATGAATTTGTTCAGTTTGCTTCGGAAGGTTATTGAACATCAGGAGAGAGTGATCAATGTAAATTTTCGCTAAGCCAAGTGCGACTCTGAAATCATTATCGCTGCAAATGATTCTTTCTGTTGACTCTGCATTTTCCATTTTTCGCAACGCTGTAAAGAGCATTGCAATGCGGTAGATAACCAATCCCATGCGCTTTACAATGCTTGCTGCTTCTTCCGCAGTAAACACAACCACTTCATTGAGCCATAAAGAACATTTTTCATTTAAAAGCTGCCATTGGTCATCCGATAGATCAATCCAGGTTTCCTCATTTAAAAGAAACTGGACAACACCATATACTTGTTCAGAAAGTTGTTTGAAGTGTTCTGTTAAATTCACATGGTAGGCACGAGGTGAAACGTCTTTCCATTTCTGGTCAACTTTAAAGGCATAAAAAAGAAAGCGGCTGAATAGACCATCTTCCGATGATGTAATAAGACCAATGACTTGTCCGGGTGTTCCGGTCAATGCCACAGAAAGGCGTGGATCATTTACTTCAATATATTCATTATTAATTTTTCGAGAACTGGAAATACGCTCATGGTGAAATGCTTTGCGCAACATATCAGAATAACCACCCCAATCCTGTTTGAACACATTTCCCATTGTGTCTGCTTCGGTCTCACAGATGATTCCAAAACCTTCGTTTTGCTCCAGGTGTGAGAGAATTTTTGCATAACTTGTGTTAGCCGGGATAAAAATGACCTTGAATGCTGGCTTCTCAGGCGGTTCTTCAACCGTAGGATGTGACTTCTTCCATGCCTGCTGCCATGCTTTGTATTCTGCAAGCTCTTTATTGTACTGTTGCTCTGCTTCCTTACTCGTTCTTACCACATTTGTATGATATACGTCAGCCAACATTTTTGCAAATTTTAGGGCGCCCTTACCACTTGCCGCAGGTGCTATAGCAAATGAGAAGAGATTTGGAAACACTTCCTGCCCATCATAAACTCCCTTAATACCAGGCAAACAACCACTAAGAATGGATAATGCTCCGGTAAGAAAAACATCGCGTTCACGTGGACCTTGAAAAACTTTTGCACCTTCATAAATAATTTTTGGCATTAAAGAATAAAGTTCTTCGGGAATTATTGGTGTGTTTTTCAGGTGATCCTCTGAAGCTTCACTTTGCGACTTTGCAAACTTTGCAAACTTTGCAAACTCTGCAATGTGGTGGTGATATGCACTACGAACAGAGGCAGTTATTTCTTTACCATCGAGATCAAATCTTTGCAAACAGAGTTGCAAAGTGGCCTCTTCCGGAATACCGGCTCGGTTACAGTTAGATGCCAGCAGATATATGTAATTGTTTCGATTGTGAGTTCCATAATCTGATTTTTGATCGGTAAAACTGATTTGATTTTCAAAGGATAATACAAACTTCTCATCTTCAGTAGGGGCAACAATTGGCTTTCCAGGCCTTTGTTTGTGACTTTGTACTTTGTCAGCTATAATAACAGGAAATTTTTCGTTGGTAACATTTAGGTAAGCTTGTGGATCGTAAGACATAAAGCAAAGCCTTGTAATGTCCTTTCCCGAACGGTCGAAGCATATGCCTGTGTACTGCTCGAAATAGTCGGCAGTCTGCCTGTAAGCCTGCTCATGGTGCTCCTGCCGGCTGTTTACTTCAATAAGGATCTTTAACCCACTCCCGCTTGGGCTGCTAAAGCAGCTAAATGTAAATGGTGAAGTCGTTATTTTTTCCTTTATCTGATAAACTTGTTCAGATGAAAGCTTGTCAAGGTCAAGCACCACAAAGCCAGAATAGGCTTTCAGCCTATCCGCTTTACGTGCCCCATCAAAAATGCCGCAAGGAGCGAATGAGGGCAATCTTTTTTTTGCTGTGTTGTAAGCATCTGTATTGCCTTCTGCTACGAGCTGCCGAAGCGGCTCGATTAACTTACGGTGAGTACCATTGTTTATCTGATAAACTGTATCAAGAATTGGATATTCTTCACTTGCCTGAAAATCAGTTACATTTTTAAATATAGAGACAACGGGATATTTGTTTGCCCATTCTGCCATTACAATACTGAATAACGAGTAGGAATAAAAAGATAAGAAATCAGTTTTGAATTTCCGTTATATTGACATTGGTGCAGATAATCTGCCTGTGCCAGTTTGAAACCACTTTTATAACCACTCTTTGAGAATCCAATAAGGCCATGATGATGGTAATTATGAGCGATCCCTATTAAGGATTTTAACGAACCGAACAAGTGTATGGCTATTGAGCCACTTTTCCTTAGCTGCTTGCTTCTTGCTGTAAGGACTAACAAAGTCTTCATTTTTCAGCAGTGCGTTTGTTTTCATTTAATACCTTTATTACATCATCATATTCATAGAAAATGGTACCTCCTACTTTGCTAAAAGGTAAAGTGCGGTTGATGCGAAGGGTCTGAAGTGTTCCCGGTGAAATATTGAGCATCTCACGCACATCTTCAGATTTCAACCATTTGCGGTGCTTTGGCTGGGCACTTAGAAACTCTTTCAGGTCATGAAGTAATTCCTCTCTGAAAGAAACTAGATCGTCTGTAGTTACAACTTGGACCGGCATAGCTTTGAATGATTTAATGATCCAAAGTAATTGCATTGTTATGGATAAATACAGGTATAATGGGGGACAAAAGGGGACTGTCCCCCATTGAAACGCAGACAGGATAAGCGTTTCAGCTAATTATTTTTTTGAAGAAAAGTAAACTAGTTTGATTTAGTTTGATGCAACTTCGATGCTTTTGACAGGTGAGAAAGAATTTCATTGCGCATATTATTCAACAAATCGTTTAATCCAGATAAATCTTTTATTGTAGGAACATAAGATTTTTTCCTCGCTTGTTCAGGAGAAATATTTTCAGTTTTTTCACTGCTAAAAAAATCCGCAGCGAAATTCGTTGCTTCTGTATCACTTTTAAAGTGAATAGCCCCTTGTTTTTTTAATGACCTGAATAAATAACCAAGCTGAGCAACTGTTAAATCGGTCTTAACCTTACCCCGAATGTTTTCTGATACTTGTATTTCGGACGACTCCTTTTCACCTATTTGAATTTCTTCCAACCTATCTTTAAGAAATTGATTTTTCCATTCAAAGAATGGAGAAATATTTTCTGTAAAATATTCCTTATCAAACGAAAAATAAGGCAGTGTAACTTCGAATTTCCTGATGAAGTAATGGATCCGTTTTCCAGAATCATCAACACTAAATCGCTTCTTATTTATCTGGGATTTAATGAAATCTACTTCTGACCTTTCAGCACCTAAATCCCTTTGTGTATTCCGCCATTTACGAACGTAATGAACATATTTTTTAACAAAAAATTCTTTCTCAACATTAGTGGTATAAATAGATTTATCATAAGCAGCCTTTAAACAGTTGCATTTGCGATCAGTACGATGGTTATTAAAAAAAATATACAAATTGTAAAACGCACATATGTAATTAAGTTCATCAAGTTCTTCATCAACTGCATTTGAAATATCTATATAATTGTAATATTCTAAAAAAAGCTGTTTGTCTAAATAATCAAGTACATTATCGGTAGCAATTTTAAAAGCTTTGTGATCATTGCGGTTCAAGTTAATCATTTCAAGGCCCTTCCATTTACCATTTTTAGCCTTTAGCATACTGATGTTACCAAACACCTGATTTATGAAAACAGTAATTCTCTTTTCATCGCTTAATTCATATACATGCTGTTTTATTTGCTGTATTGCATTATCGGCTTCTTTTTGAAAAAGGGTGAAACAGGAAAAAATCATTATGGAATAACGTTCACAAAAAGGCTTGGACATATTTTCCCTATCGATTTTATCCACTTTTCTGAAAACTATTTCTCGAGTATCCTCGTCCGTAAGTAATTTTTCAAAATATTCCAGATAGTTGCTCATGCGCTGACAAGCATTTTGATTTCAGGCTTTTGGCCATAAATTTTCTCTTTGAGCTTTCCCATATCGTCGCTCACCTTTTTGTCTAGAACCTTTGCATAACTTTTCTGAGTGGTACGGATATCGGCATGACCAAGCATCTTGCTCACCGATTCTATGGGCACATCGTTATTGAGAAGTACCGTGGTTCCGAATGTCTTGCGGGCCACGTGTGATGTAAGGTTCTTTTCAATCTCGCATATGTCTGCCAGTTCTTTAAGATAACCATTCAGCCTCTGGTTACTGATTACCGGCAAAAGCTTGCCTTTGTAAACGGCCTGGGGGTCATTCTTATACTTTTCAATGATTTCGAGTGCTTCCGGCAGTAAGGGAATGCTGAATCTGATATCAGATTTTTTCCTGTATTCCTGTATCCATTTTTCGCCATCAATACCAATGACCACTTGATTGGAGGTCAATTTTTTTAAATCGGCGTATGCCAGGCCCGTGTAACAGCTGAAAACGAAAAGATCACGGACCAAATCAAGCCTTGGAATTCTAATTGGTTTGTTTTTGATACGCTCCAATTCTTCTATAGTGAGGTAAATGAACTTTGTATCCTCGAGCTTGGATTTGTACTTTAAAAAAGGATCCTTTATAAGCCAGTCATTGGCTACTGCTATATTGATGATCTTCCTTACATTATGGATATACTTCAGCGTGGAATTGTGGTTGCAATTGCGAACGGGTTTTAAAATAGTGCTCAAGGTCGGTTACAAACTTGAAGTTTAGTTCAAAGAGCGGAATATCGCTTCGTTTGTATTTTGACTTCAGGAATTGCTCTATATGCTGCAGGGTGGTCTCGTACCGCTCCATCGTCCCCAGCGCAAAATCCTTACCCACCTTTTGTTTCATTTCCTTATTATGCTGTTTGAAGACCTCAACCAGCTCATATCGCTTGTCACCTACACCCAAAATGGCATTATGAAGGGTTTCTGCAGTGATAGTCTTGCCCTTCTCTAAAAGATCCCTATGATGCTCATAGACTTTGCTTTTAAAGCTTTCCAGGTATTGGTTGAGGCTTTTGCTCTCTTCATTCGATCCCCTTGCTTTATCGGCTTCATCGTTCCACCTATCGGGTGAAATAGAGCGGTTGGTGGAGAGGTTGGAACGCTGTCCGTCAACTATGAGACGCAAATAGATGGGCGCCAGACCATTTCTATTGAGTTTATCTTTTCTTAGGTAGAATAGTAAGCCTAGCGTTTTATTTTTTACCATTTGCTTTTATAGCAAATCTATATAAATCATATCAAATTTAAAGAAAAGTTATTAACATTTTTGGGGTTGAAACACAATGTGGATAAGCGTTTCAGCATATAGGTTACCTATAACGGCCAAGGGTAGAAAAGGTAACCAGATAGGTAACCAAACTGTTGTTATTTTATGAACAATTTGACTTCCTGAAACTAAAATTCCCCCATAAATCCTTAAATTTACGAGGGAACAGTTTAATTTGATTTCTAGGTTGCGGAGAGAGTGGGATTCGAACCCACGTTACGCTTTTGACGTAAACACACTTTCCAGGCGTGCTCCTTCAGCCACTCGGACATCTCTCCGGAAATATTTATTGATTCTGTAAATGGAAGCTGCAAATTTCAAAAAAATAACCATCAAATTATATTTTAAAAAGTTTTCGGGCGTTTGCCGTGGTGATTTCAGCAATGCTCTCAACGGTACTACTTTTAATGCTTGCCATTTTTTCAGCTATCCTGGTAATGTAACTGCTCTCATTACGCTTTCCCCTGAATGGCACAGGAGCCAAATAGGGAGCATCTGTTTCCAATACAATGTGTTTTAAATCAATCTGCTCCGCCACCTTATCCAGGCCGGAGTTTTTAAATGTCAGTACTCCCCCGATTCCTATATAAAAACCAATATCTGTAATTTGCTGTGCCTGTTCCACATTTCCTGAAAAACAATGAAAAATTCCTCTAAGCTTTTCATTCCTGTTTTTCTGAATAATTGAAATACAATCATTTAATGCATCACGACTGTGAATTATGACAGGAAGATCAAGCTGCATTGCCCAATCGATATGTAACTGAAAATTTTCCTGTTGTTCCTCAATAAAAATCTTATCCCAATAATAGTCCAGGCCTGTCTCGCCAATTCCGTAAATAGCTGATTGATTAAGTTTAAATAAGGTTTCTTTAATTATTAAAATTTCTGTACTCCAGTTCTCTTTCACAGAACAGGGGTGTAATCCTACCATGGGGAAAAAACGATCCGGGTTTTCTGCTGCAAGAGCGAATAATGATTGAATAGTGGAGCTATCAATATTTGGAAGGAAAAATTTTTGTACCCCCGAGTCTATTGCCCGCTGTACCATCTCATCCCGATCATGGTCAAATTCAGGAAGATAGAGATGCGTATGTGTATCGATGAAGTCCATTTAACTTATCCTGATATCAGTTAAGGGGAATTAATTCAACTGTAAAGATGAAAACCGGAATCCCTTTTCGGAATAATATTCCAGGACGCGGGGCAATGCATATTGCATACGATCTGCAGCTTTTATACTATCGTGAAAGACGATAATTGACCCTGGTTCTGTATTTTCAAGGACATTTTTTAAACAGCGGTTTTTTGAGATTCCCGGGTCGAAATCGCCACTGAGGACGTCCCACATAATCACCCGATAGCGATGCAGCATAATAGAAGTTTGAGCCTTGGTTATTCTCCCATAAGGCGGCCGGAATAAATTACTCCCGATAATCTTATCACATTTAAGAATATCCCTGATATAGGTATTGGTGTTTGTAGTCCAACCATTCAGATGTTTGTAAGTATGGTTGCCGATAGTATGGCCTTCACTTTTTATTCTTGATACAAGGTCCGGGTTTTTTTCAGCATTCTGCCCTACTAAAAAGAAGGTAGCCTTTGCAGAAAATTTTTTTAATTCTTTCAAAGTCGATTCAGAAATAGACGGTGTGGGTCCATCATCAAAGGTTAAATAAAGCGTTTTTTTTGATTCAGGATAACTCCAAATCTGACGGGGATAAATTTTTTTTAATATTTCAGGAGTCTTTATAAAATACATTCCCATTATACAAGCGTTAAGGTGTAAGACGATTCAGTATGCTCAATATTGCATTCTTTAACCCTGAAGCACTTATAGCTACAGGTTTAACATTTTTTGCAGGAGATACAATCCTTTATTAAGAATGAATACTTTGCTGGTATTTGAAAAGCACAGATTGCACCAGGTCTGCGTTCTTAATACAGCTATAGACCATTAATAATTAAATTATTTTTGCCCGTTATGAGCGATCAACCCGTTCGCGTCCGGTTTGCCCCAAGTCCCACAGGGCCTCTTCATATAGGAGGGGTACGAACTGCTTTATATAATTTTCTTTTTGCAAAAAAAAATAATGGCTCATTCATTATCCGCATTGAAGACACTGACCAATCGCGATTTGTGCAAGGTGCAGAGCAATACATTTTGGAAGCTTTACAATGGTGCGGCATTCAACATAATGAAGGCCCGGATATAGGAGGCAGATATGGTCCTTATCGTCAATCAGAAAGAAAAAACATCTACCTCAAATACGCTGAACAGTTATTGAATAGCGGAAATGCATATTACGCTTTCGACACACCGGAAGAATTGGAAGACATGCGACAGCGATTGAAAACCACAGGCAGCCAGACAATTCAGTACGATTCTACCACACGTGAGGCAATGAAAAATTCTCTTACCATGTCTTCGGAAGAGACAAAAACAAGAGTGGAGAGCGGAGATCATTACGTTATACGCATAAAAATTCCACCGAATGAAGAAGTGCATTTTAGTGATTTAATTCGCTCGGAAGTAATTGTAAGTACCAACCAGATGGATGATAAGGTATTATACAAAAGTGATGGTATGCCAACTTACCACCTTGCTAATGTGGTGGATGATTATTTAATGAAAATAACCCACGTCATCCGTGGAGAGGAATGGCTCCCGTCAGCACCACTTCATTGGCTCCTGTATCAATTTTTAGGATGGAAAAAAGAGATGCCGGAATTTGCACATCTGCCGTTGCTTCTGCGGCCGGACGGTAACGGAAAGCTTAGCAAACGCGATGGTGACAGGTTAGGATTTCCAGTATTTCCTCTGAATTGGAAAGATCCGCAAACAGGCGAAGAATCAACCGGCTTTCGCGAACGTGGTTTTTTTTCTGATGCCTTTGTGAATATGATCGCATTACTGGGTTGGAATCCTCCAAGCCATAAAGAAGTTATGACTCTGGAAGAAATGATCGGTGAATTTTCAATTGAGCGCGTACATAAAGCGGGTGCAAAATTCGACTTTGAAAAAGCGAAATATTTTAACCACGAGTATATGAAGAAGAAGGACTCAAAAGACCTTGCTTCTGCTTTTGAAAAGATCCTTGAAGAAAAACATATAACTGCAACTGCTGATTATTCTGAAAAGGTATGCGGGGTGTTAAAAAATAGATGCACATTTATTTCAGAATTTTGGGAGAACGGGTATTTCTTCTTTGAAGCACCTGAGTCATTTGATGAATCTGTTATCAGTAAAAAATGGAATAACAGCAGTGGTATTAAATTTGAAATACTCCTGGATGCTCTTTCATCCCATAATGATTTCAGCTTAGCAGGGACCGAAAAGTTCTTAACTGCGCTTCTCGAAGAAAATGATCTAAAGGCAGGAGATATTCTTCCTCTTCTCAGGATTATGCTTATTGGAATAAAAAACGGGCCTGCGGTATTCGAATTGATTTCGCTGCTGGGTAAAGAGGAAACTATTGTAAGAATACAGAAGGCAATAGAAATATTCAATAAATCAATTTATCGCACCGAAAAGGGTTAGGATTATTTCTCTTGTAAAAATTTCACAATGAAAAAAAGAAAATTGAAAAAAGAAGAGGCGCAGGTAAATCCAGAATTAAAAGGATTGGATATTCATGTAAACGAATTTGGCGAGATCATCAGCAATATTTCAGTGGATAAGCTAAATGATTTTTTAGACCGGAATGTTGTGGACAAAAAACTAGATGAAGATGAATGGAAAGAAAAAAAGAATGCACCTTCAACAGGTATTAGAAAGAAAAGAAAGACGGAGAAATGAGACCTATAAGGGTATTAGTTGCTAAGGTAGGCCTGGATGGCCATGACCGGGGCGCCAAAGTTATTGCTTCGTCGCTTCGTGATGCAGGCATGGAAGTTATTTATACAGGTCTTCGGCAAACCCCGGAAATGGTGGTTAATGCAGCCTTGCAGGAAGATGTG
This sequence comes from Chitinophagales bacterium, assembly GCA_013816805.1. NCBI lineage: Bacteria > Pseudomonadati > Bacteroidota > Chitinophagia > Chitinophagales > Chitinophagales bacterium. The sequence continues at coordinate 370,250 of JACDDS010000001.1, read as the reverse complement.
GATGTGATTGGAATATCCATTTTATCAGGAGCACATATGACTGTTTTTCCCAAAATAATGCAAATGCTTAAAGAAAAAGATATGACGGATGTATTGGTTACAGGTGGTGGAATTATTCCGGATGAGGACATGAAAATTTTAAATGACTCTGGTGTAGGAAAACTATTTCCACCCGGTACTTCAACACATGATATAGTTAGTTATATAACCGGATATGTAACAACACACAGAGACTTTTAATAATAAGAATATGGAATTTCAATACCTGCTGACCCAGCTTAACGATAGCATATTAACGATCACCATCAATCGCCCGGATAAGCTAAATGCGCTGAACCGAAAAGTAATTGATGAGCTTGACTCAGTTTTTGATGAAGTGAATTATAACAAAGAAATAAGAGGCGTAATACTTACCGGATCAGGAATAAAGGCCTTTGTTGCAGGTGCAGATATTTCTGAATTTTCAAACTTTACAATAGAGCAGGCAAGGGAGATGTCCTCAAACGGGCATCGTGTTTTTAACAAAATTGAACAAGCAGTTAAACCTGTAATTGCTGCAGTAAATGGCTTTGCACTTGGTGGAGGATGCGAGCTAGCCATGGCCTGCCACATACGGATTGCAAGTGAAAATGCAAAGTTTGGACAGCCGGAAATTAACCTTGGAACTATTCCGGGTTACGGAGGAACACAACGATTATTACGCTACACCGGAATAGGCAAAGGAATAGAAATGCTGTTAACCGCTGACACAATAAATGCAGAAACCGCTCTTAAGTGCGGGCTGGTGAATTACGTAACAACGCAGGAAGAGTTATTGCCAAAATGCAAATCCATTCTTGATAAAATAAAAACAAAACCTCCACGGGTTGTAACGCAAATCATTGCCTGCACTAACGCTTTTTCTGCAAAAAATGTGGATGGCTTTAATTTTGAAGTGAATGAATTCAGCCTCTGTGCAGACACAGCAGATTTTAAGGAAGGAACTGCTGCTTTTTTAGAAAAACGTCCGGCAATATTTACAGGAAAATAATAATTCACCTGGAATATTTATCCTGCAATTAATATTCTTTAAGACTTATGCTTCTGGGAATACATTGTTCGGTAGCGGGTGGTTTAGAAAATGCATTCAGTGAAGCAGCAAGGTTAAATATTGATACTTTTCAACTTTTCACGCGCAATCAGCGTCAGTGGAAAGCAAGGCCTGTTTCGAAAGAAGAGAAAAGAAAATTTTCTTTCGTATGGAAACAATCAAAAGTGAAAACAATCTTCTCTCATTGCTCTTATCTTTTAAATCCCGGGTCGGCCAACCAGGTTATTCTTGAAAAAACATTGCAAGCTTTAACGGAAGAAGTAATACGATGCACAGAGCTAAAGCTGTCTTTTTGTGTTATGCATCCCGGCACTGCAGGTACACAATCTAAAGAAGAAGCCATGCTAAAAATCGCTGCAGGTATAAAGCAGGTGCTTCAGGCTACTCATAAAAGCAAGGTAATAATTGCACTCGAAAACACTGCAGCGCAGGGTTCAAGCGTAGGAGGTACTTTTGAAAACCTGAAATTCATTTATGAAAATGTGGGAAGCAGCCGCATTGGGTTTTGTTTCGATACCTGCCATGCTTTTGCAGCCGGATACGATATAAGAACACAAGCCGGTATCGAGGAGACGCTCGGTTCTTTCGATAAAATATGCGGCTTAAAAAACCTGAATGCCTTTCACTTAAACGACAGCAAAGGTGAATTACGGAGTCATCTTGATCGCCATGAACATATTGGGAAAGGTAAAATAGGATTAGTGCCATTTAAATATATAATGAAAAATTTCCCTCATATACCCAAAGTGATAGAAAATAAAACTGAAGATGGTTGGGATATGAAAAATTTAAAAACACTGAGAAAAATGGTAAAATAGTTGACAACAATAAATAAGATAGTGAATTTTTGAGTTCACTGCGGCCAGCATCAGTGAATGCAAAGCAATCTATTATTTTGATTTTTTAATGCCATTATTATTTTATGAAAAATGACAAGCCTACTCTTTGTGTTGACGTAATCATTGAATTTCCGGATAGAGAAATTATTCTCGGTAAAAGGAAATATTCCCCGTTTAAAGGAGAATGGGGACTTCCGGGCGGACATGTTGAGTATGGAGAAACTGTGGAAGATGCAGCAAAGCGGGAAGTGATGGAAGAAACCGGCCTTGAAGTAGAGTTATTAAATATAGTAGGTGTTTTCTCGGAACCCAACCGTGATCCAAGAGGACATGCTGTTTCCATTACCTATTACGCACGTCCAACAGGAGGTACTCTTCAAGCCGGATCAGATACAGAGGAAATAATCAAAACCATCAAATATTCAAATATGCAATTGGCATTTGACCATAATAAGATAATGCGGGTTTTCAAAGAACAGAGAGAATCAAAGTAAAGCGCAGCCATGAACTATTCAATCTGCCTCTATATATTTTAAAGTACCTATTGTGATAGCTATCCCCTGCAGCAAATTAAAACCGCCTTACCAAGACGGTTTTAAAAAATTTTAAGAATGAAATTTACTTCACTACCATAAAACGACCTTGTACGATCACATTTGAATTTTCTTCTAAAACTATTAAATAAATCCCTACCTGCATCTGATCTATACCATTCAATACAAACTGATGTATTCCAATACTTTCATCACCTAACTGAATCTTTTTTACCATCAATCCCCTCGCATCGAATATTTTTAAGAATACATTACCAGTTGAAGATAAAGCATAGGTAATATTAGCATTATTTCCCGCCACAGGATTAGGTGCTATAGAAATTTTATCTGCCCGCAAAGACTCCTGATCACCGGAAAATTCTTTAAATCCTGATGGATCACAGGCCGTTGTACTTACATTTTTGCTTGCATCATAGGCATATCCATTTTTTACAAGATTGGTTATTGTAAAACACCAGGCTCCTACAGGATTTGCAATTTTTGTAGTCTTTAATTTAACAATGCCGTTATTGTTGGTTATTCCTGTTGCGCTTCCTGAGCTGGGGCCTGAATAGGTGGCATTAACCGTTACTCCTCCAACAGGTTGATTATTATTGTCAACTACCTTTACTTTATCGTTTCCAAAAAATTTTCCGTTGCTGGCCTGCAAATGAGTTACATTCTGAGAAGCAACATGAAGGGTGCCTGATGCCGACGGCGAAAGTTCATTTTTCCATATGGATTCGTTTTCAGTTCCTGCAAAGACAATATTGTTGCTAATAGCGAGATATCTTACAGCAAAAAGATCCATTCCTGCATTAAAACCGGACCAGCTCGCCCCATTGTTGTAGCTAATGAAATTTCCTACCGCTACAAAATAGTTTTGGTCGTAGATCGAAGTGACTAACGTGTCACCTTTTGCAGCCACCGTGCGTGCATTGTGAATGTTAGGAAGTCCATTGTTTTTGGCAGTCCATGTAATTCCATTATCACTGCTGATATAGATTCCGGCCCCTGTACCGGCAATCAGATCTGTTCCTCTTACTATAATCTGGTGAATGGGGCTGGCAACCGGTATGCCTCCATTAACCGAAGTCCATGTAGCGCCATTATTCGTTGATCTGTAAATACCGTTTATTGGAGTACCGGCTACTAAAACTCCCGCGATAGATACAATTGTAGTTACCTCAGGCCTGCTGCTCCCGATTATGGGACTTGCAATAGTCCAATGGTTTCCATTATCTGTAGATCTAAAAACTCCATCATAGGTGCCTGCATAAACATCTGTTCCCTGAGTGGTAAGGCAATCAATATATAATCCGAAGACCGTTAAGCCAGTTGTTGACGGAGACCATGAATTCCCATTATTGCTGCTTCGGTAAACACCTCTGAAGAGCATACCGGTAAATAAGTACGATGAATTTTGGGTAAAAGAAGTTACTGTTCTATAATCATCCGGTAAACCATTACCTGAAGGTATCCACGTATTTCCGCCATCTGAGGAAGCATGCACTCCTGCATTACTTAAACTTCCTGAAAAAATAGTATTTCCGGATGGAAAAATCGTTTTTACATCCACCTCGGCCAAACCTATGTTCGAAGGTTGCCACGAAGAGCCCATATCAATCGTTCTGTAAACACTTCCATATAAACTTGTACCTGCATAAATTTCTCTGCCGATGTTCACCAGTATGCCTGGTTCTTCACTGGGAGGTATTCCTGAACTCGAGGGTGTCCAGGTTGCCCCGTCATTTGAACTCTTATATAGTTCCCAATAAGGGTCAAGCACTGAAGCGAATATAGTATCACCTAACGCAAAAACCTGTCCTGTGAATCCATCGTTTGATAAAGTCCAGCTTGCCCCTGAATTGGTGCTTTTGTAAACGCCGTTTGCAAAAGAAGCAAACACAGTGGTGGCATTGGTAGCCAGGCCACCGTTGATTGCCCACTCAGTTACAGGCAACCCATTATTAACAGCTTGCCAGGTAGCGGCATTGTTGGTAGATTTATAAATACCATTTCCATTTATGCTACTTACGGATGCATATAGGGTTGTGCCTAGGGCAGCCAAGTTTAATATACCAGGATAATCAGGTAAGCCAACAGAAGCATTAATAAAAGTGTTTCCATTGTCAGTAGATTTATAAACGCCGTTAAGTGTACCGACATAGATTACCCCGCTAACAGTTAATAGCGTGCCGGGTGAAATTGAATTGGTACCACTAAGAGAATTCCATGTGGTTCCATTATCGGTGCTTTTGAAAATACCATCTGTAGATGTAGAGACAAAGACAGTCGAGCCTTTGTGTGTAAAGGAAAGCGGCTCACCTATAAAATTTGAGCTATCTGTGTACCAATGCTGACCATGGTCCGTGCTTCTGTATAAGGTTCCGGCATTTCCGCCCTGATTAGTAAGTGTATAATGCTCAAAATTTCCACAGAAAAGGGTATCACCTTTTGCATACAATGCAGTAGTAACCCCTCCGGCGGGTCCTGAAGTTTGTTGCCATTGAGCATAGGTATCAGTGAAGTAGAATAGAAAAATAAGTATTGAGAAAAAAGAAGTTGAGATGGTTTTCATTATTAAGATTGTCAAATAAAGATGATTAAAAAAAATTTGCAGTTATAATAACCTGCATCCTATTTAAAGACAAAAAAGAACATTAAAATTCATGCATTAGCAGGTGCCCCGAAAATAAAATATGCTAAACAGGTTAAAAGCCTTGTTGAACAGGCTTACACTTCAGCAAATCCAATGCTTTTAAATCATACAACTGAAAACATATATTCTTTTCCTCTCAAACCTCTTCTTATAGATTCCAAAACTTATCTAAAATAATTTAAGTAATAATTGATATATGTTATCATTCCGGTGATTCTTACGCAATACTTTTCGAATAAATTTGCTCCTCATGGAGGTCCAATGATCAGTATTTCTATATGGCCAACTTCAATTTACATTCTTCCAAAGAAGATAACAGTCCTTACGGTTCATGGTGGAAATACAGCAGCCAGGATTCAAAATTTTCTTACAGGACCCAGAAATGATCATCAACATTTGTTACAGCAAGCTTTACTTCTAATTATAGTGAGTGTGTTTAATATTGGAAGTGATGGGCTTTTATCCGCATCATTGAATCCTAATTATTTTGAAAGAGGTGGCGGATTGCCTCCCGGTGATACAAAAGATATGTATGAAACACCTGACGGATATTTATATGTATCCGGCGCATTTCACACACATACCATAACTATTCAAAGTTGGAGCAAACGGAGCATTAACAGAGATTGGAGGATCTCCTTACGCTGTACCTACATCGGAAGAATGATAAGTGAACAGCAAGCTTACCTGGGATTAAAAGGTTTTGAAAAGTAACGTGAGGTAACATACTTATTCATTCTTTTCGTGATACTTCTATAACCTTTAAAAACTAGTTTTGGCATTATAGGATAAAAAAAAATTCAATTCAATTAAGAATAAAACAATGAAATCAAAAATTAAATTTCTGATCCTCGCAGTATTAACTGTGTTCTTCTGTACAACTAGTGTAATAGCACAAAACAACATGAACGACGACAAGAAAATGGACATGATGATGATGGATAACATGAAATCGTGGCCAGAAGCTTCTCAAATGGCCGCAAAGGAAATGATGGATAAATATGGTAAGCCTAATGAAATGACTGAGAATGCGATGATGTGGTATAATAATGGACCCTGGATGAAAACAATTGTATATAAAAAAGAAGTAGCCCACAATTTTCCGGTAACGCACATGGATGTAATGCAACAATTTCTTAGCTATAAAGTTGACCCGTCTAAATTCGATGAGCTTGCAGCCTTTGACGGCAGCGTGGTTGTTGACAGAACACAGGGAGAATTATCTGCGCGTTGCGACAAGGAAGCTAATAATATGCTTGCTTTAAATCTTGCATACGACGTAATTATGGGCGAAAAAACTGTAGAAGAAGCAAGGGAATTTTATGGTAAAACAATCATGATGGTTATGAAAGGTGAAAAGCCTGCTTACACTCAAAAATTAAATTTTAGCAGCGAAGACAATGCAGAATATCATGATAAAAACTTAGACAAGATGATGAATAAATAATTGCAGTCTGTAAATTTATCGATGCAGTTCGATATTGAAGAAGGATGCTTTTAAAATAGCATCCTTTCTTAATTTTGTAAGGTTACATTTCAGCCCTGGTTAAAAAAAGGATTTAGTTTTTTTCATAAATAAGATTAAAATCAAACGAAGCTTATGAAGAACATATTAATTATTGAAGACGATGAAAATATTATTGAGCTGCTGGAAATACATCTGAAAGACATTCATTGTGAAGTTACTAAGGCAACCACAGGTAAAAATGGAATGTTACATGCGATGAAAAAGCCTTTTGACCTGATTATTTTAGACGTTATGCTGCCGGACATGGACGGTATGGAGATTTGCAGAAAGCTAAGGGCTGAAAATAATGCATCACCAATTTTAATGCTTACGGCCCGCTCCGAAGAGATCGATAAAATAATAGGATTGGAATCAGGAGCTGATGATTACCTTACCAAACCTTTCAGTATCCGTGAACTCATTGCACGGGTAAAAGCTATTTTGCGAAGAGAAGAAATTAACTATCACATCCGCTCAAATGCAAACAAACTTATATCTGCCGGTGATATTACTATTGATGCTGATAAACGAAAAGTATTGGTGAAGGGAACCAAGATAGATCTTACACCCAGGGAATTTGATCTTTTATATTTATTTATATCAAATCCCGGAAAAAGCTATTCAAGGGAAGCATTGCTGAATGCAGTTTGGGGTTATGAATTCACCGGTTACGAGCATACCGTAAACTCTCACATCAGCAGGCTTAGAGCAAAAATTGAATCAGATATGTCAAACCCAAGCTTTATTTTAACTACCTGGGGTATAGGTTATCGTTTTAATGATGAAATACAACCTATTGATGCAAAAAAATAATTTCCAACCAAACCCTCTTACAGGTTTATATTGGCGAATAGCGGCAATCTTTTCATTACTGCTGATCATTACGGGTATCGCTTACATCTATATTACTATACAAACATCCCGAATCCATTATGAAGAAGTAAACCAGTTGCTAAACCGTAAAATTGCGACGCATATTGCAGAACAATCCAATCCGTACGAGAATGGAAAAATAAATAAAGCCCTGCTGGAAGAAACGTTTCACAAGCTGATGGCTATAAATCCAAGCCTTGAGGTTTACCTGCTGGATATTGATGGAAATATCATTTCGTACTATGCTCCAAATAAAAAAATTATTCTGGAAAAAATAAGTCTTGACCCCATTAAGAGATTTATTCTTACAGGAGGTACAGAATATACGACGGGCGATGATCCGCGTCACCCTGGTCAAAAGAAAGTCTTTTCTGCTGCTCCTGTTTTAAGAGACCATATTATAACAGGATACATTTACGCAGTGCTCACCAGCGAAGAATATGATGCAGTCCTGAAATTGCTGTCACGTAATTATTTAATTAAAATTGGAATTAAAAGTATCGTATTAACGCTGCTTGCCACACTTATCATTGGCTTAATTCTTATCCGGATTATTACCAAAAATTACAGAAATGTATTCGAAGTGATGCAACGGTTTAAAGAAGGCGATTTGAGTGCACGCGTAAATGTCCGATCAAAGGGAGACGTAAAACAGCTTGCAGATATCTACAATCAAATGGCAGATATCTTAACTGAAAATATTAATAAAGTAAACGCTATAGAAATGCTGAGGCGTGAGCTTATAGCCAACATTTCGCATGATTTAAAAACTCCGGTTTCGGTGATACAGGGTTATGCCGAAACCCTGCAAATGAAACAGCTTACCCTTACCGATTCTGATCGCAACCGGTACATAAATACCATTTTGCAAAATTCCCGGAAATTAGAAAAGCTTGTAAATGAACTTTTTGAACTATCAAAGTTGGAAGCCAATCAAGTAGAACCAAAAAAGGAACCATTTTCAATTAGCGAACTGGCAAATGATATGAATAATAAATACCAGTTAATTGCGAAAGAGAAAAATATTACACTCGAAACATATCTCTCTAAAGATCTTCCTCCGGTATACGCAGATGTTTCATTAATTGAGCGCGTAATGCAAAACCTGATTGATAATGCAATAAAGTTTACTCCCGAAGGTGGTCATGTAAAGATTAAGACTCTTAGATACGATCACCATGTAGAAATTATCATAACTGACTCCGGAATTGGTATACCTGAAAATGAAAAGGAAAAGATCTTTACACGTAACTACCGTACCACAGATAATTTTATAGATTTAAAGGACAGTGCCGGCCTCGGATTAACTATTGCAAAAAAAATCCTGGAATTACATCATTCTTCACTTCAATTGACGAGCACTGAAAAGAGCGGAAGTTCATTCAGCTTTAGCTTACCTGTTTATAAAATTAATTAATTTTTGGCTGAAAATTACTCCATAGATTTAAAAATATATTTAACAATAGAGCGTATCGGTGATAAGGTAGCTCGTTATTAATTTATTAGCATGAACCTTAATTGATCTTAATAAAAAGCATAAAATCGTGATGCTTTTGTGATAACTCTTTAGCGCCATTGTGGTTTCTTTGCTGCCTTAATAAGATGAACATCCTGGATTAACCATTCGTAACACTATAAATTTTTCTTACAATATTATTCAGCAACTACCTTCTTTACTTTTTTAAGAATCCAATTACATATAAAAATGAAAACAATTAATAAAACTATTGCGCTAACAATCCTTGCAGGATTAAGTATTCTGGCAAGCTGTAATCCTTCCGCATCGGACCATAAGATGACGGATAAGGACACGGTGAATAACCAGCAAAATAACGCTGCTATGAACGGCAAAAAAGATGCTGTAGATGTTTCGGACTGGCCGGAGCGACCCAGGCTTGCTGTAAAAGAAATGACCGCCAAATACGGAGCGCCGGCAGAGGTTTCATCCGAAGCAATTATATGGCATAACGCTGGTCCGTACAAGCGCATCATGGTAACCAAAAAAGAAATTCCACACGATTTTCCTGCGCCGCACATGGACTTTCTGGAAAACACCGTTTCTTACAATGTGCCCATTGATAAAATTGATGACCTGGTGGCTTTTGATGCCAGTATGACTATCAATAAAACACAAGGCGAAATGTCGGCCCGTTGCGATTTGGAAGGACACAATGTTCTTACCCTTAACCTTGCCCGCGACATCATCAACGGAACAAAAACGGTTGCGCAGGCACGCCAGGCCTTTGGTGAAAATGTTGTCGCTGATTTTGGTGGCAAGCATCCCGCTTATGTAGATCAGCTTCAGTTTACACCCCCAACGGATAATGTGCTTTTCCCTGACAAGCCTATTATTCCTGGTGCTGCTATGCGTGATGTACCTAACACAGAAGGCACCGATGCGGAGGTACTTGCCTTTGTAAATGCCGTAAACGTAAACGAAATATTAGCTGCGGCAGAAGCCCAGAAAAAGAAAATAAGCGGGCCTGTAATGGACTATGCAAAAATGCTGCAAACTGAGCATGGCGCTAATATGATGAAGACCGCACAACTGGGTCAGAGCATTAACACAACCCCAAGCATTACAAAAGCAGTGGATGCTGTAATGAAAAAAGGAGCAGGTGAATTAGCGACATTAATTCCATTGGATGGCAAAGACTTTGAAACAGCATATTTAGATGCTATGATTAAAGGTCATACAGAAGCATTGGACATGATAGATAATCAACTTTTAAAAACAGCAAAGAATGAGGCATTAAAACAACATATAACCGATACCCGCCAGCATGTAGCCATGCATCTTGATCAGGCAAAGAAATTGAAAGACAATTCTTAGTGGGATTTTGCCTAACACAATTTTTAAATAGCTCAAAAGTATTTCTAACATTTTAAAATATAATTCATGAAAAAATTAATATTCCTTGTCGCCTTAACGATTATAATCGTAAGCTGCAAAAAAGATTCGTTGATTTCCGACAACGAGTTAAAGAGTACCCCGAACAATATGGCAAGTGTCACTGAAATAGATACTATAAATGCCACCGGCGTTTTTCCAATGTATCGCGGACAAGATGCAAACGGGGGTGATGTTTTTTACGTCATTACAGAATCTAACGACGTAGATAAAGCTATTGAGCTTGGATTAAACTGGTCTCCGAAACTAATACATGCTATGGGTACCGTGGCGGTGCAAACAGCAACAGTAGTAACCGGCGGAGCAAAAAACCCACATGATTTTCCCATACTAAAATTTGCCGGTAATGTAGATTTTTCACCAGTTAATAAATTAGTGCCCGGTCCTGACTTGTTTCCTCTTGATCCTGCTTCTGAACCAGGTTCTGTTGGAGATGCTGCTTACAGCCCTCTCGTTACGTTTGATGGAAAAATATTATACGATGCTGCTCACATAGCAAACAGTACAGGAGTTCATGATAAAGTGATAAGCATGGATAAGGTAAACATGACCGTTAAAATACAGCTTACGAAAGGATTTTATGAAGGTTTCTCGATTTTGTATACCAGCACGGAAACATCTGATAATGACCTTGCAGCCCTTGAAGATAACACCTTTGCGCCCAATATGAATGCAGCGCCCAATCCCGGTGATGACAAATCCTTTCGGTCAGCACGTGAAGCTATAATCCCGGTGATTAATGGCCCAATGGGTGTTGACAATCCAAACCGCCAGGGTCTTCGTTCAGCCGTAGCGGGAGAAGGTGATCCGCTGAACATTTTTCAGGAACAGGCAGGGTGTCAGGATGCAAGTGATCCCAGTGCTTTTTGTGATGCCGCTGCTTACAGCCCTTTTTGGGACGCAACACCGGTAATGTGGACCGATTCAGCAATTGCAGCAGGAATGCAAACCAGAGTTAAAACCGATAAACACGAAATAATTGCACCTATTAATATTATTGAGCTTTATGCTGACGGTTTTTTACTACCGGGAGGCATGGGTGTGCGAAATGCATCTCTTGGAGGTATTAACGTTGCGGGCCCTGCTGGCGGACCTGGCATAATAATTAATTGTCCAATTGTTTTTGTACCTGACGATGCCCGTTAACCACCCATATACAATCCCAACCCTCATAAAAGTTTTAAATAAAAAAATAATCATGACAACAATAATTCCCAGTGAGAGGGGAGCAAAACTTGAACGGCTTGGAACTGATGTTCTTCGTTACGGTCTTGTAATTGTTTTGCTATGGGTAGGCATGTTAAAGTTCACCGCCTACGAGGCTGAAGGTGTTAATGGGCTGGCTTCAAACAGCCCGCTTTTGTCGTGGCTTTCCAACTCAATGAGTGTGCAGAGCTTCTCTGCACTGCTGGGCGTGATTGAAATTACATTGGGAATTTTAATTGCTACCAGACGGTTCGCGCCGAAGCTGTCAGCCATTGGCAGCATGGGTGCTATTATTATGTTTCTTATTACACTAACTTTTTTGTTATCAACTCCCGGTGTATGGCAGCCTGATTATGGGTTTCCTTTTCTTTCGCCCAATCCGGGTCAGTTTCTGGCAAAAGACATTCTGCTGCTGGGCGCTGCAGTGTGGACAGCAGGTGAAGCTTTAATGGCTGCTAACATAAATAATAAACTCGTTTGAATTTTAAAAATGTAACACAGTTAAATCTGAAGAACGTAAAATGGAATACAATAAATTAACGCCAGAAGAAGAAAGAGTAATTGTTCGGAAAGGAACAGAGCAGCCTTTCACGGGTGAGTACAACAATATCAAAGAAAACGGAACGTATGTCTGCCGTCGCTGCAATACACCCCTATATCATGATGAAAGCAAAAAAAATGAATGAAATGATGAAAAAAGAAATGATGAAAGACATGGGGAAAAACTAAACTAAAACTAAAATCTATTAAAATGTTTTTAGCAAAAATAAAATAGTTGAAAATCAAAAAAATCAATTACCGCATTTAGTAGCGAATTAGCACCATTGCAATTTCTTCCTAAAAAAAATAACCAAAATTATTTCTAACAATTTAAAAAAATAAAATGAAAAAAATAATCTACTTAACCGCATTTGCAATAGCAATAGCAATGAAAAAAAAATACGCAATATTTATTAATATGGCGGCTGCATTTATGCTCCTACCCTTATTAGGCATTTCGCAAAATTTAGTCCCGGACGACAATGTACCCGGTGTTATGATCTCACAAGGTTATAACATCGAGCTCGGAATTGACGGGCTAAATTATCCCAGTAATATTACCGTTGGAAACGGTAAAATTTGGGTTACCGAGGCGGGTTTTCCGGGTGTTGATCCAACAGTTAAGGAAGTAACGCTCAACGGAGCTACGCCCGGCATGGCGACCGTTATTTTAACCCCCGCCATGCTACCTCCCGGTATGCTAATGCCTCCTTTTACAGACATTACTTTTAAAGATGGTCTAATTTGGATCTCCCACAGGCAAGTGGGTGCCAATGACTGGCTTCTCGGTGCTGTTTCTCATTTTGATCCGGCGGATCCGGCAGGCACATTTCAAACGGTAATTGCAAATTTACCTTCTGCTGGTGACCACCAAACTAATACCATCGCTTTCGCACCGAACGGAAGAGGATATGTAAGCATTGGTTCAGCCACTAATTCAGGTGTGGTTGGTGCGGACAACGTACCTAAATGGGTAGAAGATGCGCCTGGCTTTAGGGACATAGCGCCTGTGGACATCACCTTCGCACCCAATGGCTTTACAGCCCTCGTACCAACTTCTTTAGATCCAGATTCAAACGCAGTAACTGCAGCATACCGTGCATTTGATACGGGTGAAGAAACAAGCGAGTATGTGGTTGCCGCGGCTACACCAACCAATCCTCAGGATGGGATAATCGCTGGTGTAGGTTCAGTATATTCTTTCAATCCATCGGCTGCTGATGTAGCGGGTTCACTTGTACTCGAATGTTGGGGGTTTAGGAATCCCTTCGGAATTGCATTTGACGCAAGTGACTCCAGTCGATTGTTCATTTCCAATAATGGGTCGGATATACGTGGACAGGCCGGTGATCCTAATGACCCACTTAACCCTGATACTTACGTAATTCAAGGAAACCGCCCCATCAGCAATGACTATGACGATATGTTTGAGATTACGGTAGGTGGTGATGTGGAGTTTTTCGGATGGCCTGATTATTTTCACGATCCGGTAACCAAGGAGCCTTTGAGTGTAGCAGATGCCATGTTCTGCAATTCACCAGTTTTAGATTCTACTGATTGTGCAGAGCCCTTGTTCGCACAAAGCTTCGCCAATTCCCTTAATGTCAAGGATGCTTTTGCGACAGTGGGACAGTTCGTTTCTGTAACTGGTTTTGCCCCGTCCACCAGTGCTCAATTCGGGTTCGAAAACAATTTGTTTGTTACCGAGTCTGGATCTTTTGCACCGCAAACAGGTGCATTTACGTTTACCGGTTATAAGGTCTCACGTTTTGACCATATCACTGGTGAGAAATCAGACTTTGTTGTAAATTCAGGTTCTACCGCAGATGAACTTTTCGTGCCGGAAAAAATGAACAAACCGGTCTCCACTATTTTTATGGGGGATACTTTGTTGATCGTTGACCTTGGTGTATTGGAACCCGGGCTTGATATCTACGAATCGAATACCGGTAAAGTGTGGATGGTGACCACGTTAAGCGTTGGCATCGATGAGCTCTCTGCCGAAAATAAAAATCAGCTGAGCCAACTTATGCCAAGCCCGGCAAATACCGAAGCCACAATTAATCTTAACATGGACTCTCCTTCGGAAGTGACCTTGACCCTTCTCGATGAGTGTGGAAGGATAGTGAAGAATCTTTATAATGGGAAGCGTGGCGTTGGAACGTCTACCTATATTATCCCGACCAGTGTATTGGCATCAGGGATCTATATGGTAAGGTCCATTACTGAAAAAGGAGCGTCCATGCGCAAACTGATAGTTGTTCATTAATAAATTGTGGCAAGCCTGCCAATATGCAGAAATTGCAATTTGGTGCTGCGAGCGGAAACACGGCCTATGCAGATAAACCATCTTCAATTATAACAGAGGACGACATGATGAAAGCTACAAAAATGAGTGAGAAAAGGAAAGCAGAAATGATGGAAACGGGCAGCATAAAAAAGTAAATAATAAGCCGGAAGCACAGCATTCATTTTGCGCTTCCGGTTTTAAATTTTTATTAAACAAAATAAAACAACATTACAACTACCACAAGAATAATTCTATCAGGCATAGTAGCAACGTAATTCTAAAACACTCTTAATATGATTCACCATAAGATAGCGCTTGGAATATTTTCTGTATGCGTACTGGCAATAGGAACAAATTTGTTTCTGAACTCCTGCAATTCTTCCGGCAACAAAAAATCAAAAGAGACAGCCATGGTTAGCGATGGTCCAGCCAATGCGCAGCAACCGGAACCTCAACCTTTAGGTGATGCCGCCAGAGGTCGCGAAGTGTTCCGGTTTGAAACTTTCGGCAACGAAGCGTTTTGGTTTAATGCCATGCGCATGCAGCAGGGAATGGAAGAGAAAAAAGTAACTCCGAAAATGCTGTTGGAATTGGGTGTGCATATAGATATGGAAGCAGTGGAGCCGACTCTTAGAAAAGCGTTGGAAACAGAATTTAAAACTGACCTGTCAATGCAAAATGCACCGCTTCTTAATAATCCGAAAACAACAGCAATGCTCATCAACACAAATGCAATTATTGGCATGGTGGCAAAAGACAGCAACAAGGATAATAAGTTAGATATAACCAAAGGCGATATGGTAGGTTTGAGTTGTGCATTATGCCACACCGTTACCGATGCTTCAGCTTTTAATATGCCTGATGGAGGAAGTGCAGGCAAACGCATGGACGGGCTTGCTCCGCTCACGCTCAATGTAGGAAAACTATTAGCCACTGCTGCTAATTCAAGAGCTTATTATGCCAACCTGCAATTAAGCATGGATGGCAAAACTGTTGGTAGAGCTGCGAAAGGCATTGAGGTAAATTCAACTGAGGCTGAAGTGGATGCTTACCTAACCAATATAGATAATTATCCTGTGGGCACGTTTGACGAAACCCAGGATGGCATTGGTAATCCCGTTAAGAATGTTCCTCTTTTCCGGCAAGACCTTGCTGCTCCATACAGCTCTTCAGGACAAAATGCGCTGGCAGAAGATATCGCCAATTCATCTTATACTTCTAATTTAGACATGAGCACGATTGCAACAGATGAAGGACGTGAGTTTTTGTATATGAGAGCAGGCGCAGCCGGAGTTAAGATTCATGATAACTATAAAAAGATTCTTGCAGAAACCGGTGTTAAAGGATACCCTTTTGTGAATGCAGACATGGCTGGTAAGCCCGGTGAACCGCATAACGCTGTGGGCAGAAGAGTGGACAATCAAAAGCTGAAAGATATGACTGCTTATATTTTCTCCCTGCAGGCACCGGCAGGAAAAAAAGTTAATTCCGAAATGGCATCGCGCGGTCGCGAGTTGTTCCGCTCTAATTGTACAAGTTGCCACAACGTAAATCAGGGTATAGCGGTTGATGCCAAACTCATAGATTTAAAAACAGTGTGGAAGGGGTATGCCCCCGTTCAAACCGATATCAAGCGCGGAGATCCTAAGGAAAGTGAAGTGATAAACTCACCCGGTGATTATGATGATAAAATGATAATAGTGGACGCAAGTGACCACGGTGAACCGCGCGGTGTTGCCCTGCCCCTGCTGCTCGACCTTAACCGCACAACCATGTTTCTGCATAACGGCTCGGTTAAAAGCTTAGACGAATTATTAAATCCCGACAGAGGAAAAGATGCACCCCATGCCTTCTATTTTGAACATGAAAAAGAAAGAAACGATGTAATCGAATTTTTAAAAGGTCTTGATACCGGCAACGGCAATAAACAAGTGAGTTCATTAAAATAAATCACACAATATTTAAGAAAACACATTAATGCAATTCAATGAATTAACACCAGAAGAAGAAAAAGTAATCGTTCATAAAGGAACCGAACGGCCCGGAACCGGTGAATACAATGACAATAAGCAAGCCGGCAATTATGTATGCCGCAGATGCAATACTCCACTCTATCGCTCTGATGATAAGTTTGATTCGCACTGCGGATGGCCCAGCTTTGATGATGAAATAAAAGGGGCAGTAAAACATTTGCCCGATGCCGATGGAAGCAGAACAGAAATAGTTTGCGCAACATGCGAGGCACACTTAGGCCACGTTTTTGAAGGCGAAAGATTTACGCCAAAAAACACAAGACATTGCGTTAATTCCATTTCACTAAAATTTATACCCGAAATAAAATGACAACAGCAGTAAAAACGGAACGCGCAATTTTTGCATCAGGTTGCTTTTGGGGAACTGGATATTATTTTCAAAAGCAAAAGGAGTGGTTGAAACAACAGTAGGTTATACCGGAGGACATTTAGACAACGCAACATACTATGAAGTATGTTCAGGCAATACTGGTCACGCAGAAGCAGTGGAGATAACTTTCGATCCTTCATTCACATCATACGAAGAATTAGTAAAACTTTTTTTTGAAACACATAATCCTGCACAAAAAAACAGGCAGGGTCCTGATATAGGCAGCCAATACCGTTCCGCTATCTTTTATCAGAATGATGAACAAAAACAAACTGCCGAAAAATTAATAAGGACATTAAAAGATAAAGGGCATGAGGTAGTTACGGAACTAACAAAAGCGGACAGTTTCTGGAAAGCAGAAGGCAAGCACCAGCAATACTATACTAAAGGTGGAGGCAATCCTTATTGTCATAGCTATACAAAAAAATTTTAGAGAACCTGGACACCACAAATAATTTATCCCCAAAAATAAACGAACAGATACAAAAAGCTAAACTACCTTGTAGACCACACGAATAATCAATCAAACAATTCAAACAAAATTTCCTGAATTGGAGAAATTAAAATAGCAACATCCGAAAAATCACACACTATGAAAATAAATTCAAAGACCCACGGTATGCTGGATTATGCGCTGGTGGTTCTCTTATTGTTATCACCCACCCTGTTTTCATTGGGCAGCATTACTTCCACATTTACTTACGTAATAGCTTTCATCCATTTAATTCTCACGCTGTGTACCGATTTTGAGCTGGGGGTTTTCAAGATCATTCCTTTTAAAATTCATGGCATCATTGAAATAATTGTTGCAGTTACGCTTGTTGGCATTGCATTTTATCTCGGTTCAATTGAAGGGTCAGCCTCTAAAATATTTTACCTGTGTTTCGCATTTGTGGTATTTATTGCCTGGCTGATTACTGATTTCAAAAGTGCAAGAAGTGTTGCTGCTAAAAAATAATAAGAGCCTGTTACATTTTTAATTATAATAAATGTTATGAAACAATTGTCGCAGAAGTCTTCCCTCTTCCTGCATTACTGCGGGAAATAAGTGGGGTGAGTAGAAAGTTGTAAAAGGAAAGCACAAAAAAAATGAAGCGCAAAATCAAATTAAGAACAAAATAACAATGGGAAATTAGCTTAAAACAGATCTTATTATGCAAGCATCAGATTCAGAACCTATAGACAGCAATATTACTTCGGGAGAAAATAAATCTTTTTGGATTGCATCCGCTGACCCGATTGTTTTTGAAAAGCTTCAACAAGATACTGATACCGATGTTTTAATTGTTGGTGGCGGCATAGCGGGATTAACCACAGCATACTGTTTGTTAAAATCAGGTCGCAAAATAATATTAGTTGAAGACGGTTACATCGGCAGCGGAGAAACAGGCAGAACTACAGCACACATTACATGCGCATTGGACGACCGTTATTTTGAACTTGAAAAAATATTCGGAAAAGAAAAAGCAATGCTTGCCGCCAACAGTCACATGGAAGCAATTCAGTTTATAGCGAATACAGTTAAACACGAAAACATTGATTGCAATTTTAAAAGAGTTCCCGGATATTTATTTTTAAGCGGAAGCGATAAAAAAGAAACTCTGGAAAAAGAATATGCAGCAACAAAAAACGCAGGGTTGCTCACAGAAATGTTAGAACAAGTTCCCGCATTAGAATCAGAAGAAGGAAAATGGTGCATCAAATTTCCTGAACAAGGACAGTTTCATATCATGAAATATCTCAGGGGTTTAGCAGATGCAATTATTGGCATGGGAGGAAAAATATATACCGAAACAAAAGCGGAAGAAATTACTAAAAAAGGAGCAAAAGCAAACGGATACGAAATAAAAGCTAATCATATAATTGTTGCCACCAATACGCCCGTTAACGATAGGGTAACCATGCACACCAAGCAGTGGCCATATCGTACTTATGTAATTGCGGCAAAAATTCCCAAAGGAAAATTACCTTATTCATTATGGTGGGATACCGGCAACCAGGATTCTAAATGGATTTGCGCTCCTTATCATTATGTGAGGTTAGAAGAATACGATAACAATTTCGACCTTCTGATTTCCGGTGGGGAAGACCACAAAGTGGGACAAGCGGACGATGAAAATATTCGCGAAGAAGATCGGTATATTAAACTGATTGAATGGACTAAAAAAAGATTTCCTTCAATGGGAGGTGTTGCCTACAAATGGTCAGGTCAGGTTATGGAGCCGATAGATTCAATGGCTTTCATCGGTAAAAATCCTGGTAACGAAAACATTTACATCATAACAGGTGATTCAGGAAATGGAATGACGCATGGCACTCTCGGAGGAATTATTTTAACTGACATCATTACTGGAAAAGAAAATCAGTGGGTAGATTTATACAGCCCTTCACGCATCACCATGAAAACTGCCGGTGATTATTTACACGAAGCAGGAAACATGGTGGCGCAACTTTCTGATTGGTTTACGGCAGGAGATGTAAAAGAAGCACAGGAATTAAAACCGGGCCAAGGAGGAATAATTTCTTCAGGATTAAAAAAAATGGCGGTTTATCGCGATGAGCAAAATAATCTTCATGCCTGCACCGCAGTTTGCCCGCACCTCGGAGGCATCCTGCAATGGAACGCTGAAGAGAAATCATTTGATTGCCCGCTTCATGGTTCGCGCTTTACTACTGAAGGAAAAGTAATTAATGGACCGGCATCAACAGATTTAAAAAGAATAGAGATTAAACAGGATGCAGTAATGAGTAACTAAGCGCAGCAAACAGGTGAACCACGCGGTGTTGCTCTGCCATGTTGTTAGATCTTAACCGGACAACCATGTTTTTTGCATAATGGCTCAGTTAAAAGCTTGGACGAATTATTAAATCCTGACAGAGGAAAGATGAACCTCATACCTTTTATTTTAAGGATGAAAAAGAAAGAAACGATGTAATCGAATTTTTAAAAGGTCTTGATGCCCGTTCTTGAAACGGAAATAAAAAGTGAGTTCGTTAAACCAATTCCATTCAAAAAAGCATAGTTCAAAATAATCAGACGATCTTAAATTCAAATTTATGAAACAGAAAAAATTGAAGTTTATACTAATTGCGATATTAGTTACTACTATAGGTTTTGCAAGCTTTGCAATGGCGCAATCAGGTAAGATGATGAACGGAGGAAATTTATATATGCAAACCAACGGAGTAAAGAACGAAATCATCTGCTATAAAACCGGAGACGGTAAGCTAAAGGAAAAAGGGCGTGTTTCCACAGGCGGTGCAGGTTCCGGAACTTTTAAACCCATCACTGGGCATGATGGCGAGCCTAATGCCTTTGAAGGAGTTAAGAGTGTAATTATGAGTGCAGACCACAAATTGTTATTTGCAACCAATGGCGGAGATAATTCTGTTTCCTGTTTTAATGTGGCTGACGATGGCTCGCTTAAATTAACGGATGTAAAACCAACGGGTCAAAAAGTAAGCGGCAAAAGCGGTACAGCGAAAAGTTTGGCGTATGCAGAAAGCTCAAAGACTTTGTACGTATGTCATTCTTTCGGACCCGACCATATTCATTGCTTTTCGGTTAAAGATGGAATGCTTACGCGCAAGGAAGACAGTTACTCCGTAAACACCACAGATAAAACAGACAGGATACCAACAGAGATTGTGCTTACACCCGATAGCAAATTTCTAATGACTGATATATTATTTGATAAGCGACCCGGCATGAAACCAGACCGCACTCCCGATCTCGCTGTTGCAAATATGAATGACAAGGACGGGCTGGTTATCTTTCCTGTAAATAAAGATGGTAGCCTCGGGAAAGCTGATTTTACTGAGGCAGGAGGAGCTGCTGCATTTGATATTGCCTTTCTGCATGGAAGCAACACTAAATTTATAAACGGTTATGCCGCTGCCGGTGGTATTGCCATGTGCACAATTAATGAATCAGGAAAAGTATCCTGCTCACCCGTGGTTAAGATTGATCAGAAGATTGGAATGCCATCGGAATTGTGCTGGGTAGCCATCACCCCTGATAATAAACAGGTATTTGCAACAGTATTCGGATATAGCTATGTGTCAGGCTTTAAAATAGAAAACGGAAATATAACTGTGATGCAAGACCCTGCTGCTGATGTGGTGCCCGGAGATGGAAAGTTTAAAGCGCTCGATATGGTTGTCTCAAGCGGACCAAACGACAGTTGGATAAGTCCTGACGGCAAATATTTCTATCAGATATATCCGAATGCTTCTATACTAATCAGCTATAAAATAACTGATGATGGAAAACTTAAAGAAGAAGACAAAATCGAAATACCCTATACCTCACCGCAGGGGCTTGCAGGATTTTAAAATGTATTAAAAAAATTAGCGCACAAAATTAAACAGCACTATCAATGCAATTCAACAAACTAACACCGGAAGAAGAAAGAGTAATCGTTCATAAAGGAACCGAACGACCCGGCACCGGTGAATACAATGACAATAAGCAAGCGGGCACTTATGTATGCCGCAGATGCAACACTCCCCTCTATCACTCCAATGATAAATTTGATTCCCATTGTGGCTGGCCCAGCTTCGATGATGAGATACCTGGTGCCGTTAAACATTTACCGGATGCAGATGGAAGACGAATAGAAATTGTTTGCACAGCTTGTGATGCACATTTGGGTCATGTCTTTAAAGGAGAACGTTTCACAGCAAAGAACACGAGGCATTGTGTTAATTCTATTTCCTTAAAGTTTATACCTGCCGAAAAATGAACGACACCACAGTAAAGACTGAAAGAGCCCTCTTTGCATCAGGCTGTTTTTGGGGTACAGAATATTATTTTCAGCATGCCAAAGGAGTCCTGGAAACCATAGTTGGCTACACTGGAGGGCATAAGAATTATGCTACTTATTACGAAGTATGCACCGGCACTACGGGCCATGCAGAAACTGTGGAAGTAATCTTCGATCCCTCCCAGGTGTCCTATGAAGAATTAGCAAAATTATTTTTTGAAACTCATGATCCTGGTCAGGAAAATGGTCAGGGACCGGATATCGGAACACAATACCGGTCTGCTATTTTTTATCTGAGTGAAGAGCAAAAACAAATTGCTGAAAAATTAATTATGACACTCAAAAGTAAAGGGCATAAGGTAGTTACTGAAATAACTAAAGCCGGACCCTTCTGGAAAGCAGAAGACAAGCACCAGCAATATTATACCAATGGTGGAGGAAGTCCTTATTGCCATAGGTATACAAAAAAATTTTAACAATTATCCATGACCTGTGAATCTGTGGCAATCATCAATAATCAATAATTAAAATCAATTCAAAACAAAAAATTAAATGGAAAAATTATCATTGTCATTAACTCTGCAGGCAAAGGCAGGAAAGGAATCTGATGTAGAACAATTTCTCAAAAGCGGATTAGAACTTGTTCAACAAGAACCAAAAACAAATCAATGGTTCGCATTTAAAACAACCGATGGCAAATACGACATTTTCGATACCTTGAATGATGAGAAAGGACGTGATGCACATCTCACAGGAGCAGTTGCCATTGCACTAAAAGCAAAAGCATCTGAATTGTTTTCAACTCCGTCACAAATCGAAAAAGTCAATCTCATTGCATAAAAAGGGTCAGGTAAATGGCTGAATAAAAATATCATTCCTGCTTATCTCTTTCGGAGAAGATTTAGGATGACTTCAAATAATCTTTAAAATAATTAAAAACCAAAAAACCAAAACAATGAAAAAACTAATTGTAATTGCAATTGCTTTCACATTTGCTTTTGCTGCTCAGGCGCAAAACAATCCCTCAATGCCATCATCAACCAAATCAGACATGCATGATTGCGTGATGATGAAAGACGGAAAGATGATGATGATGAAGGACGGTAAGATGATGACCATGGATAAAGACATGACCATGGAGAATGGCACCATGGTTATGACGGATGGTCATTACATGAAAAAAGGGGGTGAGAAAATGATGTTAAAGAATGGGGAGTGCGTTACCATGGAAGGCACAATGATGATGGCAGATAAAGACATGGATATGAACATGCACAACTGCGTGATGATGAAAGACGGAAAGATGGTGATGATGAGAGACGGAAAGATGATGACCATGGAAAAGGACATGACCATGGAGAATGGCACTATGGTAATGACTGATGGTCATTACATGAAAAAAGGCGGTGAGAAAATGATGTTGAAAAACGGTGAGTGCGTTACCATGGAAGGCAAAATGATGATGGCAGATAAAGACATGGATATGGACATGCACAACTGTGTAATGATGAAAGACGGTAAGATGATGATGATGAAAGACGGTAAGATGATGATGATGGAAAAAGACATGACCATGAAAAATGGCACCGTAGTAATGACCGATGGGCACTACATGAAAAAAGGCGGCGAGAAAATGATGCTGAAGGAAGGGGAATGCGTTAATATGAGCGGGAACATGAAAATGATGGATGAAGATGACATGAACAAGTGAATACGGTTGAATAGAGTTCTAACTCTTCAATAAATGTATTTTTAAATTGACTAACAATTCAAAGCCTGAAACAAAACCACTAAGACATTGAAAACACTTTAGCTGCACTAAGAAAAACTTAGGGGATATTGATAATCTCAGTGTTTTAGTGGTAATTCTTTTTAGAGATAATGTTAAATACTAAACTCGAAACATGCAAACATCTTTTTTTCTTTTCTCTCTAATGCTGTCAGGGTTGTCAAAAGTTGAGATTCAAAACCATGATGCGATAGCTAAGTTTTTAATTGAATCCGCCGATGCCCGGATGATGGATACCGAAGAAGGTAGACTTGCAGGCGAACGCGGCACCACGCCGGAAATTCGCAAGTACGGCAAGTTGATGGTAGCTGACCAAACAATGCTCTTAGAAAAAATCAGAAAGATTGCTAAGGCAAAACAGGTTGAATTACCATCTGCCATCAGCGATAAAAAAATGCGGGGATTAAAAAATTTAAAGGAAAAGCACGATGAAAACTTCGATAAAAAATTGATGAGGATGATGATCATTGATCATAAAAGGGACGTAGGTATTTTTAATAAGGCAACAGAAACGGAAGACCCGCAGGTAAAAGCTTTTGCCAAAGAATATCTACCCCTTATTCAATCACATTTGGACACAATCAGAAGTATAAAAGAATCCACCTGAAATACTCGCTCGCGTGAATGCAGCAGAGAATTTTCGGGCAAGGTTCGCTTGTGCTAATCAGAATTTCTTCAAGAACCATTGCGAATAATTTTTTTTAGTTCATCAAAAAAACCAAATCAAAAAAAGGAAAAAGTTTATAATCGTCCTCGGACTGCTGTTTGCGGCAGCATCGCTAAACGCACAAAAACAACACATGAAACTGGAATCAGCACCATGCCGTGCTTCTTTTTCGCATTTAAAAGCCCGACAAATAAATGCTTCATATTCCATTCCGTTATTATAAGAAGCTGTATTACTACTGTTACTTTATAATATCATTATTTTTTTAATCAAACACCCCAAACGTTTCTCTCCTCAATAATTCTTTCACGGAAATTGGTATTATCTCCATCTCTCCTTTCTTATCCAGTCGCTTTAACTCGTCAACAGCATCTTTGGTAAAATCAAAAGAGATAAAGTACCCTTTTCTTCTTCCGTCACGAATCATAGCGGCGACGAAACTATCAATGTCGGGCCGGCTTGCTTTGTCTTTTTGCTTTACCTGAATGGGATAGTAAATATCGGATTCACCAAACAAATCGCTCCCTGTTTTTTTCTTCTTTTCCAAGCTAATAGGATAGAGCTTACCATCGATGCCAAAATCTCCCACTTTGGTTTTATTGGGAATACCGCCGAGTGCAATCACTGCCCAATTTTCAAATTCAAAGTGGGGAATCTTGCGGAGCTCCTCTTCTGTGTGCGGTAAATCTTCCACCGAAAAATCTTTTCCTTCATCCAATTTAAAGATATCCCACAGCCGTTGGGACATTACACGGCAAGCGGTGGGAGAAATGTCAATTCCGATCCATTTACGATTGAGCTTTTGTGCTGCTACAAGTGTAGTTCCGCACCCACAAAAAGCATCAAGAACTAAATCTCCTTTATTACTGCTCGCTTCTATGATTCGTTCTAAAAGCGAAATAGGTTTTTGAGTAGGGTATCCTAACCTTTCTTTTTCTTGGCCTTGCAATGGTTTAATATCATCCCAAATATTTCCTAAAGACAATCCATGCATTTCATCTAAATATTTTTTGAATCGTATTCTTCCGCCTTGCTTTTTAGGAAAAATTATTAAGCCTTTTTCATCCATCTCTTTCATTTTTTCTAAAGATACAGCCCAACCATTTGGATGAGGTTTATATCCTTTATAATCATACATAAGATTAGGTCTCGGATTGGGGCTTCGTGAATCTACTGATTGAAATTTTCTTCCATTCTCTTCAACATATTTATAGAAAGTCCTTATATAATCTTTATCATAAGGTTGATATTTTCGATTAAAGAAAAAATTATTGCCTTTAGAATAAAAAAAAATTGAATCATTTAAATTTCCAAAACGATTTTTGGCATCATTGTGACTACTTGTTCTCTTCCAAATAATTTCATTCTGAAAAAAGTTTGCTCCAAAAATTTCATCCAGCATCACCTTTACGTAATGGGATGCATGCCAGTCGCAGTGATAATAAAAGCTTCCGGTTTTCTTTAGCACGCGATAGAGTTCATTCACTCGTGGACGCATATATGTAATGTATGCCTGCGCATCTCCGAAACGATCATTAAAGGCACGCTTTTCCTGTGCATCTCCCCAAAAGACTTCGTAGTTGCGGTTGCTATTGAATGGTGGATCGATGTAAATCAAATCTACACTCTCGTTGGGAATCTCATTGAGCATTTTAAGATTATCACCGCAGTAAATCGTAAATGGTTTAAGCTGATGTTTCGCCATGCAAAATATTTTCAGGAATAAATTTAAGGAATGGAAAAAGAGAAGGGCAGATTTTTAAAAGAAAAGTAGTCGTAATAAATTTTCCATCGGGATATTCTAAGAATTAAATAAATCTTTCCTAAAAAAACTTTTTAGTTTCGACCCTCAAAATTTTAAAAACGAAGCTCACTATAGTCAATTAATAACATTTTATGACTGCTAAAAGACAAGCCGCATTAAGTTTTATTTTCATTACACTGCTTATTGATGTTACCGGTTTCGGAATTATTATACCGGTATTGCCAAAGCTGATAACGGAAATGATTCATGGTACGCTCAGTGATGCATCACGGTATGGCGGCTGGCTGATGTTTTCATTTTCTATTATGCAGTTTCTCTTTTCACCTGTACTGGGGAATCTGAGTGATCAATATGGAAGACGTCCGGTGCTTTTACTTTCCCTCTTTGGCCTTGGAATCGATTACCTCATTTTAGCCTTTGCTCCTACTATCGGATGGCTTTTTCTTGGGCGCATCCTTTCAGGAATCAGCGGAGCAAGCTTTACCACGGCATCTGCCTATATTGCTGACATTAGCCCTCCTGAAAAGCGTGCACAAAATTTCGGAATGATCGGAGTGGCTTTTGGATTGGGATTTATTATAGGTCCGGTCGTTGGCGGCTTACTTGGTCAATATGGTTCACGAATTCCATTCTTTGCTGCTGCCGGTCTTGCATTATTGAACTGGCTCTACGGATACTTTATTTTACCTGAATCGCTTAGTAAAGACCACCGCCGGATCTTTAATTGGAAACGCTCCAACCCTATCGGCTCCCTATTTCAGCTTAAGAAATACCCTGTAGTAGCCGGATTAGTCGAATCCCTGCTATGCATCTACATAGCAGCTTTCGCGGTACAAAGCACATGGACCTATTTCACGATGCAGCAATTCCAATGGACAACTGCCATGGTCGGTTATTCCTTAGGCGTAGTGGGATTTATGTATGCTCTTGTACAGGGAGGATTGATACGAATCGTGATACCCAGGCTTGGGCAAAAGCGTTCCGTGTATGTGGGCCTTGCCATGTATGGCATCGGTTTTTTGCTCTTTGCATTTGCATCAAAAAGCTGGATGATGTTTGTTTTTTTAGTTCCTTATTGTCTTGGAGGCATTGCTGGCCCTGCCTTACAGGGAATTATGTCTTCACAGGTACCTCCTAACGAACAAGGGGAACTGCAGGGTGGCTTAACAAGCGTATTAAGCTTAACTTCTATTGTTGGGCCTCTGCTAATGACAAATCTTTTTGCATGGTTTACCAGTGGCAATGCGCCTGTTTACTTTCCCGGAGCACCGTTTCTTGCCGGATCAATCCTTACCTTATTCAGTCTCTTATTTGCCATAAGAACCTTAACAAAATATATTCACCCGCAAGAAGTAATTACTCTGGATAAGCCAGCTTAATCTACTGCCAATGGCTATTTGGATTGAAATTTCACATCATTGCTAGTAAAAAAATCAGCCGCTGAAAGTTATCCTTTTGAAGGAATTCCAGCGGCTGATGTAATAGTTTTTCTACCTTTTATTGGATCATCACTTTTTGCACCTGGGTGGATCCTCCCTGCTGCAGTGCAATAAAATAAACACCGGGAGTATATTGATTTTTCAAAGAAAGAGTTTGTTCATAATTACCGGCATCATCATTCGAACTATAGAGAACTTCCTGTTGCTGTCCCTGTAAGTTAAATAAAGCAATCTGAACATTGCCGGATTCATCGTTAGAAAAATCGGCCGTTAACTGCTGATGAATAACAGTGGGATAAACAGAAAATCCTTTGTCATCCACATCAGCACCTAATCTAGAAATAATCTTTGGAGTAAGGGTTAGCTTGCCGGAATAGATATGATCTCCCATAGGAGTAAAATCATCATTGGATGCATTAGTAGCACAATAGATGGTAATGGTTCCAATATCAGTAGCAGGTGCCGTCCATTTATAAGACCATGTTTCGTATGGAACGCCCTGGTAGTTGCTCATGTACACCCTTCCATTATTTTTATCATTCCGAAGAAGAGTAGCATCATGGTCGGTAACTTTACATGTACCGGCAGGCAGGTTTTTTTTATCGTCAAGAATTGTTGTTTCAAAACCGCCCCGCGCAGATTCAGAAGCATCAAAAACGGTGACTGTTATGGTATAGCTTTTACCTGGTACATATTTATTGTTTCCACTGGATGTTAGAGTCATTCCACCCGGGCCCCCGTTTAGAGCAGTGCCACCATGGCAATCCGTACAATAAGTTTCTCCCGGTGCACCTGTTCTTTGAAGCGGTGGCTTCGGTATACTGTCTTGTTCTGTCATACTAATGCTAAATAAAGCAGCTGCCAATGCAAATAGTGTAAGTATTTTTTTCATCTCTAATATTTTTGTTTAAAGATACGAAGCTATTACTTCCTGCCAAGAAAAAAATACGATGAAGATTAAGTTTCTGATAAAGAATAAATTATTATAATCGAAAGCAATTTTTAACCTTTTATGTTAAAACCTGATATTAAAATCCGGAATTAATACCTATCACATTTGTTTGCAACAGTAAGTGCTCTAAATTTGAGCCTAAATCAATAGATTCATGAACAGCGCTAATGAAGTATATATTATGTCCATTGCCCGCACTCCAATAGGGAGCCTGGGTGGAATGATTGCAAGTGTCACTGCACCTCAACTGGGCGCTATAGCCATTAAAGCCGCTATGGAACGTACAAAGATAGAGCCTGACCAGGTTCAGGAAGTGTATATGGGGAATGTTTTGAGCGCAAATGTTGGACAGGCTCCTGCACAGCAAGCGTCCATATTTGCCGGCATACCAACAAGTACACCCTGCACTACTATAAATAAGGTATGTGCATCCGGAATGAAAGCAATAATGCTTGGTGCACAATCAATTTTACTTGGAATAAATGATATTGTGGTGGCAGGCGGAATGGAGAGCATGTCGAACACTCCTTATTACCTGGAAAAGGCACGTAGCGGATACCGGTACGGCCACGGTCAGATCATCGATGGAATAATCCGCGATGGATTATGGGACCCCTATAGTGACTTTGCAATGGGTACAGCCGGGGAAATTTGCGCAAAGGAATATAAAGTTACCCGTGAAGAACAGGACGCCTACGCGGTGGAATCTTATAAGCGGGCAGCAAAGGCGTATGAAACGGGGGTTTATAATGAGGAAATAGTGCCTGTGGAAGTAACTGCAGGAAAAGAAAAGATATTGGTAAAGGAGGATGAAGAGTATAAAAAAATAAAATTCGACAAATTGGCTTCCTTAAAACCGGCTTTTCAAAAGGATGGAACTATTACAGCAGCTAATGCATCGAAGATCAATGATGGCGGGGCAGCAGTGATTCTGATGAGCGGTTTAAAAGCAAAACAGCTTGGATTAAAACCGCTTGCAAAAATTATCGGTTTTGCGGATGCTTCCCAGGATCCATCGTGGTTCACCACTACACCTTCCAAGGCAATGCCTAAAGCCATGCACCAGGCAGGTTTAGAAATGGACGATGCTGAAATAGCCGAGATTAATGAAGCCTTTTCAGTAGTTTCAATAGTTAACAACCGCTTGCTTAATCTGGATCCTGAGTGCGTGAATATTTATGGTGGCGCCGTTGCATTAGGTCATCCTATTGGTTGTTCAGGCGCTCGTATCACTATTACACTTACAAATGCATTAAAGCAAAAAGGAAAACGAATCGGCGTGGCCGGAATATGTAACGGAGGTGGCGGTGCATCGGCTATAGTATTGGAAAATGTGAATTAACAAGTTATTTCCTTTACTGCTTATACATTAATCTGAATCTCTTCGTTTTCAGATTTTCTAACCTGAATTGAATTGAAGCATTTTTTTATCCTGGGAACTATTGCAATAATATTTTCCTCCACTGCGGATCTCTCTTTTGCCCAAACCAATAGCCTTAATGTGCAAATGCGGCAGTATGAAGATTCACTCCGCATATTAAGTGATTCACTGATAGATGGAAAAACGGCTGAAAAAAGGCTGCATGCCGGTTTCGACTTTATAAAAATGCTTGTGCAGTCCTTAAATCAAAGCGAATCTTTCCAGTATAGTTTTGATTCTTTAAAGCGCATTTCAATTCTCTATCCTGACGATCGACACTTTCGTATTTTTTGCTGGGCATTACCTTTGACAGAAAGAACCTACCGGTATTACGGAGTAATTCAAATGAATGATAAAAACAAAACTGTTTTATTTCCTTTTTTTGATTATTCGGAACACATACAACAACCATCAGATACTATTACTTCCGCACAGAAATGGTATGGTGCACTTTACTATAAAATGGTTAAGGTAAAATCCGGCTCTAAAACTTATTACACTCTTTTTGGCTGGAATCAGAATACTTTAAAAAGTAAGAAAAAGCTTATTGAGATATTGTGGTTTGATGAGAATGGAAGCCCCCAATTTGGAGCACCTGTATTTCAGTTCAGCAAAAATGAATATCCTGCAGTTGCTAAGCGATTTATTATCGAATATAAAAATGATGCAAAAGTATCGCTCAATTATGATGAGGATCATCACATTATTATCTTCGACCATTTAGTACCGGAAAACCATGGTGAGGAAGGAATCCATGAAAAATATGTTCCTGATGGATCTTATGAAGGATTTGAATGGAAAAATGGAAAATGGAGGTATGTGGAAAATGTTTTTACCGCCACTCAGCAACAGGTCCCGTATCCAAAGCCATTGGATTTCGAAGAACCTAAAAAAGATAAATTCTAACCAACTTATTGAAAGATTCTATATGGCATATTAATGGCCATTTCCTACCCGTTTCATTTCGTCCAGGTTTCCTGTCTGATGCTGTCTTCCGCTTTCAGCTGGATGTTACCCAAACGATACGTGAAGGTGATGCGAAGTTCACGGCCTTCCCATTCGCCGCTGCTGAAAAGATAAAACCCTCCAAATTTATTTTCTGCCCGTCAGGGTAGCGTATGGAAGATATCGCTTACTGCAAATTTTAATGTTGCAAGTTTTTTAAAGATCTTTTTCTGAATTCCCGCATCGAGAGACCAATTCGAGTTTGTAGCAAACGGGCCACCTCAAATACGGGGAGCTATGAACCCGCTTAATTCAAGGGTGAAATTCATTGGAAGGGTAAATGTATTTTGTGCATATAATAACTACCTCCTGAAGATTTATGTCGGATTGATTCCATGTAATGGCCGGTAATGTGATATCTTATAAACCATCGACCATTATTTGACTGGATAGATAATCCTTAATTCCAATGGCTGTTATCTTGACTATAATTCCCATCACCGATATTTATTAATTCAAAATTTCATTTAACACCGGTCACTCCTGCTTTTACCAGTGGTGAAGCTGCTGCAGAAAGAAATGCCACCGTAGCGGCGATTAGGGGCTTTTTTTCATTATTTCAAAATTTTTCCGGTAATAGAAATAGATAAATATGTGATCAATGTATCAAATAAGCAAAAACTTAAGTATCCTTTTACTTATTCCAATACAGTAACTTCATTTCCATAAATTTGCAATCCTGAATGCTCCTTCGAACAGAAAATCTTGTTAAAATTTACCGTGGTCGCCATGTGGTGGATCATGTTTCTGTACAAGTGCAGCAAGGTGAAATTGTGGGCTTACTGGGTCCAAATGGTGCGGGGAAAACAACCACCTTTTATATGACAGTTGGTCTTGTGAGGCCGGATGAGGGTAAGATTTTTCTAAACGATATGGACATTACACGTCTGCCCATGTACAAAAGATCGAAAAAAGGTATTGGCTATCTTCCCCAGGAGGCAAGCATATTCCGCAAATTAAGTGTCGAGGATAATATTTCGGCGGTTCTTGAAATGACAAAACTTTCAAGAAAAGAACAAAAAATGAAATTGGAATCATTGCTGGAGGAATTCGGATTAGCCCACGTAAGAAAAAACCGTGGCGATCTGCTATCGGGAGGCGAACGAAGAAGGACTGAGATCGCACGTGCCTTGTCGGTAGATCCAAAATTTATTTTACTGGATGAGCCTTTTGCCGGTATTGATCCTATTGCCGTTGAAGATATCCAAAGTATTGTTTCAAAATTGAAATTCAGAAATATTGGTATCCTGATTACAGATCACAATGTTCAGGAAACGCTATCTATAACGGACCGTGCGTATCTATTGTTTGAGGGAAAGATACTAAAACAGGGTACTGCAGAGGAATTAGCAGCGGATGAGCAGGTTAGAAAAGTATACCTCGGTAAAAATTTTGAGCTAAGAAAAAAGACCGTCCTTAACGAGCCTTTATTACAATAATACTTTACCGTTTAAAAGTATACAGGGTTTTTTTGCCGGCCTCCACGTATTAAACTATTATGCGCATACTCATCCAGAGGGTAAAACAAGCTTCTGTATTAATTGACGGGAAAATTCATTCACAAATCGAAGCCGGCTTATTGGTTTTCTTGGGTATAGCAGAAAATGATAAAGATGAAGATATTTTGTGGCTTACGAACAAAACCATTAATCTCAGGATTTTTGATGATGAGAATGGGATTATGAATTTGTCTGTAAAGGAATTGAATAAAGAAATATTAGTCGTGAGCCAGTTCACGCTGCATGCCTCCACGAAAAAAGGCAATCGGCCATCATATATTCGTGCCGCAACCACAGTGATTGCCATCCCTCTCTACGAAAAATTTTTGAATCAGCTGGAGCATGATTTTGGTAAAAAAATAAGTACAGGGGTATTTGGAGCGATGATGTTAGTGGAGCTCGTAAATGATGGGCCTGTAACCATTTGGATGGATTCAAAGAATAAAGAATGAATCTTGATAAATTTCTTTATGATGGGTCCATCAGCAATGATATACTGATTAGCGTTCCTTTCTCTTTACAATAAAATACCACTCTCCTTCAAGAGGCAAATAACCGTATTCATAGCAGAAATAATACACTGTTCCCTTTTTATTGGTGTATGTATTAGTATAATACCGGAATTGAAATCCTTTCTATAGCAATTTCAATTTCGATGCTTTTGCAGTCTCCGCTCCATCAGGAATTATTTCTTCCAATATTCTGCGATTCCGTCTCAACACATTATTTACGTTTCGTACATAATTATTGTCATCGCTATTCAGCTTGTTGTGGTAACTGTTGCGACAGTAATCATCACAAAACTTTTTATCTGTTCGGCCCTTTATAGATGTTCCGCAGGTAAGACAAGCACGATCGGCTATAGGTGGCATATTATCTTTTTTACTGAAATGGAAAATAGGGCATGCGTCATTAGGACTTTATAATCTAAGGTAAACATTTTTGCATTTGCAAATACTTACAAGCAATTATATCTGTACCTAAGCGAATATTAACCGGCTTTAAGATCTTCCGCAAGACATTTTTGCACTATTAATAATTATTGCTAACAATCTTTAACCTTAAATTTTATAACATGAACACAATGAAAAACAAAGTGCAGTTAATTGGAAACCTGGGAATAAATCCTGAAATACGTACTACAGAAGCCGGTAAAAAATGGATGCGACTTTCTCTCGCCACCAGTGAAAACTATCGAAATGCAAAAGGTGAAAAAATGGTAGACACGCAGTGGCACAACCTGGTGTTATGGGGCAAAGTGGCTGAGATTGCAGAAAAATACCTCGATAAGGGGAGCGAAGTGGCTATAGAAGGTAAATTAATCAGCCGCAGCTATCTTGACAAAGCCGGAACAAAAAAATATGTGACCGAAGTGGAAGTGCAGGAACTATTGATGCTTGGAAGGAAGAATGGCAAAACTTCTGAATAATTGCGTAGTTCTTCATCACAAAGTGTACATTTTAAATATCTATTCTATAGTCATTGAGAAAACATGCTAACTGATCGCATTTTTTCTCGAAGGGATAACAGCCTATAACTGTTAAATACCAAACGTCTTCAAAAACTTAATGGTTATTGCCTGAGAATTTACAATGGGCAAATGGGGATCTAAACGATTCCGTGCAGTATTTAATCCCTGGTTAATCACGAGGAAGAGATCCGTACCTTCTTCAGGATTGTAGCGAAAGCGAAGATTACTGCTTAGGGAATGGCTAAGATCATCGTACTGTGTATAAACTTTTAAGGAGAATTTTATTGAGATCAGATATGCAATGTTTAACCGGACTAAATTGCTTTCAAAAGTAGTATGCACCGCATCATATAAGTATTTTTTAAATAGAATGTGATTGTATTCGTATGTTATTCCTACATTGAAATGCTTATTGAAGGAATAGCGAATGTTGGGTGAAAAATAAAATCGTTTACCACCATAAAAGCCACCATAAGTCATTGTTACATCTGCATTATATTTCGATTGTTGTGGAGAACTAAGGTTAATGGTATTATTAAACATTTTATAAACCCCGGCAGCAATTGCATTCCGATCATTCAAAAACCAATTATAGGAAAGCGAGTCAATGGTATATTCAAACAAAGAAAAATTGATATCTGCCCCATTCTTAAATGTTATTCCCGGAAAAATATTGGTAGATAGTATTTCACGGCTTCCTGAAGAGAGCTTCAGCCGGTAACTATTGTGCATGTTAATATACCAGTATTCAGCAAGGCTCTGCGGCTTAGCGGTATATTGATATCCCAGGTTTCCGGTGAATGAAGCATAGTTATTTTCATCCAGATACCCTGTAACCGGATAGAAGTTTTTCCCGACCACATCAAAATAAGCCGCAAAATTAAACCCCTCATTAACATTCTTAAATATGCCTGCCTGGTAATAAATATCTGTGCGCGGATGAAAATTAAAATTTATTAATGTGCTTGCTATTCCGCCTTCAATTGCCAATTGCTGATTTAATCTTTTAACAAAGTCTAACCCTATTATTTGGTTCGATAAATGGCTTGAATCTGTATTGATTCTATTAGTAAAGATGCCGCCTATAAAGCTTCCCAGCGAATCAATATCCTTCCTGGTTCTGAAGACAAAAAAATTATGCGGGGCAACAGCTTCAGCCCCAATTCCTTTTGTCTGCATATCCAGCATTCCTATCTGCCATCCATTGCTTTTTCCGGTAACCCTTGCACCTGCAATAATAGGAACGATCACACCATTTTCATTTCCAATGGTTCGTGATATGAAAAGCTCATTTCCCGAAGGAAAACCATAGCTCAGGTAATGCGCTGACTCGAGAAAAAAACTTCTTTTCTCAGGCAGATTTACTTCGAACCTGCTTAAATTAATAATACGGTCATCCACTTCAGCCTGTGCAAAATCAGTATTAAGTGAAAGATCGAGGGTAAAATTTTTGCTTAATCCATACTTGACATCTACTCCTATATTACTTAAAATTTTATCGAATGCTTTATTGTCTACAAAGTTTTTCTGTGTAATCAGCTCAGAATTTTTAGTATAGCCGGTCCCTGTTTCGTTCAGCTGGTTTTCTTCGGAATAATTAGCAATAATATAAGGGGTGATATAGAATGGCTTCCTGCTTTTCAGGTTATATAACACCATATCCCTTGCATAGGAAACATTGATCCATCCATTTTGAGTTTTAGGATCAAGCTTTGGAAAAGTGGTTAATTCGCTTTTACGCTTTACATAGCGGGCTACACGAAAGCCCATGGTTACAATTGATGCTGATTCAAACCGCAACGATGAAAAAGGAATCCGGTATACAGTCGTATAACCCAGTGAATCAATATGTGAAGCGACATCCCAGAAAGTGTTATAGGAATCATTTTCGGTAAGGGCATCATTGGAAATTTGTGTATCCCATCTTGCATCTAGTGTATTAGTAGCAAAAACCACTGCCGAACTTTTATCGTGGTAAGTATCTATAAGAAAGGAAGTTCCATCATCACTTCCCAGAGAAAAATCCCGCTCCAATCCTAACCGGATGATTTTGTCGGGCTCACTTTCATAGCAACGGAAACCCACATACATGTATTCATCATTATACAAGATACGCATTTCGGTTTTTTCAGAGGGATCTGCACCGGGGTTTGGATCTGTCTGCATGAAATCATTTTCCACATCAGCGCGATTCCAGGCGGGGTCATCTAATTTTCCATCCAGCGTAATAGCATTTGTGATTCGCAGAGGATGATAAGGCTGCTGCTGACAGTAAGCAGTTTTGTGTACCGTGACATTAAGGATTAATAGGGAACAAAAAATTTTCAGCTTCATCTATTGAAGATATGAAATTGAATATTTTTTACACAATTCTTTTTTGTAAAGCTATTACTACTTCAATTTAAAACTTAGATGCAATTTTTATACAATTTTACCTCTGATCGCCTTCACTACTGCCTCTGATTTTGAATGCACCTGCAGTTTCCTGTATATATTTTTTATATGCATGCTAACTGTGTCCATGCTAATGGTGCAGGCATCGGAAATCATTTTGTAGCTCATGCCTTTCACAAGACCCGATAAAATCTCTGTCTCACGCCTGGTGAGATCGAATGAATCAGGATATAATTCAATAGATTTATTTTTTACCATCTTCAAAACACGGTTAGCAACGGATGGTGTCATGGGGCTTCCGCCTTCATGAATTTCTCTTATTGCCTCCAGAATTTCCGCGCCGCCATCATAGAGTTCCCGAAGGGATTGGAGCAACAAAGCCGGTGGGGTATTTTTCAAAATATAGCCCTCGGCGCCATTGCATATAGAAGCAAATATTTTTTCATCTTCTTCGAAAATCGTTTGCATCAATATTTTTATCTCTGGAAAATTTTCTTTGATCATCCTTACACCATCAATGCCGCTGATTCCCGGCATCTGGATATCCATCAGTACCACGTCAGGATTTAATTCACGTATGTTTTCAATAAGATTACTGCAATTTGGAAATGCACCTACGCACCTAAATCCCTTTGATCCGTCAATCAATAGCTGAAGTCCTTTACGTAACCGATCATTATCTTCGAAAAGGGCGACCTTAATGTTCATTTTTAGCCTGCTTTAAAATTCAAATTAACGGTTGTTCCTTCTCCGGGCTTCGATTCAATCATAAACGTAGCCTTGATTTCCTCAGCGCGCTTTTTCATGTTTATAATTCCGTTACCTCTATTTATGTGCTCAGTGCTGAAGCCGTTTCCATTGTCGCGAACTTCTAATCGAATGGTGTGATCCGAATGATGCAAATAAAATGCGGCTCTGCTGGCATTGTGCTGCCGATCCAGATGTTATTGTTCTTTCCAGAACTCACGCTACACGCTTTGTCTGTGCTGAATTCAGTGGAACCGTAATTAAAATGATGAATCATTTTGCCTGTGAGCGAATTGAAATAATCTATTCCCGGTGCTGCTGTAACAATCCAAAGGTTGTCGTCGTCATCAGTGCAGATGCGCTTTACAAAACTATTGCTGATGGTACTGCTGTCCCCGTTAAGGTGATAGAAATGTTTGAAATTTTCGGTCCGTGGATCCAGTTCATCCAATCCCTTGTAATTGGCGATCCACACCTTTCCTTTTTTGTCAACCGTTATTGAAGTAGTTCCATCATCGCTCACCGAATTGGAATTACCGGGTTCATGCAGATAATGTTTGAAACTTTCAGCCACGGGATCAAAGCTCCAGACACCAGTTTCATTAGCTCCAATCCAAATGATGCCCTGGCTATCCTGCACCATATCATCATAATCGCCCGAGACGAGATAATCGGGATGGTCCATGCTATAGCAATATTTTTTAAAGGTATAGCCATCGTATCGATCGAGCCCCTGGCGAGTGAGGAACCAGAGAAACCCATTTTTATCCTGTAACATGGAGCATAGCGCATTACTTGACAACCCTTGATCTGCAATGATCTGCCGGAAATCAAACTGCGGAGCTACTGATAATTGAGGATATGAGTGCATTGAAAAAAGAAATGCAGCAGAAAAAAAACCCCAACATTTAATCCATGAATTATCGCTCATACTGAATCAAATCTACCACTTAATAAGACAGTTTTGCACCCCAGAAACTGGGGGGATAATTGGCGTTTTAATTAAAAAAGAAACCCCTTTCTGGTATTGACAAAAGTTGTTTAAGAAGCGATCTTTATTTCGTAAAAAAACCAAAATGAAACCTTCAACGCGATTATGCAATTATATTTTGATTATTGCACTGTGCTCCATTTTTCTCCAATTGGAGTTACTCAGCCAATTTGCAAAAGCGCAAATTATTTATACAGATGTAAACCCTGATCAATCATATTATGCTGGCTCTTACAATTTGGATTTAAACAATGATGGAATCGCGGATTTTCTGATTGCTCAAGATGGAATACTTTGTCCTAAAATAAGTCTGGTTTCGCTCAATTTAAATCCGCTTAATTCAGAAAAAACAAAGTTGAATCTTAATCAGGTAATTGATAGCAACCTTACATGGACATCAATTACACATCTGAATCTGGAGAAAGAAATCCATAACCGAGCCACTGGTCTTTGTGGACCACCAAACGGCGCCTGGGGTACATCGTCTGATGGTTATCTGGCATTGAAATTTAAAATTGGAAGTCAATATTTTTACGGGTGGGCACGATTGAATATAGTTATCAGTATTGGCAAATTCACTATTTATGATTACGCCTACAACAGCATTCCCAATCAATTCATTCTTGCCGGAGATACCGGATCAATTGCAACCAACATACATTATATAAAAAATTTCACTTCCCTTATTGTTTCACCAAATGGATTTAAGCATATAACCCGCATTTCCTTTTCACTGCCTCAAACTGAAAAAACTTCTATTATCATTTATGATGTTACCGGAAGGATAATAAAAATTCTTGCAAATGAAACCATGAGTGCGGGCATTCATCAAATCCAATGGAATGCAATTGATGAAAATGGAAATGAAGCAAGCGATGGAATTTATTTTTTGAAAATGCAGACAGTGAATGAGAGTGAAACGATTCGTTTGTCGGTGATGAAATAAAAAAGTAATCATCATTGGAGAGAACTACTTTTTACTGAATAACGGCTTTTGACTTCTTAATACTAAAACTTTAATCATGACAACAAAAACTATTTTATTCAACTGCATTTTGATTATTGCACTCAGTTTCTTTTTTCAAATAGTAAGAGGGCAGATCGTGTATACTAATGTGACGCCTGATTTTAAATTGAGTGCAACCGGAATTTATCCCTTGGATTTAAATAATGATGGAACAGTAGATTTTAACTTCAACTTAGCAAAAGCTACAGGTTGTAATGGTACAAACTTCAGTGTATCACTTGGAGATACACTAAATGAAGTGGTAGATTCAATAGGGGAAACAGGCGAAGGTGTAAAAAAACTTGAATTGAATGTAATAGATAGCACCTTATTTTGGACAGATGGTAGCGACTTGTATTCACGTAGTTGTTTTACGCACCAGTTCGGCTGTCAATGCCCTCCTCCGATTGGCTTCTGGAGTCAAAGCACTTCCTATGCTGCACTACGCCTTAATTGGAAAGGTTATTATTATTATGGCTGGGTAAAAATAAAAGTTGCTGATCCGTTCAGTATTACACTTTTCGATTATGCCTATAACAGTATTCCGAATCAGTCCATTCTTGCAGGAGATACAGGCGCGGTTATAACAGATATTCATCAAATTAAAATCTTCTCTTCCATTGCTGTTTCACCCAATACCTTTCAGCATGTAACCCGTATTTCATTTTCAACATCTGTATCAGAGAAAACATCAATCCTCATTTATGATTTAACCGGAAGGATTGTGAAAATTCTGGCTGATGAAGTTATAAACACAGGTACACATGAGCTGCAATGGGATGCAACTGATCAAAACGGAAATGATGTAGGTAACGGAATTTATTTGCTGAAGCTACAAACAGCAAATAAAAGTGAAACTATTTGTTTGAATCTGATGAGATAGTTTTTAGGAATTAGCCTTACAGATTTTCTAAATCTTGTGAGGTTATTTTTCATCAAACAATCTTCCCTCACGATGCTTTTGCCATTGCCCCTGACCTCACCCCAGCCCCTACTCAAAAGAAGCCTCACACAATCTTCCCTCTTATTGCCTTCGCCACCGCTTCACTTTTCGAATGCACCTGCAGTTTCTCATAGATATTCTTGATGTGCCCGCGCACTGTGTCCACGCTGATAAAACAAGCATCGGCAATCAGTTTATAGCTCATGCCTTTTACCAGGCAGGTAAGCACCTCCTTCTCGCGATCTGTCAGCTGGAAAGATTTCGAATCAAATACCGGTGACCTGCTTTGCACCATCTGAAGCACTTTATTGGCAATAGAGGGCGTCATAGGGGAACCGCCTTCATAAATTTCACGAATAGATTCAAGAATACGTGCTGGTGGGGTATTTTTTAAAATATATCCGGACGCGCCTGCACAAATAGAATTAAAAATATTGTTGTCTTCCTCAAAAATTGTCTGCATTAAAATTTTTAAAACCGGGTATTTTTCCTTCAGAATTTTCACGGCTTCGATACCCGAAATACCCGGCAGCTCGATGTCCATCAAAACCACGTCCGGAAAATGATTTTCGATTCTTCTTATTATATGATCACAATCAGGGTAAGCGCCAACACATTTGTATCCTATAGAACCATTGATCAGTTGAAATAATCCCTCACGCAAGCTGTCATTGTCTTCAAATATGGTAACGTTGATATCCACTGTTTAAAGTTTAGGGCATGGTGTGATCATCACTGAGAAAAATGCTTCGAGAAACTGACATATTGCTGTACATTTTTTTTCGGAATGACAATGCCACTGCTTAGGTTTGTAAAATTAATTCGACACTTGTTCCGCTGCCGACTCCCGATTCAATCAATAATTGAGCACCGATTTCTTTTGCGCGACGCTTCATATTATTCAATCCATTGCCTCTTTCTATGGTGGCTTCATCAAATCCATTCCCATTATCCCGAATCATAAATTTTATCTGGTGATTGGAATATTTAACAGAGAAGAGTGCGCGGCTCGCTTCGGAATACTTTGCCATATTATTTGCCGCTTCTTTAAAGATGAGGAACAGATTTTTGCGAACCTCCATTGGCAACTTCAGCTTGTTGATAGATTCATCGGCATCGAATTCGAAAGCTATATTTTTTGCACCAAGGAGATTGTACGCGAATGAGCGCATACGCAAGATTATTTTTTCAAAATTATCATTCTCAGGATTGATCGTCCATACAATGTCCGCCATAGTATCGAGCATTTTTCGCGAATGCTCTCCTATTTGATCGAGCAGCGGACTTACCTCCTTTGATTGCTGCTTTGCCAATTCACTAAAAATAGAAATACTACTTAATGTAGATCCAACATCATCATGAAGGTCACTTGCAATTTTATTCCTGATTCGCTGCAGCTTTACAACCTGATTCATCCGATTGCGGACGAGTGCATAAATAATTCCACCGATCAAGCTAATCAGCAGCATTCTGAACCACCACGTTTGCCAGTATGGCGGGGTGATGATGAGATGAAGGGTGGTCGGTGTTTCATTCCATACACCATCATTGTTGCTTCCTTTTACTTCGAAAGTATATTCGCCTGCATTGAGATTGGTATAATTGGCAAAGCGTTTCGAAGCATCAGTGTAAGTCCAGTCTCTATCAAAACCATCGAGCTTGTAGGCGTACTGATTTTTTTCGGGGTGAATGTAATTGAGTGAGGCGAAAGTGAAAGAGATAACATTCTGCCGATAAGAAAGTTCTATCTGTTTGGTGTCTTCAATCGGAGATGATAAAAGCCGGGTGGAATCATTTGCAATCACGGATTGATTGAACAGTCTGAAGTCAGTGATAAACACCGGAGGCAGGTACTCGTTGTCTTTCAGATCCTGAGGGTAAAAACAAAACATGCCTTGCCGGTACGTGCCGAAAAAAATTCTTCCATCGATGTCTTTGTAGGTTGCGAAATTGTTTATGTCGTCGGCAGGTAATCCATCACTCACATCATAGTTGCGAAAATGAATTTTACAATTTGGATCAAACGGATCTTTTGGAGGGGTGAAGCAACTGATGCCCTTGAATATTCCGAGCCAGTAATCTCCATTGTTATCTTTTACAATTGTTACCACATCATTGGTGCTTAACCCATCCCTGGTAGTAAATGCTCTGAACTTGCCTGTTAAAGGATCAAACGCATTTATGCCTCCTCCATTAGTTGTAAGCCAGATGAAGCTACCGGAATGATCCGGGGCCGTTGATTTTGTTTCAGCAAAACTTCCCTCAACAAAATCGCAACTGATGGAAGATGGATCATTTGCATCGTGCCGGTAAACCTTGAATTTCTCACTATCAGGATCAAAGGTTATCAATCCTCCGTTGTCGCTTCCCATATATAAAATACCTCGTGAGTCTTCAAACAATCCACCCACAAGATTTGTACTGATGGAGTTCGTACCAGCATGAACCTTGAACGACCGGAATTTCCCGCTGCGAGGATCAAATGCGTCAAACCCGCCTCCCCATGTAGTGCACCAGTATCTCCCCTTACGGTCTTCAATAATGCCAGTTACACTCTGCGCACTTACAGTGTTGGAATCGCGAGAATCGTAAAGGTACCAATGATGCACTTTGGTAACAGGATTAAGATGCTAAACCATTGCCGGTGGCAAACCAGAGAACCCTTTTTCTATCCTCATAAATGTTCCAAACACCACTATTGTCCTGGATATTTTTTCCGTTTTCCAATAAAGAAAAACGATCAAATTTTTTTAATGAATCATCAGCCAGATCTAAGTTGGCT
Organism: Chitinophagales bacterium; assembly: GCA_013816805.1. NCBI lineage: Bacteria > Pseudomonadati > Bacteroidota > Chitinophagia > Chitinophagales > Chitinophagales bacterium. Next base: position 327,760 of record JACDDS010000001.1, on the reverse strand, counting down.
GTTCCAACATAAAATTGTCCCTGGCTGCTGCGGTAAAAGGAACTGACGAAATTATTAGATAGAGAATACGAATCGTCATCTGAATGTTGATAACGTTGAAATTTTTTATTCTGAGGATCAACAGTAAAAATTCCATTATCGCATGCAATCCATATTTTATGACTGGGATCTTCAAGAACCTGGTGCACTCCGCCAAGAGACGACGAAAGATATTTTATTTCATTGAAGTGAGAAAATTTTTCCGACGTGTGATCGTAATAATCCAGACCACCATTAAACATTCCAATCCAATAGTTTCCTTCCTTGTCTTCAAACGTATTCGAAACAGCATTGTCGGAAATCGAGAATGAATCATTTTCATGATGTAAAAAATGATTCACATTTTTTGTACGCGTATTATAACAAAAAAGGCCGTTGTCGCGGCTTCCAATCCAAATGTTTCCGTTTTTACCTTGATTGATTGCGAATGTTCCTGAATTAAGATCACTGGTGACTAAAGAAGCGGAACCGTAAATAAAATGATTCATCACCTTACCAGTCCCGGGATTGAAATAATCTACGCCTGGCGATGCCGTCATCAACCACAAATTATTTTCTTCATCTTCACAAATGCTGACCACACAGTTATTACTGATGGAAGTGGAATCACCTTGCTTGTGTAAGTAATGTTTGAAAATTCCGGTGTGAGGGTTTAATTCATCGAGGCCCTGTATGGTGGGTATCCAGATATGGCCGTTTTTCCTGATCACAATACTAAGAATCTGATCATCGCTCAAAGAATTCTCATTGCCCGGCTGATGAATGTAGCGCGTGAATTTTTCAGCAATGGGATTGAAAGAATATATGCCTGCATTGCCGTCGCCAATCCAGAACATACCGCTACTATCTTCTTCCATGCTGATAAACCAACCCGGCATGATATAATCCGAGTGTTCGGGAGAGTAACTGTAATTCTTAAACGAGCAGCCATCATAGCGATCGAGGCCATTGAAGGTAAGGAACCACAAAAATCCATTTTTGTCTTGTATGATCCTGAACACGGCATTATTAGAGAGCCCTGATTCCGTGGTGATGTGATCAAATTTAAGCGGGGGGATATTTACACTTTGCGATTGGCAAAGGTTTGCCATCTCGTTCATTACGATAGCTATCAGGATGAAAGCAGAGATCCTCTTTACCCATGGTTTTAACCTTCTCACATTGACCAATTAGATCAATCAAAGATAAGCCCATTCATATAGCCTTGTACCCACACAAGTATGTGGTATTCCTTCTTCATCAATCAATAAACGGGCTCACTTCAACACAAGTATGCTATTGCGAAGCAGTGTGTAATGGAGGGACCTTTGTCATCGTAAACTGCAATCTATTTTTTCACTTAAAAAACAATCAGTATGAAAACACAAAAATTTTTACTCAACAGCATTTTGTTTATCACGCTAAGTTGCTGCTTCCAATTTGCAGATGCACAAGCAACTTGCCTCACTAAACAGAGAACACTCGGTGGCAGCGGCTATGATGAATCTGATAACATGATTAAAGTGTCTGATGGTTACGTTCTTTGCGGGATTACCAATTCTACCGATGGTGATTTTAATGTTCCGCCTGGCAATGGTTCTGATGCCTTTCTTGTTAAATACAGCTTATCGGGGGCAATCATATGGAAACATACGTATGGAGGAACTGCCGAAGATGAATTTTTCAGTGTGCTGGAAACTGACGACGGTGGCTTTATTGCTAAAGGGTATACCTATAGCAACGATGGAGATATCAGCGGCAATCACGGGGGCCAGGATGTCCTGGTTATTAAGGTAGATGCTTCAGGTACCATACAATGGCAGAAATGCTACGGTGGCAGCGGAGATGATAACGGTTCCGGAGGAGCTATCCTTCAAAATTCAGTGGGCGGGTATATTTTTTCTGCATTCACTAACTCCACTGATGGCGAAGTCACGAACAATCATGGTGATTACGATGCATGGATTGTGAAAATTTCATCCGTTGGAAAAATTTTCTCGCAGCACACTTATGGTGGCAGCGCCTATGATGATGCTTCCGGCTTGGCACTTGTTAGCGGAGGCTATATCTTCTCCGGTACTACATTAAGCAGTGATGGTGATGTAAGCCATAACCATGGCGGGCAGGATTCATGGGTAGTGAAACTGGATAAGAACGGGAATATTCAATGGTCTGAATCGCTGGGCGGTTCAGGTGATGAATTTCAAAATGCATTAGCACGGACTCAGGATGGAAATATAGTGATTGCCAATGGAAGCAATTCTGATGATGGCGACGTAACCGGAAACAATGGTTTATTCGTTGCCTGGATAGTGAAAATTAATTCCGGTACCGGCAGTATTATCTGGAATAAAAGTTTTACGGGAAATCCAGAGGTAACGGCATACGGAATATTTGCAACTTCTGACGAAGGCGTAGTAGCATTAGGGACTACCGGAACGTCCTATGTAAATCCAACTCTCGATGCTATAGCTATTAAAATGGATCTTAATGGAGCCAAGCAATGGCAAACCATCTTTGGCGGCAGTGATGAGGACGATGCACTTTCAGGCGTTGAAATTGGGAATGGTAAACTGATTATTGACTGCGTGACAGCTTCCACAGACGGTGATGTAGAAAATAACCATGGTGATTATGATACCTGGCTGGTAAAATTTGCGCCGTGTGTTGAAATGAAAAAGAGCAAAAACGACGTCACGTTAATAACCGCACTGAATAATTCACCGAACCCATTCACCCAATCAACTACTATTTCATTTTCTCTTCCGCAATCAGAAAATGTTTCGCTGAAAATTTTTGATGTGGACGGAAGATTAATTCGCACACTTGCGCAAGATGCAATGAGCGGGGGCACATATACTTTCACCTGGGATGCGCGTGATGAAAACGGAGATGCGGTGAGCGCAGGGATATACCTCCTAAAAATTCAATCACAAGATTTTTCACAGACAGAAAAGTTGATGGTGGTGAAATAAAAAATAGTCAGGAGACAGAAGTCAGAAGAGATTTTCCAACTGAGAACTGTCTTCTGAATACTGACTTCTTAATATTTAAAAACTAAAAACAATGAAAAAGCAAATCAAAAAATTGCAGCTTAACAAAATGTCCATATCCAATCTTACTTCATCGGAAATGAATCGACAGGTTGGAGGAACAGTACTTTCAGAAACTCCTTAATGCGGCCAGGGCTGCCAAACATTATTTACCTGTCTAGCCACACGTACTACTTGTCATAAAGTTCATGGTCAGGCAACTTGTTATAAGCCCGGTCATCACACATGCTAATAGAAGCTATTTTTTAACGACTAATAAATAAACCGCAATAGAATGAAAACATTTTTACCGAATAGCATTTTGATTCTTGCTCTCAGCGCAATTTTTCTCCTGTCGGAGTCCTTCGGACAGTTTGCAAAAGCACAAATTGTTTACAGCAATGTAAATCCTGATTCAATTATAACCGGAACTTACAATCTCGATTTGAACAACGATGGCATTAATGATTTCACAATTACATGGACCTCAAGCACAAAAACAGTCTCTTGCGGTACTTGTGGCAGTGCAACAGGAACAACTCATATCCTGTCAATTCAGCCGCTTTCAAACAATCAAGTCGGCTCTAACGTTGGTAGTTCCGCACTTGACTTGGGCACATTAATAGATTCAAAGTCACTGTCGTGGTCGAGCCAGAAGGACACGATGGGTCAATACTCTGTAACAGCACTTTGCTCCTTTGGTAAGTGCTTTGCTGCCGGCATTTTAACTGGGGATTGGGGTTCAGGTAACACGGATAAGTATTTAGGTCTGAAAGTTAAGGTCAACTCTTCAACATATTATGGTTGGGCAAGTTTGAGGGTTGATATCGTTGCTGGATATTTCTTTATTATGGATTATGCTTACAACGCTGTTCCGAAACAATCGATTCTCACCGGACAAACCTGTCCGCCACAAGCTGCTATCACTGCAAATGGTTCTACTACTTTTTGTAAGGGTGGAAGTGTTGTTCTTTCTTCTGCTAATACGGGAACCGGCCTATCGTATCAATGGCAAAAGGGAAAGAAAAATATTTCAGGAGCTACAACATCATCTTACACTGCACACAAAGCCGGCAGCTACAAAGTAATTGTGAGTGATGATTTCAATCTTTGCTCAGCTACTTCATCAAAAATAAAAGTAACCGTTGATTGCCGCTTAACGGACCCTGTTGAAACAGTTGCTCAAAGCAAATCACTGAAAATTTATCCGAATCCATTTTCAAATTCAACTACCATTTCATTTACACTTGCTCAATCAGAAAACGTCTCGCTGAAAATTTATGACGTAACGGGAAGATTAGTAACAACACTTGTTAATGAAATAATGGATGAAGGTGCTCATCAATTGCAATGGAATGCAATCGATGTAAATGGGAACACAGTAAGTGATGGAATTTATTTTTTGAAAATGCAAACAGCGGATCAAAGCGAAACGATCCAATTAAGTGTGATGAAATAAAAAAGTAGTCAGAAGCCAGCAGTGGCACAAAAAGACTACAGGCTACTATCTTTTAATGCTAAAACCTTTAACTACAAAAAATTATTACGATGAAAAGTTCAACAAGATTACCTCTCAGTATTTTTATTATTGTCCTTAGCTGCTTTATCCGATTTGCCAATGCACAAGTGCCAACAATACAATGGGAGAAATCTCTGGGTGGTTATGGTTATGATTGGGCCTATTCAATTATACAGACAACAGATGGTGGATATGCCGTAGCAGGAAATTCAAATTCTTATGATGGAAATGTGACGGGCAACCATGGCGGATCTTACTCCGGCGATTATTGGATTGTGAAGTTAGATAACTACGGAGCTATTCAGTGGCAGAAATGCCTTGGTGGGAGTGGCGATGAACATGCTTCTTCCCTTCGGCAAACAACGGATGGTGGTTATATTGTCGCGGGTACTTCCTCATCAAATGATGGAGATGTAACTGGCAATCATGGATCGTACGGATCGGAAGATTATTGGATTGTGAAGTTGGATTCTACGGGCAATATTCAATGGCAGAAGTCGCTCGGTGGAAGTTACAGTGATTTTGCTCAATCTGTTATTCAGACTAGCGACGGTGGGTTTATAATAGCAGGTGGAACTGAATCGAATGATGGAGATGTAACTGGACTTCACGGCTATGATGGCAGTAACGCAGATTGCTGGATCGTGAGGATAGACAGCGTGGGAGAAATCGAGTGGCAAAAATGTTTTGGAGGAAGTGAGGACGATTTTGCAAATTCAATTATACAAACGAATGATTATGGTTATATTTTCACCGGCTCTTCCTCATCCAGCGATGGTGATGTGACCGGCAATAATGGAGACATAGACTACTGGATTGTGAAGATTGATAACATTGGGAATATTCAATGGCAGAAATCACTTGGAGGAAGTTCTGGTGATTACGCAACATCAATTGTAATTAACAATGGAAATTACATTGTTGCAGGAACAACTAATTCGAATGACGGTAATGTAACGGCTAATTATGGTGCAAGCGATTATTGGGTTGTAGAACTTGATAGTATCGGAGACCTCCTATGGCAGAAAAACTTTGGAGGGAGTGGGTATGATGTTGCAAATTCATTAATTAAAACGTCAGAAGGAGGATATGCCGTTGGAGGATATACGCAGTCCAATAATGATAATGTATCCGGCAATCATGGAGATGATGATTATTGGTTTGTGAAGATTGATTCTATTGGGAATATACAATGGCAAAAATGTATTGGTGGAACAACTACTGACGAATGTTTCTCAATTATTCAAACGAGTGATAATGGCTACTCCATAGCAGGAGCGTCTTTCTCAAATGATGATGATGTAAGCGGGAATCACGGAACGTATGATTACTGGGTAGTCAAGCTCGGAGCATGTTCTTTTCCTACTGTTTCAGTGAGCGCTAATGAATTATGCACTTCGGCTAACCTGGTCTATCAATGGCAACTCAATGATGTTAATATTCTTGGAGCAACGAATCAATGTTATACTCCTCCTCAAGTAGGTTATTACACGGTGATTGCAACCGATTCATTCCAATGCAGTTCAGTTAGTAAAGCTGTTTATTTCATCCCCCCAAGCGATCTGCAAATTGTTTGCACTGATGTTGATCCTGATGTGAACCTGAACAATAACGGTGAAACTTACAAGCTTGATTTGAACAATGATGGGGTTACTGACTTCCTTCTTAGTCATAATGAAACTATAGCAGGTTCATGCTGTTTGGGAGATACCAACTATACTTCTATAATTAGTCCGGAAGTTGGCAATGCGATTGAGGGTATACCGCAAAGCTTGAATGTAAGAGTAATTGACTCTGGTGAGCCTATCAATGATGGTTCTGTCAATTGGAATGAAAGTACGGAGCAGATATTTGCAAGCGCTGCCTATATTTGCGGCGGCTTACCAAGTCCCACCTGCATGGTTTCATACTATGGTTCTTACTATGGGGTCACAGATAAATATTTTGGAATAAGAATAAAATCGGGCAATGATACTTTATACGGATGGGTACGCTTTAGCCTTGGATTTAATGGTTCGAGTGTTACAATCAAGGATTATGCTTACAATAGTGTGGCCAATATGCCAATACATGCAGGAGATAGTTGTGGCAAATCGACAGGTATATTTAACTATACTCAACAGTCGGAAATCCTAACTTATCCTAATCCGTTCTTTAACTCTACTATTATTTCCTTTTCTCTTCCCGCAACTGAAAAAACTTCGATCATTATTTATGATGTAACTGGAAGAGTGATAAAAATTCTTGCCAATAAAATTATAAATGAAGGCACTCATCAACTACAATGGGATGCAATTGATGTAAATGGAAATGCAGTAAGTGCCGGAATTTATTTTTTGAAAATGCATACAGCGAATCAAACGGAAACGATTCAATTGTCGGTGGTAAAATAAAAAAGAGTAGCCAGTAGTCAGAATAAGAGACACTGACTACTGCCTTCTTAATACAAATTCTAACCTATGAAAACAAATACACTTTTAATCAACAGCATTCTGATTCTCGCACTCAGTTGCTTCTTTCAGTTTGCAAATGCGCAGATTGTTTATACAGATGTGAATCCGGACCAAACATTTAATACGAATGGTTCATTGTATCATTTGGATTTGAATAATGATGGCATCAATGATTTTGATCTCACTTACACAACGTCCCAAACAAATACCAAATGCGGGCTATTTTATGGTATAAATCGTTATATAAGAATTACATCCTTTAATTCAAATGAAGTGGGATGTGATTTTACCGATGAATTACCTGCTGTTGTTTACCCGGCTTCGTTAATCGATAACAGGGCATACCTCTGGAAAATCAATGCGAACCAAAATATAGCAACATCAGAAGCTACTTTTTGCACTTATAATCATTACCTGGGTTTTTATTTGTGGGTGTCCACCTATTCGGGTCATTGGCATCATGGTAGAACCAATAAATATATTGCTCTGAGGCTTCATGCCGGCTCACAAGTGTTTTACGGATGGATTCGCTTAGATATCGGTACTAATGCAATTAATTTCACAGTAAAGGATTATGCATTTAATAGCGTTCCTGATTCATCCATTCTTGCGGGAGAAACTACCTGTAGTTTTCCTATAAGTATTGATGGAAATAGCTCTGTTTGTGCTGGTGATAGCACAACCCTTACTGCTACGGGTGGAATTTCGTATTTATGGAACACAGGCGAAACTACGGCAAGCATTGTTGTAAGTCCGACGCAACTCACAAACTATACGGTTGAGATTCGTGATACCGCAAATAGTTGTAGTGAGTATGCTACTGTACCGGTTACTGTCAAAACAGTTATCATTTCGGTAACTCTTCAGGACAACACCATAAAAGCCAATGCAACGAATGCTTCCTATCAATGGATTGATTGTAACACGATGCTTCCGATTCCAGGAGCAACCGATCAAAGCTTTACAGCAACACAAAGCGGAAGTTATGCAGTACAAATCATTCAAAACGGATGCACGGATACTTCTATTTGCTATAGTGTATTACTATTGGGCATTTCTGAAAACGCATTTTCAAATTTTATGAAGCTTAGCCCTAATCCTGCTTTCGATAAAATCACACTTTCATTTTCATTGAAAGAAAAAGCGGAATTACAAATCACAAATCTTCTTGGTCAAATAGTTTATTCGGAAAAACTCAATGCCCAAGACTCTCGCCTCAATACTCCAGTTGATGTGAGCCAATTGCCTATGGGGATGTATCTTATAACAGTGAAAACTTCAGACCAAAATTTTGAAGATAAATTTCTAAAACAATAAGGATAACAAATCATCAACTGCAATGGAATACAACTGATGAAAACGGAAATCCAGTAAGTGCGGGAATTTATTTTTTGAAAATGCAAACAGCAGATCAAAGCGAAACGATTCGGTTAAGTGTAACCAAATAATTTTCTAAGCAATAACCTTACAGCTTCTCCAACCTGTAAAGTTATTTTTTGTCACACAATCTTCCCTCTAATTGCTTTCACTACAGCCTCCGATTTTGAATGCACCTGAAGTTTTTTGTAGATATTCTTGAGGTGTCCGTTCACGGTGTCAATGCTGATGAAGCAGCTGTCTGCAATCAACTTGTAGCTCATACCGTCAACAAGGCATTTTAACATTTCCTTCTCGCGGGAAGTAAGATTGAATTCATCCTGCGTTTCTCCTGCTAAATTGTATTTAAACATCTTCAGCACTTTGCTCGCAATGATCGGCGTCATCGGTGCACCGCCTTCATGAATTTCTTTTATGGAAGCCAGTATATCATCAGGTGGAGTATTTTTCAAAATATATCCCTGGGCGCCATTGCAGATGGACTGGAAAATTTTTTCATCTTCTTCAAAAATGGTTTCCATCAGTATCCTGATATCGGGAAATTTTTCCCTGATCATCTTCACAGCATCGATACCGCTGATCCCCGGAAGCTGAATATCCATCAGTACCACATCAGGCAATGTCTCTTCAATGTTCTCGATCACACGCTCGCAATTGGCGAATGCTCCTGCACACGTGAATCCCTCGCTTGCTTTGATGAGATTGAATAATCCCTCCCGCAAGTTCTGATTATCTTCGAATATGGCGACTCTAATCTCTTTCATGGCATTTTTCAAATTATTCTCTCGCTCGCCTACGTTACCCTCTAACTCCCTGAAGGGAGAACCCCTGCGCACATCCGGCAGCGGGAGTGGTTCCTCCTTTATGAGGTTAGGAGGCAGCGAAGACAACTTCATGCCTTCACAATTAATTCCACACTCGTCCCGATACCCTCACCGGATTGAATGTTTAGCTTCGCATGCATTTCCTGTGCTCTTTTTCTGATGCTGTTCAATCCGTTACCATTGTATTTGACTGCCGGATCGAAACCGATGCCATCATCCCTGATAAGCAACCTCAGTGTCCCATTATTATGTGTTAAGCGAATTTCAGACCGCTTTGCCTCTGAATATTTGATCACGTTGTTGAGCACTTCCTTAAATATGAGAAACAAGTTCCGCCGCTTTTCCATGGAGAGCTTTACATTACCCATTTCTTCATCAGCGCGGAACGTGTATTCAATTTTTTTCGCGCGCAGCAGGTTATACGACAGCGCCCGCATACGCAGAATGATTTTATCGATGCTGTCGTTTTCGGGATTGATAGCCCACACAATGTCGCCCATGGCATCGATCACTTTTCGCGAGCTTGCTCCGATCATATTTAGCGCATAAGTCTGCTGTAATGGGTCTTTCTTAATTAACTCGCTGTAAACAGAAATGCTGTTCAGCGTAGAACCGATGTCATCGTGTAAATCATGAGCAATCCTATTCCTGATTTGTTGTAATCGAATCACCTGGCTCAAGCGAAAACGATACAAGCCGTAGATTGCAATCGCGATGACGACGACCATCCCCGCTCTGAACCACCACGTTTGCCAGTAGGGTGGTGTGATGATGAGTTGCATCATTGCAGGAGAGTTATTCCAAACGCCATCGTTGTTGCTTCCCTTTACCTCGAAAATATATTCACCTGCATCCAGGCTGGTATAATCGGCAAAACGTTTCGAAGCATCGGTGTAAATCCAATCCTTATCAAAGCCATCAAGCTTGTATGCGTATTGATTTTTTTCAGGATGGAAATAATTGAGTGCAGCAAACTCGAAGGAGATTACGTTCTGTTTGTACGAAAGTTTAATCTCGTTGGTGAATTCAGCAGGGGACTTTAAAACAGAATCAGCAGCTTTTGGCAAAACCGTTTTGTTGAAAAGTTTCAAATCAGTGATGTAAACCGGTGGTACAAAATCATTGTTTTCTAACTCATCGGGTTTAAAGCTGATCAATCCCGCCGTTTCTGTTCCGATGTAAATCGTTCCGTCATCATCTTTGAATGAATCGAAGCCATTCATTTGTTTCTCCGGCAGTCCGTCACTTTCATCATAATTGCGAATGTGAAATTTATTGGATGAATCAAAAGGATTTGCCGGCGGCGTAAAGCAACTGATTCCATTCGCAGTGCCAAGCCAGAAATTCCCATTACCGTCTTCAACAATATTGTTCACGGCATTATCAGCAAGACCATCTTTTGTAGTAAAAGATCTGCATTTTCCATTGGATGGGTTGAAGGCATTCAAACCTCCGCCAAGGGTGCAAACCCAAACTATTCCATTTCTCGATTCCAGAAAATCAAAAACAATATCACAACTGAGTGACGATGGATTTTTAAAATCATGCCGGTAAATCTTAAATGTTTCACTGTCCGGATTAAAGGTGACTAAGCCACCATTCCAACTACCCATGTAGAGGATGCCATGGGAGTCCTCAAACAAGTTTCCCAAACTATTCGTACTCACAATTTTTTTTCCTGTACCCTCTTCAAACGCTCTGAATTTGCCGGTTGCAGGATCGAATGCATCAAAGCCACCACCGAAAGTGGTACACCAATATCTTCCTTTGCGATCCTCAATAATCCCCGTGACTGATTGCGCACTCACTGAGGTGCTGTCGTTAACATTGTAAGAGTACCGGATATGTTTTCCCGTAGCCGGATCATATTTTACCAAACCGTTTCCGGTTGCAAACCATAATATTCCTTTGCTGTCTTCGCGAATCTGCCATACCATATTATTCTCGAAAATGCTTTTCCCATTTTCAAGCAATTGCAAATGCCTGAATTTTCTAAATTTGTCATCCATTAAATTGAGACCACCTCCCCCAACGTAAAGCTGTCCCCGACTATCACGATAGATTGAAAAAACATAATTGTCAGCTATAGAATTTCTATTATCAGCATCATGAAAATAATGATTGAATTTTTTCCCTTTTGCATCCAGGGCAAATGCTCCATTGTCTGAACCGATCCAGATTCTTCCACTTCGGTCTTCATAAAAACAATTTACTCTTCCGATCTGAGTTGAAAGCGCCGGAACAGAATCGAGATGAAAGTATTTTCTGTTGATGCTTTCATAATACATAATTCCTCCGTTAGGATTAACCATCCAAAGATTGCTATTACTGTCTTCATAAGTATTAACTATGCCCGCACCGGTGTTCCAGTCGGCATTTTTTTGGTTCACCGCCAAATGTTTTACTGATTTTGTTCGGGTGTTGTAGTAAAAAATTCCGTTGTTGCGGCTATTGATCCAGATGTTTCCGTTTCTGCCTGTGTTAACTCTGTAAATTTCAGCATTTGCATCTGGTATCATTAGGGTATTGGATCCATAATTAAAGTGCTGCGTCACCTTTCCCGTTGCAGGATTAAAATAATCAATACCCGCGGCTGCAGTAACCACCCACAAGTTTCCGTCTTCATCCATGCAGGTGCTGCTTACGAAATTGCTGCTGATGGAAGAAGAATCTGCGGCAATGTGATGATAATGTTTGAATATTCCGGTTCGAGTGCTAAGTTCATCCAATCCATTTTCTGTTGGAATCCAGATGCGTCCATTTCGCACTTCTGTTAGTCCAAAATTAATGTCATCACAAAGCGAATTTTCATCTTTCGGATTGTGCACGTAATGAATAAATTTTTCTTTTATAGGATCAAAAGCATACACTCCCGCATTGGTGTCATCCATCCAGATGATGCCACTGCTATCCTGCACCATGTCGGAGAACCAGCCCTGCATGATGTAATCGGCATGCTCAGGACTGTAGCGATATATTTTGAAGGTATAGCCGTCGTAACGGTTTAAGCCATCATAGGTGAGAAACCACATAAACCCATTTTTATCCTGAATGATCTTAAATACATTATTGTTTGAAAGCCCATTTTGCCTTGTAAGATGATCTATATGCTGAAATGGAAAAGTTGATGGCTGTGCGAATGATTTTGAAAAATGCAGAAGCATTACGATATAAATGAGCGCTCTGAAAAATATTTGCACTTCAGTATTCCATTTCATTGGCGTACGAAAAAGATCCGTAGTAGCAACTTGCTCTTGCAGCCTCCTGACCTCCTGAAGGAGGAACCCCTCTGCAATTGTTGTGAGAGGTTTTCCCTTTAGGGAGTCAGAGGGCAACGCGGATATTTGTCTTACAACCCCTTTCATTAAACGAAGATAGAGGTTGTTTTAAAATTCTTATACCCCTCAAATTGGTTGTTTGTGGTTGTGTAATTCAACCTGATTCAGCTATTGACACAGGCTATTCGCGAAGCGATCTTTGTTTCGTTAAATTTTCTTCTAAACCCAAAACAAGATGAAAAGCAAAATCAAATTACTGAACTGCATTTCAATAATCGTAATCAATTGCTACATTCAATTTGCAACCGCGCAAACTCAACCGTTCAGCATTGAATGGCAGAAAGAATATGGTGGTTCCGCAGTTGAGTACAACGATTATATGGGTAACACCATCGCCGCGACACAGGATGGCGGTTATGTTTTTACTGCAATGACTTATAGCAACGATGGTGATGTGTCAGGATATCATGGTGGCAATGGCACTGACATGTGGGTGGCAAAGATTGACGCCACCGGAAATCTTCAATGGCAAAAATGTTTAGGAGGAAGTGCTGATGACTTTGGCAAAAATATAATTGCTACTGCAGACGGTGGTGTTTTGGTTGGTGGCTATACAGAATCTAACGATGGAGATATTAGTGGCAATCATGGAAATGGTGACATTGACATTTTTAAATTGGATGGTGCAGGAAATATTGAATGGGAAAAAACTTTAGGCAGCAGTAGTTACGACGATTTAGGAACCTTCATTCAGGATCAATATGGTAATTATGTTATTGCAGGAACTGTCGGGGCGAATGATGGAGATGTAAGCGGAGGTCACGGTGGCGCCGATGCCTGGGTTGTCAAGTTGGATCAAAACGGAAATATCATCTGGCAAAAATGTTACGGTGGTTCATCTGGTGAAAACGATTATCACCTCACCAGCATTATTCAAAGTTTGGAAGGTGGCTATATGCTTTCTACCTACACTGAGTCAGATGATGGCGAGGTAACGGGATATCACGGAACAGTAAATGATGGATATGGTGATGCATGGTTAGTAAAACTTGATATTGACGGAAACATTCAGTGGGAAAAGGCTTTTGGAGGTCCGGGCTACGATGGTTTTGAAAACATTATGCAGTTAAGCAGTGGCGATTATATAGGCGCAGGTTTAACTACAATGGCTGGTGGAGATATTCCACATGTCTATGGATTTGATGGAATTACTGACACGTATGATTGGTGGATTGCTAAAATAAGCACGGCGGGAAATCTGATTTGGTCGCGCACCTACGGAGGCACTGGAGATGAGGCAATCCACAATGCAGCGTTTGAACAGGCGAACGGAGATTTAATCATAACCAGCGGAACCCGGTCAGTCGATTACGATTGTATAGGCAGTACGATAGATTCTATCAATCCAACGGACCTATGGATGGTGAAAATGGATAGCGACGGAAATATTTCCGGTTCTAACTTCTTTGGTGGAATAGGTTATCAAAACTTATCTGCTGCTGTAATGAACCGGAATGGAAGTCTGACTATAGCTGGCATGACTGATTCAACCAATTATACCGGAGAAGGATTTAATCAGGATAATGACAGTAATGCTCAAGTATGGGTGGTTAAACTTTCTCCGGTATCAGTAACATCGGTGGTGGCAAATGCAAGTCCACTATCATTAACCATTTATCCAAACCCTTTTTCTCAATCGACTATTATTTCATTTTCGCTCCTTCAATCACAAAATGTTTCTCTGAAGATTTATGATGTAACAGGAAGACTAGTGACAACCCTTGCTAATGAAATCATGACTGCCGGCACTCACCAATTGCCATGGGATGCAACAGATGAAAGTGGAAATGCATTGAGCGCCGGAATTTACTTGTTCCGTGTGAAAACTGCAGATCAGGCTAAAACCATTCGGGTGTCCGTAATATAATAACCTTTAGGACTCTTTATTACCATGAATTGTGATGAACAGATTTTTCTTTTTTAAATTTTTAAACCTTAATAAAATGAACCAACAATTACTCAAAGAGCAAATCGCTTTCATTCCGATTGTGATTGGAATGTTTTTCTTGTCTGTTACAGATGCCCAGATTATTTATCACCAAGATGGATTCAGCATATCTTGTAGTGGTTACTGCAATCAACATGTTAACATAGATGTAAATAAGGATGGAGTTTCTGATCTGACAATTGATATTTCAACTATACCCGGTCACGTCATTGCCCATTACGAGATTCCTCCTTTCGCCTATGTGACTGCGTCGGGAAAACATGGATCTTTTTTTTCTTTTGATACCCTTTCAACACCTGACAGTATAATTAATGGCGATTTACCTTGGCAGAAAGAGCTGACGGATTTAAGACGTTGCAACGGTAGCGACTGTATTGGCTGGGTAAATGAAGTTGAACATTACTTACCTCTTAAAATAGTTCTCGCTAATCAATCCTACTATGGATGGATTCAATTGTATGTATCAGCAGCTACAATTCCATTATCTGCTTCTTGTTCATCTACTGGTTTTGCCTATAACACTATTCCCAATCAATCTATTCTCGCAGGAGACACCATCTCGCTTGCAACAGGTATTCAGTACGTAGAGAGATTTGCTTCGGTAGTTGTTCCCCCAAATGTTATTCAAAATCTGGCCACTGTTTCATTTTCGCTTTCTCAAACGGAAAAAACTTCTATCATCATTTATAATGTATCAGAAACAACCATTAAAATCCTTGCTAATGAAATCATGACTGCGGGTACTCATCAATTGCAATGGAATGCAACAGATGAAAGTGGACATCAAGTACCTTCTGGATTTATTTTTTGAAAATGCAGACAGCAAATCAAAGCGAAACGATTCGGCTAAGTGTAACCAAATAATTTTCTAAGCATTAATCTTACAGCTTCTCCAACCTGTAAGGTTATTTTTTGTCACACGATCTTTCCTCTAATAGCTTTCACTACAGCCTCCGATTTTGAATGCACCTGAAGTTTTTTGTAGATATTTCGAATATGACCGCCGACCGTATCAATGCTGATAGAGCAATGATCCCCGATCATTTTGTAGCTCATTCCTTCCACCAGGCAGGTGAGGATTTCTTTTTCCCTATGGGAAAGGTCGGAGGGCACACTCTTTTTTAAAACATTTTGCGATTTAAACATTTTCAATACTTTAGTAGCAATACTTGGTGTCATCGGAGCGCCACCTGCGTACACTTCCTGAATTGCATCAAGAATTTCCGCCGGAGGTGTATTCTTCAATATATAGCCTTCTGCTCCGCTGCAAACGGACGCAAATATTTTTTCATCATCTTCGAAAATAGTTTCCATTAAAATTTTTATCTCGGGAAAATTTTCTTTTATCAGCTTTACTGCCTCAATGCCTGACATGCCTGGCATTTCAATATCCATCAGCACCACGTCCGGTTTTGATTTCCTTATATCGTTCAGTAATTCATTGCAGTTTGGAAATGCACCCGCACACCTGAATCCTGGCGAACCATTGATTAATTGAAACAAACTGTCGCACAGACTTTTATTGTCATCGAATAGAGTTACACGAATGCTCATGCTTGTAATTTTTTATGAAGTAGTAACTGGATAGTTGTTCCTTTTGTTGGGGTTGATTCAACATTCAAAGAAGCTTTGATTTCATTCGCGCGCCGATCCATGTTCATTAATCCGTTTCCACGTGCCGGATTATTTACATCGAATCCGATTCCATTATCGCGAATCAACAGCTCTATTTCATGATCTAAAGCGCTCAGAATAATAGAAGCACGACTGGCTTCTGAATATTTTACCAGGTTATTAATTGCTTCCTTAAATATGAGGTAAAAATTTTTTCTGGTTATCATTGGCAGCTTCAATTCATTTAAGTTTTCATCCGCCCTGAAGGTGTACTCAATCCTCCTAGCTTTCATAAGCGAATGTGTAAGTGAACGCATGCGAAAGATGATTTTTTCGAATGAATCATTCTCAGGGTTAATCGTCCATACAATATCGCTCATAGCATCAATTACTTTGCGGGCACTCTCACCAATCAGATTCAACTCCGGAATTTCCTGTCCTGTTTTTTTCTTAACCACTTCACTGTAAATAGAAATGCTGTTGAGTGTAGAGCCAATCTCATCATGAAGGTCACTTGCAATTTTATTGCGGATGTTTTGAACACGAATCACTTCCTGAAGCCGATAACGATAGATTCCGTAAATCAAACTTGCACCGCCGATCCCCATCAAGGTTCTGAACCAAATAGTTTTCCAGAACGGTGGCGTAATGATAATCTGAATCAATGCGGGTGTTGGATTCCAAACACCGTCATTATTACTTCCTTTTACTTCAAACGTGTAAGAACCGGGATCCAGATTTGTGTAGTTAATAAAGCGTTCTGAAGCATAGGAGTAAATCCAATCCTTATCGAAGCCATTGAGTTTATAGGCGTACTGATTTTTTTCAGGATGAATGTAGTTGAGTGCAGCGAAGCTAAAGGCAATTACATTCTGTTTGTAAGTGAGATTAATTTCTCTTGTGTTCTCTATGGCTTGTGACAAAAGATGCGTGTTGTCACCTCGTGTTAGGGAGTGATTAAAGAGTTTGAAGTCAGTGATGTAAACCGGTGGGATATGAAGATTGTCTTTGAGTTCCTGCGGATCGAAATAGAAAAATCCGGCATCAGTTTTAGGAAAATAAATTCTCCCCTGAGTGTCTTTGAATGGCGAGAATAAGATCATGGAATTGCTTGTGATTCCATCGCTTGCATCATAGTTACGAAAATTGATTTTACACTGGGGATCGAATGGATTTTCAGGTAGTGTGAAACTGCTTATGCCGTGATCAGAAGTAAGCCACACTTTTCCGTTATCATCCATCACAAGATTTCCAACCACATTACTCGGAAGCCCATCTTTTACAGTGAACGCCCTGAACTTAGCTGTAGACTCATCAAATGCATTGAGTCCTCCTCCGAAGGTTGGAATCAACAAATAACCATATTGGGTGTGAAAATAGCCCTGAACCATATCATTGCTGATTGTTGTGGAATCATTTGCATTGTGCCGATAGATTTTGAATGTTTCGCTGTCCGGATTGAAAATCATAAATCCTCCTCCCCAACTCTGCAGATAAAGAGCGCCGGATGGACCTTTATTCACTTGCTGGACATTATTTGTGCTGATAGAGTTTACAGAGGGATGAACTTTGAATGCACGGAATTTTCCCGAAGCAGGATCAAAGGCATCGAGTCCTCCTCCATCTGTACTGCACCAGTATCTGCCCTTATCATCTTCGATAATTGATGAACAGGAATTAAAGCTCAAGGAGGTGGAATCATTCGCAATATTCTTATACCAATGATGAATTCTTGTTTTTGGATCATAAGAGATCAACCCATCATTAGTGCAAAACCAAATTGTTTTCCTGGTGTCTTGATACATTGACCAAATATCTGGAACTACACGAAGAATATTCATTCCATTCTCTATAACTTCAAATTGGACTGTAGATTTTGTTTTGGTATTGAATGAAATTACACCTTGCTCAGCGGCAAGAAGGATGATGGTATCATTGATCTGTAAGAGCGCAGTTGCGAAATTCGATGGAAGTGAATTCTTATTGAGCGCATCATGCTGAATGAGGTGAAATTTTTTGTATCGCAGATCAATTGCAAAAATTCCTTTGCCTCCCGTTGTTAACCAGATTCTTCCACTATTGTCTTCGCTGACGGAGTTCACAAACAATGATGAATTTGAAAGTTTTGAAGAAAAATTTGTACGGTAAAATTTTCCCGAAACAAGATCATAATAATTTAATCCGTTGCCGACATTCGAACCAATCCACAAATTCCCTGAATGATCTTCGAATACATTGTAAACCCGATCGAAGCTGAGTGAAAAAGGATCAGAAAGGTTGTGAGTGTAATGAAGCACCCGTCCCGTGTAAATGTTATAGCCGTAGAAGCCATTATCAAATGTTCCAATCCACACGTTTCCATTTCTGCCTTTGCGTGCAATACTAAGTCCATCTTCTGTCATAGCTTTTGTTTCAATATTAAAATGCCGGATTATCTTATTAGTGATGGGGTCGAACAAGTCCACATCGGCTGATGCCGTAATAATCCACAAGTGATTGGAATCATCAAGACAAATACTCTTTACATTATTATTACTGATGGTTTGACCATCTCTATCGCGATGCATATAAGCGGTGAACTTCTTTGTGGATGGATCAAAACAATTCAATCCGCCCGAGGTAGCTATCCAAACTCTTCCGTTTCTGTCAACTGCAAGATCTGATGTTTGATCAACAATGAGAGAATTGGAGTTATTAGGTTGATGGTGATAGCGTGTATATTTTTCTATATCAATGTCAAAGGCATAGAACCCGTGTGAGGCGGAAGGTATCCATATGATGTCGTCCTTCAGTATTGCCGCTCCATTGAACCAATCAGACACGATTGAATTGGAGTCTGAGATCTGATAAGGATACGACTTGAAAGTATAACCATCATAACGCTGAAGTCCGTTGAAGGTAAGAAACCATAGAAATTCTTTCCTATCCTGAATGACGCTGTAAGCATGGTTAGATAACAGCCCATTTTCAGTTGTAATGTTCTCAATGTGCTTAAAAGGGAAGCTGTCCCTTTGTGCGCCTGCGGGGAAAGTCAATACCGTGCAGCAGAAGTATAGAGTGCAAAAGGGGGCCTTAAAAAACGACGTAATTTTTCTCTTCATTCATTTTCAAAGGTACTTCTTCCAGCTATCCCTTGCATCAGCATAAACAGGTGATTTTAATCTAAAATTTGATTGAAAACAACATGTTTACGTTATTGACAAACACCTATTACCAACCGACCTTGGACACTTAATTATTCTACTTATTTTTTCACACAATCAAACAACAATAATGAGAACAAATTTTTTGACACTTAATTGCATCTTAATCCTTGCGCTAAGTATATTCTTTCTTCATTTGGGGGTCTTCAATCAATTTGCGAACGCACAAACCACCACCATTTATCCTTCTGCAACCTTTCAAATTCCGAAGGCCGATATCAATGATGTTCGAAATCGCATCGCCAATCATCCAACGAAACAAAATAAAGGGTTTGAAACGCTCAATGAAAGAAGAACAAATCATATTCAACGAAACTCCGCAGCTATTAACAGCGATGCTTGTTATAATGAGGATGATAATCCGGATGAAAGATTAATGAATCAGCCACCTCGACCTGTTCTTGGTACCAACTTTGACGCGAATAAACAATTCCCATTCTTTCGGACAGCGGAGGGAAATATTGCCACTTCCAATGGTGGAAAAATTGTTGCTATATCCAACAGTTGGATCTACTATTTCGATGAAACAGGTGCTCTAATTTTTATGACTCATTATACAATTTCTGTTTAGGATTAATTGATGTGCGCGTAATGTATGATCCGAAACAAGACCGTTTTGTTTTCATTGCTATGTATGGATACTGGGATCTCGATACTTCAATTTACACTCTTGGAACATTAACAGCGTTTTCAAAATCAAATGATCCTATAGACGGTTGGAATTTTTATTACTTCCCTGACTCATTATTAAATGATGGCTCAACAGTGGATTATCCTCAACTGGGAATGACCAATGATGAAGCGTTTGTTACTATGTTGCGTTTTGACCAGGATGGAAATCTAACTCACTCTTTAATTCTGCAGGAAGATAAGAATGCAGGCTACGCTGGTGCGTCTACAATAACCTCCCAAATATTTAATGTGCCGCTTACCGGAATTACATTGGGAAGTGTTGTGCCAGCCTCCGGCGGCTCGACTACTTATGGACCTAAAATGTATTTTATGATGGCTGACGAAACCGGCAATGAGGCAGATTCATTTTTTGTGCTGGAAGTCAGTAACACGATTGCTTCAGGAAGTGCAATATTAAAGACTTACGGCGCTTTTCATTCTAACCTTGATTATCTACCCGCCGGTTTTTCAAAGCAACCGGGGAATCTCTACCTGACCGACGTTAATGCAGAGTACGATGACTTTGTAATGAGTGCCTTTTATGAAAATGGCTTGATTCAATTTTGCCAGAATACCAATGTAAATGGCAAAGCAGGAATTTATCTTGGCCGCATTTCCCGATCACCTGCTGCCACGATTGTAACTGCGCAAACCATTGGTTACAGCAACTTATTTCTTTCATTTCCTTCCATCGCGTATGCGGGTAAAGGTATGGGAGACAATAGTCTTATCATGAATGTTCCATATACAGGCAAGCATATTTTTCCAGGCACTGCCTCAATTTACATGAACAGCAACTTCAAGACAAGTCCTTTGAAACTAGTAAAAGCAGGTAACGATACTATAAATTCTTACTGGGGTGACTACTCCGGAATTTGCAGGAGGTACAATAATCCGGGCGAGTGTTGGCTCATTGGACAATATGGAAGTACGACACCTCTCAGCATTAATTGGATTGCACAACTTTTCAATCCTGATTTACAATTCCGTAACCTCAATGAAAGTGTTGAGAGTAAATCAATAGTTCAAGTATTTCCAAATCCTTTTTCTCAATCAACAACCATTTCTTTCACGCTTTCCCAGGCAGAGAAAATCTCATTGAATATTTATGATCTAAGCGGAAGAGTTGTAAAAGTTCTTGCTGATGAAATTATAAATACAGGCAAGCATGAACTGGAATGGAATTCAACTGATCAAAATGGAAATATTGAACCTGCAGGAATTTATTTATTAAGAATGCAGACAGGGAATGAAAATGAAACGATTCGGTTGAGTGTGGTAAAATAAAAAAAAGTAGTCAGTAGTCAACATTCAGAAGAAAATTTTCTACTTGCTTCTGACTTCTTAATATCTAATACTAAAAACTTAAACAAAATGAAAACCTCAACACGATTTCTCAACGGTATTTTGATCATTGCGGTTAGCACTTTATCTCAGTTATCAAAAGCACAAATTGTTTATACCGATGTGAATCCGGATGCAACTAAACTTGCGCAAATTTTCAAACTATTGATTGCAGTGATTCTTTTCTCCTGGATTTAAATAATGATGGTATTAATGATTTTAAAATCATTGGCTCTTGGTCTTCACAGGGAGGTGGCAGAAATACAACGTCTTTGGTAGAAATAACTCCATTTAGTAATGCAGTTGCGTGCGATAAAAAATACCCGTTAGCGATGCAACATAACGACAGTATCTCGCCCTTTTCTGTTCCATATTGGAACACAGGTTCAACATTACGTGAAGCTGACTTCCAAAATGTGACTGGCTACACCTATTATGGAAATTGGAGTACGACTTCAGACAGGTATTTAGGTTTGAAACTGATAATTGGTAATCAAAATTTCTTTGGTTGGGCAAGTTTGAGTGTGAATCTTGTTACCGGTACTTCTTTTACGATTAAAGATTACGCCTATAATAGCATTCCCAATCAATCCATTCTTGCCGGACAAACCTGTCCGCCACAAGCTGTGATTACTGCAAATGGTCCCACCACTTTTTGCCAGAGTGGAAGTGTCGTTCTTTCTTCTGCTAACTCCGGAACTGACTTATCTTATCAATGGAAGAAGGGCAAGAAGAATGTTTCGGGTGCCACAGCTTCCTCTTACACAGCAACCAAAGAAGGTAGCTATAAAGTAATCGTGACTGACAATCTGAATAGTTGCTCCGACACTTCATCAAAAATAAAAGTAACGGTTAACTGCAAATTGGGTGAACCGGGTGAAGCAGCAACTCAAAATGAATTATTGAAGATTTATCCCAATCCGTTTTCAAATGCAACTTCCATCTTTTGCACTATCAGTAAATCTGAAAATGTCTCTCTGAAAATTTATGATGTCACAGGAAGATTAGTGAAAACACTCGTGAATGAAATCATGCAAGCAGGCACTCATCAACTGCAATGGGATACAACAGATCAAAACGGAAATGAAGTAAATGCAGGGATTTACTTGTTGAAAACGCAGACAGCGAATGACAGTGAAACAATTCGGCTGTCGGTTATGAAATAAATTCTTCTATGTTTTTCTTGCCTGTAAAATCAACTAGAATATTCCACCCACATAAACAGGTTAGTTTTTTTTTCCATCTAAAGTAAATACCACATGTTTATGTTATTGACAAGGCTTCACTGGGATACGATCTTTATGTCCGGAAATATTTCCATACTCTCAAATACCAAAAAACAATATGAAAATCCTTTGGAGTGCATCGTTGTTCCTTATTGGAGTAACATTGGTCATCCTAACAGGATGTAAAAAAGAAGGAGATGTTATTGCTCCTTCATCAACCGTAACTGAGTCAAAAATGGCTCAGGGCTCACATACTGACAAATACCCTGCAGATGTTGCCATTTCCTGGATGAATATGCAACTGCAGATTATGAAAACAGCTACCGGCATAGCCAATGTAGCATTTTGCCGTCCATATGCCTATAGCGGCATCACATTGTACCAGTCAGTTTTACCTGGTATGCCTTTTTACAAATCATTTGTTGGTCAGCTGACGAATATGCCGGCTATGCCAGAAGCAATTTCCAGCTTAAAATACTACTGGCCCAGTTCAGCGAATGCTGCTATGGCTTCCATTCTTAAAAAAATGTATCCAGCTACCAGTGCTCAAAACATCACTTCTATTGATTCCCTGGAAAATGTGTTAAGCATAGAGTACAGCGCAGCCGAAGATACGGCCACGATTAATCGCTCTATCGCATTTGGAAGATCCGTTGCCCAAGCAGTTTTCGACTGGTCGGAAACGGATGGTTATTTACATGCCGCTGATCCTTATACTCCCCCGGTTGGGCCTGGTTTATGGGTTCCAACAGCACCGTCTTTTGCCCCAGCAAGCGAGCCATACTGGGGCAACCTGCGTGTTATGGTTTCCGGCAGTGGTGATAACGCACAACCTGGTGCTCCGATTCCTTATTCGGAAGATCCGAATTCTGCTTTTTATAACATGGTAAAACAGGTTTACGACGTCTCTCAGACCCTTACAGCTGCACAGACAGATCAGGCTTTGTATTGGAGAGATGTGGGTCCCGGTGTTACTACTCCTGGCCATTACTTAAGTATTCTGGAACAGCTGTTTGTAACCGAAAAACCTGCTCTTGATAAGGCTGCTGCTGCCTATGCGCTTTGCAGCATTAGTGTGTTTGATGCAGCTATCAGTTGCTGGCAAACCAAATATAATTTTAACCTGGTTCGCCCTATTACCTATATTACAACCGTATTGGGGCATACCACCTGGCTTCCTCTTCTCACTACACCTGCGCATCCGGAATATTCCTCTGCACATGCGGTTTTATCGGTTGCAAATGCAGTTGTGCTTACACAAATCTTTGGTGATAATTACAGCTTTACGGATCACACCTATGATTATTTAGGTTACGCCCCCAGAGCATTCACTTCTTTCAGAGCATTAGCAGAAGATGCAGCTAATTCAAGGTTGTATGCAGGCATCCATTATCAACCCTCTATAGATGTAGGTATTACACAAGGAAAAACTATTGCCAATAATATTATCCATACGTTAAGATTTAAAAAATAAATACAAATTAAGGATTAAGAAAGGCAAGCGACTAAGCCCTATAGTATAATACTATGACACCATGAAGCGGGAGAGCTTTTCTTCCGCTTCCATTTTAAATTATACCCAACGAATTAAAACCTTTGGATAAAAAATGAAACCTGGATCAATAAATGTTCAGCATTTATTCTTTTTGCGAAATATTTTACTTAAAAACCTGGTATACCACCAGGCTTGAAATGTAAGCCAGACCCGTCATATATACGATTTGAATGATAGGCCATTTCCACGACATGGTTTCGCGTTTCACTACAGCCACTGTGCTCATGCATTGCATAGCAAAAGCGAAAAAGATCATTAATGAAAAGGCTGTAGCGGCGGTATACACATGCCTTCCTGTCTTTGGGTCTACTTCATCACGCATTCGCTCTCTAATAGTTTCAAAGTTTGCACCTTTATCAGACCCCACGCTATAAATGGTTGACATGGTTCCAACAAAAACTTCTCTTGCAGCAAAAGAGGTTATTAATGAGATGCCTATTTTCCAGTCAAAACCCAATGGACGAATCGCAGGTTCTATAAACTTCCCTATACGGCCGGCAAACGATACAGAAAGTTTTTCCGCCTGTTTATCATCATCTCTATACTGCGCAGGCTTTGATTGTAATTGTATATCTGCATATTTTTTGTCGACCTCTTTCATGGAATTCCCCGGACCGAAAGAGGCCAGAAACCAAAGTATAATAGAAATGGTAATTATGACTTTTCCTGCATCCGTTACAAACACTTTTGCTTTATCAAACATGGTGATGCCTACATTTCCCCAGCGTGGCCAGCGGTAAATGGGCAACTCCATAAGGTAATAGCTCTTCTCTCTTGCTTTAATAATTAGCTTCATCACCCATGCGGCAAGAATTGCCATAACCCAGCCGAGCACATATAAGCCAAGCATTGCAATACCTTTCATATTCATAATACCCCATAATTTATGATCAGGAACAATGAAGCCTATCAGTAAGGTGTAAACAGGAAGGCGGGCCGAACAACTCATTAAGGGAGTTACCATAATAGTAATAATCCGGTCTTTCCAGTTATCAATATTCCTGGTGGACATGATAGCCGGCACTGCACATGCCATTCCACTCATAAGAGGCACGGTAGACTTTCCATTTAAGCCTACTTTCCGCATCATGCGA
Source organism: Chitinophagales bacterium (assembly GCA_013816805.1). Taxonomy (NCBI): domain Bacteria; kingdom Pseudomonadati; phylum Bacteroidota; class Chitinophagia; order Chitinophagales; species Chitinophagales bacterium. The sequence continues at coordinate 302,543 of JACDDS010000001.1, read as the reverse complement.
TCCATTAAAAAGCTTACTCGCGCCATATATCCGGAATCTTCCAAAATGGATATAAATCCAAACAACAGCATGATCTGCGGAACGAAGACGACAATCCCTCCTATTCCCGCCAGGATACCATCAGAAATAAGACTGGTTAAAAAATTATCGGGCAGGATCTGATGTACCAGGTTACGTAATCCGCTGAAAGCAGTATCTATAGCATCCATGGGATATTGCGCCCACGAAAAAATGGCCTGAAAGACTATAAAAAATATTAATAAAAAAATAAGATATCCAAAAACAGGATGCAATAATATATTGTCAATTCTTGAAGTCCGGTCAATAGCTTGTTGTTTGCTTTTATCCTGCGATATGCTTTTTTCAATTATAGGGTTTATCTTTTCGTACCGGTTAAGTATCTCTTCTCCCTGGATTTTGGCGGCGGAGAAATGTTTATTCTCCAGCAGGTACTTAATCTTGCCCTTCTGTTCTGCATTAAAACAAAAAATGTTTATATAATGACAGGCAATCTGAAACGCCATATAATCGCTGCTGGCCGCTGTTATCATCTTTATCCCGTCAATAATTTCAGGACATTGACTATGTATATCAATAAAGTTTTGCCTGGGTGCTGGAATGGGCAATTGCAGGGCACGCTTTAATTCCTGAATACCCTTATTTTCCCTTGCATTTACCGGTATTATTGGCACGCCAAGGGATGTCGACAACTCATTTACATCAATCACCAACCCATTTTTTTTTGCAACATCCATCATATTGAGCGCTACAATGGTAGGAATGTTGAGATCGGTGATCTGGGAGCAGAAAAGTAAATTACGCTTCAAGTTAGAAGCATCCGCTACAATAAGAATGATATCGGGATGCGATTCATTATCGGAGTTCAGTAGTACATCGAAGGTAATAAATTCATCGATCCGCCGGGGATATAAGCTGTAAGTTCCAGGAAGATCAATTACTTCTGCAACCAAATCTTTGCTTATGCGAAGTATGCCGGTTTTTTTATCTACAGTTACACCGGCGAAATTTCCAACCTTTTGGCGCAGGCCTGTAAGAGCATTAAACAACGACGATTTTCCGCTGTTCGGATTCCCAACTAAAGCAATTTTTATTGGTTTCTTCACACCTGTATTCTCCTCATAGGGAGGTCATTCTTCTAACCATCACCTCCTTTGCTTCCTCTTTTCTCAAACTGAGCCTGTAAGTGCCGATTTTAACGGAAAGAGGATCACCTAACGGTGCAATTTTATCTATGCTAATTAATTCTCCGGGTAAAAATCCCATCTCCATTAATTTTAATGAAAGATCACCCCCGCTCAGGGACACTACGATGCCAACGTCTCCTTCTTTAAGCCTGCTCAAAGGAATAAGGTCGGGCAAGGTTAGATTTTTGTTTAATTATTACAACAGCGCAAGTTACCAATTTTACAAATACGCTAAATCGTGTTTATTGTTTACCTATGGAAAATTGCGGTAACTTTTATAATGCACAGTGTCTTCGATTACTGTTTTGTATGAAAATGAAGGACAAGTAGCGCACTTTTTTTTAAAAACAAAACAGCCGCATGAAAGATTAATAATCACCATTAATAATATCGCTTTAAAAAGAAATTCTATGTAATTCATGATACTTTTCTATTTCTTAATTAAAGATAAAAATTTCCTTTAAACAGATTACCAGCCACGAAATAATTAGAATTGAAAAAGCATAGAAGATAAATCAATGCAACTATTGTTTTGCTTTTTTGTTTTACGGATCAACTTAAAAATATGATTCCGCAAAAACTTTTTCTGCAGGCAGCATGGAAAAATCTGATTTTTGCAAATTATTTAATTAATCCTTTTGCATTAAAGAAATACGTGCCAGCCGGTACTGAACTGGATTTTTGGAAAGATCAATGTTATGTAAGTATCGTAGGATTTCAATTTCTACAAACACGGGTTATGGGTTTTAAAATTCCTTTTCACGTAAATTTTGATGAAGTAAATCTTCGCTTTTATGTACGCCGAAAAAAAAATGATCAATGGAAACGCGGGGTTGTGTTTGCTAAGGAAATTGTTCCTAAAGCTGCCATTGCTATTGCAGCTAATATGATTTACGGGGAAAATTATATTTTTTTACCTATGAGGCATATAGTTGAAGCTGGTAATAATATGAATATCCGGTAAGAGTGGAAATTCCGCGGCATTGGAATCACCTGGAGGCGGAAAGTGAATCTGCTGCTTGTGACGTTGTTTCCGGAAGCGAAGAAGAATTTATTAGCGAACATTACTGGGGTTACAATCGATTGAATGAAAAAAAGACTACAGAATACCAGGTCGAACATCCCGGATGGAGAATCCATTGCATTAGTCGCTACTCCGTTTATTGTGATTTTAAATTATTATACGGTGATGAATTTGAATTTTTGACCAAAGAAAAACCAGTATCAGCTTTTCTTGCAACGGGATCTGAAATACAAATCCGAAAAGGCACTGTAATTGGTTCTTAATCTCATTCTCAGCTCACACAGAATAAACCCTTAATAAGGTACCGGTAAGCTGCGTATTAAATTTAAATAAAGGCAATGGTGCAGGACCTGATGTTACATTTCCTATTAAATCAAAATGGCTGTCATGGCAAGGACACAGAAAATCATTTTGGGCAACTTCGAACTGAACCGTACACGCTTCATGAGTGCAAATCTGTGATAAGGCAACATAACCATTAATAGGAGTATGTGCAACTATAACATTATCTCTGTAAATAAAACCTCCTAAATTCTGTAATGCTGAATATTGAGGATCTGTAAGATCGATGGTAAAATCAACTACCGGAATGGTTGTATCCGTTTTTTTACAACCTCCTATTTGATTAAGGAATACGATAGCCGAAGAAGCTAATCCCAACTGCTTTAAAAATTCCGCTCTGTTCATATATTTGGTTTACTTAATTAACATGCCGTTTACCTGTAATACATCGTAGACTCCTGCTGATTTGGAAACGAAAGCAATGAGACGGCAATTGTCTGCGTTCCAAACATCCGGCAAAATAATTGAAAATTGTTTTGACCATATGGTGCCGGCTGTTTTAGTTCCATCAATAATTTCTCCATTATAGGGTGTTAACATAGTACGCAATACATTGTTGTGAATGTAATCTGGAATCACCTGCTGCTGATTCAATTGAGATGTTATCACTTTGCTTTCAGTAATTGAAACTGATGCATTAATATTATCAGGAACCTCATTTAAAAATTTAACATTCAGGGTAACAGTTAGCAGCCTGGATATGGTATCGAAATGCGGAACAACATCTATACTAACCTGCGCTACACTGTCCAATTCCTGTTGCACAAAAGGTGCCCAGTAATTCCTGCTTATAATTCTTTCAAAATCACCGGGAGAAATTTCAAACAGCTTTCTATCAATAGATGCCGCCGGTTGAAATGGAAAAGGGCCAATGAGCGTGTTGAGAAGATCGCTGTACGGTGTCCGGAGATCGGGATCAGATAAGATAACAGGCTCTGCCAAAGGTCCCGCGTGAATATCTATTACCTCTACACGACCCGGATACTGTTGAATCAGGTTTTCTATTAATGTATCGCCTTGTGGACAATTTACACATTGCACTCCTGTAAAATTTTCAATCAGTACCTTTTTTTCGGTGGAATCAGCATTATTATTTGAATTTTCAATATTTATACCAGGTCCTATTTCCTGACATGAAAGAATAAAAATGCTGATCAGGACTCCAATTATCCCGTGAATACGGCACATAGATTTCTTTTTAAAAGCTTGATGTTAGTGCAAACTTAATTCCGCTGAATGCCGGCTCGTAGCGGCAAACTCCGCCGGTACAATTAATTCCTGCCACCTGTCTTACATACGACAATGAAAACCTATTCGCATTTCTTGTGTAAGAAGCAAAAAAATTATAGTAATGGTTTTTCTGATTAGTTTCCTCTCTATTAGGATCTATGTTGTACATGTCCGAAGCTGAGATCGACCACTTAGACGCAATGTTATATTCCAGCAATGCATACAACCAGGATCCAAAATCTTGCCTGGTATTTTGGTATTGTAATTCAGTCCGGATGGATCTTTTTTGGTCAATTTTATAAGTAAATTCTATAAAGGGACAAATAGCGTTAAGGTTAGGCTTGGGCTCACTGCGGTAAATTTGCCAGTTGTAAAACACATACTGGATACCTGCAACATATTCTATTTTTTCAGGGTGGGAATTGTCCAGCTGCAGAATAAGTTCTTTCCAGAAATTCTTCCCGTCTAAGCCTCTTATATCTGAATAATTTAGCTCGAACAGGTACCCCTTTCTGGGAGTAACGGTTGCATCAAGCTGGAAGGCAAGCTCTCCGAGATATTGTGTTTGAGGTGAATAACGCGCAGGCAATCGTAAGGAATTTTGGCGCGACATAGGAGGAATAAAATTCAGAACTCCATTATTTTGAATCTCATTTGGTGAGGTACGCAACACATAATTTTTGGTTCGCTTGAACTGGCCTGTTAAGCCAATGCCTTTTCGGGAAAATGAAATAGAAGAATATTCCACATTGCCTGACTTGTCAGTGAGCATGTTGCCTGCATCAAGAATAGCCTCATGTGTCTTCGCTGCTACTTCGGCATACCAGCTGAAATCGTTGATATTAAGTGTAAAGTATCCCGAAAAAGCATATGCATTGTATTTCGGAATAAAACGATCAGAGGAATCGTAGCTGTTAATTGTATTCACTACAAAATCAATGGATTGCTGATCCATAGTTCTGTTTAAAAAAGATACACCGGGATACAGCTTAATGTGATTACTGAAATCGATTTCACCTTCCCCGTCTATTCCCTTGATTACAGGATTATACCGGGAGAATAAATTTTTCTCCTGCCCTGCAATACCTTTCAATGTCCAGCGGTCATTAATACGGTATCGAAGGTTAAGTCCAAATGTTGCATAATCTATTCCCAGGCCCCGTTCTTCATAGGCGCGATAAACAATGCCGCTTCCGAATTGCTCATAAAAATATCCGCCGGTAATGGTCAAATCTCCTATACTCTTCTGAAGGTAAAAATATCCAATACCAGCGCCGGAATAGGCTTTGTTCGGATCTATCAAATTTGAGTTGTGATAAATATCCAAACGCACTCCCGTGGTAAAGCCCAATATATTATAATTGACATTCAACCAAGTTTCTAATCCTGTAAAATAATTATCATATTGAGGCGTATTAAAAGCGCCGATAGAGGAATCGCGTTGAAAAATATTCAGATTGGTTTGAAGGTCACCGCTAAGTGTCCCTTGAGAGAAGGCTTCTGCAGAAAATAATATTAAGTAAAAAAGAAGTGTAAATCTTCTTTTCATCCGTGGAAATTTGGTTAAAGATATTGCTAACAAAAGAAATGATAAAGATGGATCCTGTTGTGGAATGATTACTGCAGCTTGAAAATTTTATTTGAACTCAATAAAAATTAAACTAATAAAAATTAATGCTGAACCTCAAAAGAATTGCTCTGTTTTCTGTTCTTATGCTACAGGTTATTTTTCTGTTTTCACAAAATAAAAGACTTCCTGCTCTGAGGCTCTCTGATCTGGATGGAAATAAAGTAGACATAAGCGAGTTCACGAAGGATGGGAAAATTGTAGTATTTGACTTTTGGGCTACCTGGTGTGTTCCGTGTAAAAAAGAATTAACAAACATCAGCAAGGTGTATTCTGATTGGCAAAAGAAATACAACATGGTGCTGGTAGCAGTTTCTATCGATGATGCCCGCAATACTACTAAAGTAAAACCGACTGTAAATGGCTCGGGGTGGGATTACCCGGTTTTATTGGATGTTAACCAGGACCTCCGCCGAGCTTTAAGCTTTCAAAATGTTCCTTTTACAGTGATTGCCGATAAGGAAGGAAATATTGTTTACGAACATTCCGGATATGTAGACGGAGATGAATATGAGCTCGAAAATAAACTTAAAGAACTTTCGAAATAGAATAGAGATCGGGAAGAATAATGAATGCTTGGTTTTATTTACTTACAATCCAATTATTCTTTTGTGAAAGTTTGAGTAGCAATATCCTTCCCATTACTTAAAATATGGATAAAATACATCCCTTTATTTAAAGCACTTACAGGAATAGCAACTGTTTTGCTGGAGGAAGATACAGCAACGGTTTTAAGTTTTTGCCCTACCATATTATAAACCTGGATACTGCTTACATTATAAGCTACATCAAATGAAACATTTAAGACATCCTTTGCAGGTATCGGAAAAATGGATATTCCTTTAGTCTTGGGATTATTTATTCCGGTGGTATTATTAGAAACTGCTCCAACTGTTAGAATCGCATTTACTGCTGCGCTATCCTTAATATCATAAACAAGCACCCGGTAATTTCCTGTACCTTCTGTTCCATTTGGAGTAACAGTTAACTCCAGCAACCCACGGCCATTTCCGCTTAATTCAAAAGTTTGAGTATTAGTGCTGTCCAGGTAACAATTATTTTTATCACAAACATAAGAGGACCAGGCTAAGGGTGCACCTTCTACTATTCTTACCCAGCGGAGAGTTCTGGTGACAGAAGAATTATTAAAAACATAAGAAGAGGCTGTGCTTCTATTATCGAGCGCAATTTCAAGATTGAATGAATTAGGTTCTATGCTAAGGACAGATTGAGCATGTAATCCAAGTATTGACAGAACCAAAAAAAATAGGATTGTAAAAGTTTTCATCGCAAACGAAATAATTTTAATGTAAAAATACAAACACTGTTCCGATTTCAAAATTTTAACATATTTATCACAAATGATTTACAAAGAACTGACCTAACTTTTATCTAAACCATTTTATAGTGATCCAAATAAATTGCGCACTGCGACTGAATTCTTTTTATTGGTTTGTTATTTTTGCATTCGGCCGCCGGCGCCAAAAGCAATGGCGGCTTCTTTTTACCTTGTAAAGGTCATTTACACCGAACACTGCTCTACTGTATAGATGCCACGCGATAATTCTATTCAACACGTATTAATCATTGGCTCCGGGCCTATTATAATCGGTCAGGCCTGTGAGTTCGACTATTCAGGGTCGCAGGCGGCACGCTCACTGCGGGAAGAAGGAATTACCATTTCGCTGATTAATTCGAACCCAGCAACCATTATGACGGATCCCATTACAGCGGATTACGTGTATTTGTTACCGCTGAATGTACACTCAATAGTTCAAATTCTGGAAGAACAAATGGAAGCAGGGAGGAAAGTGAATGCCGTGCTTCCAACCATGGGTGGTCAAACTGCCCTGAACCTTGCGAAAGAAGCGGATGAATTAGGCATCTGGGCTCAATTTGGAGTGCAGATGATAGGCGTTGACATAGTTGCCATTGACCGGGCAGAAAACAGGGAGATCTTTCGGCAGCTGATGAATGAAATTAATATAAGCGTGGCCCCGTCTAAAGTGGCTAATTCATTGCTGGAAGGAAAAGAAATTGCCCAGGGAATAGGATTTCCATTAGTAATTCGTCCCTCTTATACCCTTGGAGGTACTGGTGCCGCAATTGTTCACCGCAAAGAAGATTTTGAAGACCTTCTTGAAAGAGGATTAATTGCTTCTCCGGTTCATGAAGTGTTAATTGAAAAGGCAGTTATAGGATGGAAAGAATTTGAACTGGAATTACTTCGTGATGCAGCAGATAATGTCGCTATCATTTGTACGGTGGAAAACGTAGATCCGATGGGTATTCATACCGGAGACTCTATAACGGTTGCCCCGGCAATGACGTTGAGTGACACGGGTTTTCAGCGAATGAGGAATATGGCAATGCAAATGATGCGCTCTCTTGGGAATTTTGCCGGTGGTTGTAACGTGCAGTTTGCTCAGAACCCGGAAACAGAAGAGATCATTGCCGTAGAAATAAATCCACGTGTATCAAGGTCTTCCGCCCTTGCCTCTAAGGCAACCGGCTATCCGATAGCAAAAATTGCGGCTAAGCTGGCAATTGGCTATCATCTCGATGAATTGAGAAATCAAATTACAGGAACAACCTCTGCATACTTTGAACCTGCCCTCGATTATGTGATTGTTAAAATTCCGCGGTGGAATTTTGATAAGTTTCAGGGTGCCGATGAGACTTTGGGCTTACAGATGAAATCTGTTGGCGAAGTGATGGGTATAGGAAGAACATTTATTGAAGCACTTCAGAAAGCGTGTCAATCATTGGAAAATGATTCTATTGGTTTGGGTGCGGATGGAAAATACTGGAAGCGTAGTGAGGAAATACTGGACAAGCTGAAGCATGCATCGTGGGATCGTATATTCCGTATAAAAGACGCGCTTACATTAGGGGTTTCTATAAAAACTATATATAAGTGGACCAGGATAGATCCATGGTTTTTAGAGCAAATCCAGGAACTGGTTGAAACTGAAAAGAGGATTAGAAAATATACCCTGGAAAATATTCCAGGGGAATTTATGCTTGAATTAAAACAAAAAGGGTATTCAGATGCTCAGCTCGCCTATTTGTTGGGCAATGTAACTGAGGAGGAAGTGCGGGAAGCCCGAGAAAAGTTAGGGGTGATACGCAGCTATAAGCTGGTAGACACCTGTGCGGCAGAATTCGGCGCACAGACCCCTTATTATTATTCATCGTTTGATCTGGAAAACGAAAGTGTGGTTTCAGACAGAAAAAAAATAATTGTACTTGGTTCCGGGCCTAATAGGATTGGTCAGGGAATCGAATTCGATTATTGCTGCGTACACGGCCTTCTGGCCATACGGGAAATGGGATATGAATCCATTATGATCAACTGCAATCCGGAAACTGTTTCCACTGATTTCGACATTGCTGATAAGCTTTATTTCGAGCCTGTTTTTTGGGAGCACTTGTGGGAAATTATTCAGCATGAAAAACCGGAAGGAGTAATTGTTCAGCTTGGCGGGCAAACTGCTCTGAAGCTGGCGAAGCGGCTGTATGAAAAAGGAATAAAAATTATCGGAACCGATTTTCCGGATATGGATATCGCTGAAGACCGTGGGTTATTTTCTGATCTTTTAAAAAGACTGGAAATTCCTTATCCGGAATACGGAGTGGCACTTACTGTGGATCAAGCAGTTGAAGTAGCTCACCGTGTCGGGTACCCGGTACTGGTTCGTCCCTCTTATGTTTTGGGAGGCCAGCGAATGAGAATCGTAATTAACGATGAAGAGCTGGAATCGGCAGTATTAAAATTATTGAAGCACATGCCGGGTAATAAAATCCTGATAGATCACTTCCTTGATCGCGCTGAAGAAGCAGAGATCGATGCCATTTGTGATGGCGAGCAGGTGCATATCATGGGCGTAATGGAACACATTGAACCTGCCGGAATTCACTCTGGTGATTCCAGTGCCGTGTTGCCACCTTTTAACCTTACCTATGAGATTATCGATAAAATGCTGGAGCATGCTGAAAAAATTGCCTTTGCGCTCAATATCCGGGGCCTGATTAATATACAATATGCTATTAAAAAAGGGAAAGTGTACGTTATCGAAGCAAACCCCCGGGCATCGCGCACTACACCGTTCATAGCGAAAGCCTACCAGATACCTTATCTGAATATAGCTACTAAAATTATGATTGGTGTAAAGAAATTAAAAGACTTCAAGTTCGATCGCAAGCTCACAGGCTACGCCATTAAAGAACCCGTATTTTCTTTCGATAAATTTCCAAATGTTAATAAAGAGCTGGGACCAGAGATGAAGTCCACAGGGGAAGCCATCCGTTTTATTAAGGATCTTTATGATCCTTTTTTCAGAACCATGTATAAAGAAAAAAGCATGTATTTAAGCAGATAGTACAACCCCAAAGTATTATAGCAGCAATTGAAAAGACGTTTATTACAATTTATCTAATTTTGGAACATCAATTTTATCCCCGATGTTTCGAATTTTTGATATTCCCTTTATCGATATTTTACTTATTCTTTTAGCTATTCGTTTCGTATGGCCAGGATTATTCGGCATTCGAAGAAAATCCGGAACTTCATCCTTTTCCAAACAAAAACCCAAAGCGGACAATCCGGCCGAAAATGTCGAAAGCAAACCTTCACAATTTGGGAAGAATGAAGGAAAATACATTGATTACGAAGAAATCAAATAGCTGCAACTGTTCCGATAAGAAGATACTATCAGGTAATTGATAATTCACACCATTGCTTCCGGTATAATCAGTCCTTATCCTGCATTTAAAGATTCTCAATTTTATATTTGCCAAAAAATGATGCTATGAATCTGGAAGAGAGAATTAACAACGATCTCAGGCAGGCCATGCTAAAAAAGGATGAAGCTGCTCTTAGGGGAGTACGTGCCATAAAATCAGCCATTTTACTGGCGAAAACTGAGAAAGACAGCTCTAAAGAAATAAATGAAGAAACAGGAATTAAATTGCTTCAGAAGCTGGTGAAGCAACGTAAAGATTCGCTTGAAATTTATGACAGAGAAAAGCGGGAAGATCTTGCAAAAAAAGAAAGCGAGGAAATTGAAGTAATCGAACGTTATCTTCCGCAGCAAATTAACAATGAGGAACTGACAATTATTTTGAAAAAAATTATAGCTGTTGCAGAAGCAAAAACATCACGGGATATAGGGAAAGTAATGGGGATAGCCAATAAGGAACTGGCAGGGAAAGCTGACGGCAAAACCATATCGGTAATTGTAAAACAATTACTTACTGAATAGGTGCATAACATATTAGCCAGATACTGCTGCCGCAAGCTTTCCGTTTAAATTTTAAAAAGCCTCTTTCAAACTGACTGATGTGGATTGATATCGTTTATTTATTTTTTGTGCTTTGGGCTATTTACAAAGGATGGACACAAGGATTAATTATTTCCATTTTTAGTTTATTAGCCTGGATTTTGGGGGTAATTGGAGCTTTAAAATTCAGTGGTATCGCCTCTGAATATTTGCATCAGCAGTTTAAATGGAATAGTGAATTCGTTCCAATTGTTTCCTTCTTATTGGTCTTTATTCTGATTGCGCTAATAATAAACCTTATAGGAAAAATGCTTGAAAAAATTATAGAAATCGCTCATATGGGCCTGATAAACAAAATCTGTGGCGTGATTTTAAAGTTATTGGTTTACACTTTTATATTCAGTATACTTATCTGGTTTATAAATCAGGCAGGATGGATTTCACCTTCAGTAAAAATGCAATCAAAAGTATATGCTTCTGCAGCGCCCGTTGCTCCGCTTGTATTGGATCAAATATCTTTAATGCTTCCTGCAATTAAAGACCTGCTGTATAACCTCCAAAAATTTTTTGAAAGTATTCCGAAATAATAAGTCTCTGATTTAATTTTTACTATAAAATTCTGCAATTCCTGAGTTCTTTAACAGTTATGTTTGGCTGCATTAAACGCATATTTCAAATGCTTCGGAACTATAACCGGAATAAAATAAAGGCCTTTTCACCAAGACAATCGACAAGCATTTCTGAATAAAAAACTTATTTTAGCATCATCATATTTCACACTTTCAAGCATGGAAGTTACAGTAAAAGAGGACGGAAAGTTCAAATTTATTGAGGAAGGGGAAGGGGAAGTGCTCATGCTGTTACATGGCTTGTTTGGTGCCTTAAGTAATTTTAAAGGTATACTTCAACAGTTCCATACCAGGTATAAAGTAGTAATTCCATTATTGCCAATTTATGAAATGCCTATCCTTGATGCAACCGTAAAGGGTTTGGTTCGTCATGTAGAACGGTTTGTTAACTACCGTGATTACGAGTCAATGATAATACTGGGAAATTCTTTAGGGGGGCATATTGCACAGTTATACGCACTTGAAGAACCTGATAAAGTTAAAGCAATGGTTTTAACAGGAAGTTCCGGTTTATTTGAAAATTCCCTGGGTGGCTCCTTTCCTAAACGAGGTGACTATGAGTATATAAAAAATAAAACTGAGTATACCTTCTATAATCCAAAAACAGCATCTAAAGAATTGGTGGATGAAGTATATGACATTTGCAATAACAGGCTGAAAGCTATAAGAGTTATTTCCATGGCCAAGTCTGCAATGCGGGAAAATTTAGGAGGTCAGCTGCATAAACTTATCATGCCTGTTTTATTAATTTGGGGAAAACAGGACCAGATCACGCCACCCTTTGTAGGCGAAGAATTTCATAAGCTTTTGTCAAACTCTGAATTTATAATGGTGGATGAATGCGGACATGCACCAATGATGGAAAAACCCGAAGAGTTTAATCTACTACTGGATGAGTTTCTTCAAAAATTAAATGTTGTTGCCTGATGAAAGCTATTGATCTTTTATCCAATACCATTCCCCCGCTGAAAACGTCGGATAACGGTTCAAAAGCTTTGCGTATCATGAGCGAGCTGCACATAATGCACCTTCCTATAGTTAATGAACAGCAGCTTTTGGGCTTAATCTCCGAAGATGATATTTTAAATGTACATGGAGAGGATGCTCCAATAGGGAGCTTACCACTCTCCTTTATTCGCCCTTTTATTCGGGATCATGAGCATTTATTCGAAGTGCTTAAAGTGGCAACGGAATTTAAGCTTTCAGCAGTACCTGTTATAGATAGTGAAGAAAATTATCTTGGATCCATAACCCGTGAGATGCTGCTTGACTGTATAGCGACCGAGACGGATATCCTCGAACCGGGAGGCATCATCGTGCTCGAATTAAATATTAAAGATTATTCATTAGCCGAAATTGCGCGTATTGTAGAATCGGACCATATTAAAATTCTCAGTGTATTTGCAGGATCAAATTTTGATTCCAACAAAATGGAATTAACCCTTAAAGTCAATCAGACCGATCTGCAGCCGCTTATAGCTTCATTTAACCGTCATAACTACAAAGTAAAGGAGACCTTCCAGGAACCTGAATACTTCGATAACATCAAAGACCGCTATGATGCACTTATGAACTATCTTAATATCTGATGTTTCTTAACCTATAAAAGATGGATTGATTTGCTGCGGCAACGATTTTTTCCCGCCTGTTTACTCAGTGTATTTTACAACCAATTTTTAATCTGCGTCCTCTTTGTTTTTAATATAGCTGTAGCTGCTGCTCAGATCAGTCCTGGAAATACTACAGATTCTATTGCCGGAAATTATCTTATTATCAATCAGATATTGATTGAAGGAAATCACCGGACTAAACCCCAGGTTATAGAAAGGCAATTAACATTCAGGCAAGGTGATACCATACAGTTTGACGGATTAATGAAAGAAATGGAGATAAGTAAAAACCACTTGCTGAATATAGGATTGTTTAATACAGTGGTTCTGAATATAAAAAATTGGAAAGATCAAACAGCTGATATCGTAGTAATTGTAACCGAGCGGTGGTATATTTTTCCTGTACCAGTTATTCATTTATACGACCGGAATTTTAATGTGTGGTGGGTGGATCATGATCACCAGCTAAAGTGGCTGCAGCTTGGCGTAAAGTTCCTGCAGCAAAATTTTCGGGGCAGAGATGAAGATCTCTCCCTAACTGCCCTTTTCGGGTTTGCCCGCACATTTGATCTGCAATACAATGTTCCTTATTTTGACCAAAAGCAAAAAAATGGTTTTCGATTTGTAGGCGCTTTTAATCAAACCCGGAATATTACTTACCAGGATTCTGCAAACAGAGAACTGATCTATGAAAATATAGACCTGTTTCAGCGAAGATCGTTAAAGCTGCAGGTTGATCTATTTCATAATCCACGTTTTAACTATAAATCCATTTTTTCACTAGGCTATTTCAATAATTCAATAAATGACACCATCACGCATCTAAATCCTGACTATTTCCTGGGAGCGCGATCCGGCCAACAATACCTCTATGCCAGAGCCACATTTATCCGGGATTTTCGGGATATTGTAGCCTACCCTCTTTCAGGAAGTTATTCTGAAGTTTCATTAGAGAAATTCGGCTTGGGGCTTCTCGATGATGTGAATATATTTTCAGTTACCGGAATCTATAACAAATACTTTCCACTGGGTAAAAAATGGTATATGTCATCCCACAATAAATTAAAAATTTCATTTCCCGGTTTGCAGCCGCTCAATTTAGAGCGCGGAATTGGATATAAAAGTGAATATTTACCAGGGTATGAATACTATGTAATAGACGGCCCTCAGTATGGTTACACCAAGTTGGATCTGAAAAATCAACTATTTAAGATCAATTTGCCTGTTCCCGGAAAGAGTATTTTTTATAACAATTCCGAAATTCCGCTTACCATTTATACGCGTGCATTTCTTAATGCAGGATATGTGAGAAATAAGTTTCTGAATGGTGAAAATAAATTAAACAATACCTTACTTTTTAGTGGAGGAATAGGGTTAGACTTTCATTTTATTTATGATACTACCTTACGTGTAGAATATTCGGTTAATGGACTTGGCGAGAAGGGTTTGTTTCTGCATGCCTATTCTTTTTTCTAAAGCCATAAACTCAGGGTTGGAATTTTAAAAAAATTGATAATATATCTTGTATAAAAAAAGAATTTAGAATTGTTAATTTTTTCAATATAAAATGAACATCGCGCTTTATTGCCGTAACATCAAGGAGGCGGATATGCCTGTGCTGCAGAAAATTCTGGACACACTATCCAAAAGAAAAATCGGCGTCTTTATTTATAAAGATTTTTTTGAGAGTGTCTGGAAACAAATAAAGACCAGGTCGGGTATAAGCACTTTTTCATCGCATGAGGATATTGAGAATACTGTTGATTACATGTTTTCCCTCGGTGGTGATGGTACTTTGCTTGACACGATATGTTTTGTCAGGCACCATATGATACCTGTAATGGGGATAAACATTGGTCGCCTCGGTTTTCTGGCCAATATTGGCAAAGAAAATATTGAAGCTGCAATAGATGCCATAGAAAAAGGATCGTATGTGCTTGATAAAAGAACAATGGTAGAGCTGGAATCAAACAAGCCACTTTTTAGTGATGTGCCCTATGCCCTGAATGATATCACCATTCATAAAAAGGATACCTCTGCCATGATCACCATTCATACCTATATAAATGGTGAGCTGCTGAATTCATATTGGGCAGACGGTTTAATTATTTCCACTCCAACGGGATCGACCGCTTACTCCCTAAGCTGCGGAGGACCTATTATAATGCCTACTTCTGAAAACTTTGTAATCACTCCCATAGCACCACATAACCTGAATGTGCGGCCTATGGTAGTATCTGATTCCAGTGTCATCTCTTTTGAAATTGAAGGTCGCTTTGAAAAATTTCTTTGCACTCTCGATTCCCGAACGGAGCCTATTGACAGCTCTTATCAGCTTGCAGTTAAAAAAAGCGACCATATCATCTCTCTTGTTCGTTTAAGTGATCATCCGTTTCTTGACACTATCCGCAGAAAATTAATGTGGGGCGCCGATGCAAGAAAATAGGTTTGCTGCTGTTCTACTACCCTGATAATTGCTATCCTGATTAAAAATAAATGCACGGTTCGTGCGTTATCGGTCCATATTTCCATTTAACTATTTCATCCTCACATCTTCACTGTGCAATTGAATAAAATTATTTTAATTACCTGCTGCTTTCTTTTGGTTTTTTCGTATAAATTGTTGGCTCAGCAACAGGATCTCGGAGCATGGATAGGTAGTGCAAATTATTTTGGCGATTTAAATACTTCTACCAATTTTCGGTTTATAAATCCTGCAGGAGGAATTTTTTATCGTTATAATATTGATGACCGTATCTCCGTAAGAGCAAATCTTGGAGGGGGCAGAATATGGGCCAGTGATAATTATTCTGAAAATTATTATGAGCGTAACAGGAATTTGAGCTTTTTCTCCCCCATTCTGGAGACCAGTGCTGGTTTCGAATTCAATTTTCTGCAATTTAACACCAATGATTACAGGCATCCTTTTACGCCTTACGTTATGGCTGGCTTTGGTGGATTTTACTTTAATCCATCCGTAAAATATCAGGGTGTTGTGTATCACCTGCAAAATTTAGGTACGGAAGGACAAGGGTACCCTGAATACCCGGCTATTACACCTTACCACCGTGTCAGCAGCACTTTTATTGTAGGTGGTGGCTTTAAGTACCGCTTGCAGCATTCCTTAGGTTTGCAATTAGAAGCCGCCGTGAGAAAAACTTCCACAGATTACCTTGATGATGTAAGCGGTGTCTACGCTGATCCGGCGGTACTTTTGCATGAAGGAGGCCCTGTAGCGGCCCATCTTGCAGACCCTTCAGTAGAAGTGATTGATAACCCTATTGGAGTCCCAGGAAAAATGAGAGGCGATGTCTCAAAGAATGATAATTATTTATTTATAGGTATTGGAATTTTTTATACACTTAATCCCTCGAAATGTCCGTCTCCCGAGGGTCGTTAGTAAGATTCTGCCATTAAAATCTTTGATACTTGCTAACTTGCACCCTGAATATTTAGCCCTCATGTCGCTGATTGAGTACATTGATAAAGAACGTTTACCAAAACACGTTGCCATAATTATGGATGGTAATGGACGCTGGGCTAAACGGCACGGGGAGCAACGCATCTTTGGGCATCAGCATGGAGTCGAAGCCGTACGCGCAGCCACGGAAGGCAGTGCAGAGATGGGCATACAATATTTAACTCTATATGCTTTTTCGACAGAAAATTGGGCACGGCCAAAATATGAAGTTGATGCATTAATGGAGCTGATGGTGGAAACCATTTCCAAAGAGATTAATACCTTAATGAATAACAATGTTCGGTTGAAGACTATTGGTGATATTGATTCTCTTCCTCAGAAATGTTATAATGAATTGAACCTGGCAATGGAAGAATCAAAAAATAATTCAGGTCTCACCCTGATCATTGCCCTTAACTATAGTTCAAGGTGGGAGATAACTCAGGCAATGAAGAAAATTGCATTTGATGTGAAGCTTGGGAAAGTTCACCCTGAAACCATAAATGAAGAAACTGTAATCCATTATTTGGATACAAAAGATTTTCCGGATCCGGAATTAATGATACGTACAAGCGGGGAGCAGCGTTTAAGCAATTATCTGCTATGGCAATTAGCATATTCAGAACTATATTTTACGCCCGTTTTATGGCCCGATTTCAGGAAAGAAGATTTACATGAGGCACTGATTGAATTTCAAAAAAGGGAACGCCGTTTTGGAAAAACAGGTGAACAGGTACAACTAAAATGATGCTATTTTTAAGATTAATATTACTTGCATTTTTAACCAATATTGGTTTGACCGTTTCTGCTCAAACCAATCCTGTTGATTCTTTACCACTTAATTCTTCAGCAGTTGATTCTCCCGCTATAAATACTGCAGGAATTGATTCTCCACTCACTCATCCGGCAACCGGTGATTCCGTAACAGTCGATTATTCGAACCCAAAAGAATACACTCTTGCAGGTATTACTGTTACGGGCACTCAATACCTTGACAAAGATATTTTAATAGCATTATCCGGTTTAAAGGTGGGTGATAAAATAGATATCCCGGGTTCACAAATAAGCAAAGCCATTCAAAATTTATGGAAGCAAGATCTTTTTGCCGATGTAAAAATTTTTGCTGAAAGATTCGAAGGAAGTAATATCTATATCAACATTAAGCTTGAGGAGCGTCCAAGGCTTTCTGGCTTTACATTCAGGGGAATAAAGAAATCTGAACAGGATGATCTCAGGGATAAAATAAAATTAAATAAGGGGAAAGTCCTGACAGATAATGTAAAGGTAAACACCATTAATACGATCAAAGGCTTTTATAACGATAAAGGTTTTTTGCATTCGAAGGTAACAGTAGAAGCGGTGCCCGATAGCTCTCAACAGAACAGTATGCTTTTTGTCATTTTCATTGATAAGGGAAACCGTGTAAAAATTGATAATATTGATTTCACCGGCAATAAGGCGGTTAGTACCGGGAAGTTGCATCGCTTAATGAAAAAAACAAAAGAAAATCCATGGTATTCGATTTTCACCGTCTCAAAGTATAAGGCTAAAGAATACGAAACTGATAAAGAAAAAATTCTGACCTATTATGCTTCAAAGGGTTACCGGGATGCGCACATTGTGTCAGACACCGTATATGAAAACCCCTCTACCGGGAATTTAAAAATAGAAATCAATTTGTTTGAAGGGAACAAATATTATTTCCACAATATCACATGGAGTGGTAATACCAAGTATGCGGCCTCACGTCTTGACTCTGTGCTGCGCGTGCATAAAGGAGATGTTTATGATGAAAGTTACCTCCAAAAACGCCTCAATGGAGATCCCAATGGAAGCGATGTATCCTCCTTATACCAGGACGATGGATATCTTTTTTTCCAGGTTAACCCGGTTGAAGTGGGAGTTACAGGCGATTCTATTGATCTTGAAATGCGTATTTATGAAGGCCCTCAGGCTACCATCGATAATGTTACCATTGAAGGAAATACGAAAACACATGAGCATGTAGTACGAAGAGTAATCAGAACAGTTCCCGGTGAAAAATTCAGCCGTGCAGATGTAATTCGAACCCAGCGCGAAATTGCTACACTTGGATTTTTTGATCCTGAAAAAATTGGAATTAATCCCTTACCTCATCCGGAATCAGGAACGGTAGATATGGTCTATTCGGTTCAGGAAAAACCATCAGACCAGGTAGAATTATCGGCTGGCTTCAGTCCGGGTTATGGCGTAATCGGATCTATCGGCATCCGGTTTACGAACTTCTCCATCGGAAGTATATTTAAACCAGATGCCTGGAGGCCACTACCTTCCGGCGATGGCCAGGTCTTTTCGATACGCGCTCAATCAACCGGAAAAACATCGCAGTCCTTAAGCGTGAGCTTTACGGAACCGTGGCTGGGTGGTAAAAAACCGAATTCATTTAACGTTGGAATTTTCGGTGAAAGGTATACGAATGGTTATTCGAGAGAAGACATTCGCTACGGTCAGATTGTAGCCATAGGCGGCAGCCTGGGTTTAGGGAAGCAATTGCATTGGCCTGATGATTACTTTACACTGGTATCTACGCTTACTGCTCAGAATTATAACTTAAAGAATTATACGCAGTTCGACTTTGCCTTTAATACCGGAAATGCTCATGAGATCTATCTAAAGGAAACGTTTGGAAGGAATAGTGAAGGCCCCGATTTTACTTTTCCAAAATGGGGATCAAACTTTAACATAAGCCTTGCAGTAACTCCTCCTTATTCTCTTTTCAGCAATAAAAATTATTCAACCGTTAATGTCGAGGAAAAATACCGCTGGGTGGAGTTTCACAAATGGAATTTCCAGGCGGAATGGTACAATAATCCGTTTGGTAAGTTCGTATTAAGGGCCCAGGCTAAAGGTGGCTATCTGGGCTATTATAATTCACAAATAGGGCTCACCAGCTTTGAGCGGTTTAAAATTGGAGGAAACGGGATTCCCGAAAACACGTTCACGGGCATCGATGTTATCGGCCAGCGCGGGTACGATAACGCATACATAAGCAATGCTGCCATATATAATAAATACACGCTGGAACTCAGGTATCCTTTCAGCACTAACCCAAGCGCATTTATTTATGGAACCTTATGGCTTGAGGCAGGAAATGGCTGGTACAACTTTCGATCTTATGATCCGTTTAATTTACGGCGCGCTGCAGGATTTGGAGTACGTGTGTTTCTTCCGATTTTTGGGATTGTTGGATTTGATTATGGATGGGGATTAGATCCAGGGCCGGGTAATCCGATAAAGGGGGCCTTTAATATCGTTCTTGGATTCGAACCGGAATAATATTTAACAGCTAAAATTTATTCTTTTTGGATACAAAATTGACTATCCAACCGTTAACTGAGATATTATGAAAAAAATTTTGTCAATATGCCTGATACTGTTGCTTAGTGCCTGCTCCCTCTTTGCGCAACGTCTTGCTTATGTTGATATTGATTATGTTTTGAAAAATATTCCTGAATACAGTAATGCTCAGAAGCAACTCGATGATATTGCAGGCGTCTGGCAGAAAGAGATTGATGACAAGTACATAGAGATCGATAAGCTGTACAAATCATTGCAGGCAGAAGAAGTTTTACTCACCGATGATATGAAACAGGAGCGGCAAAAAGAAATCGATAATAAGGAAAAAGCAGCGAAAGATCTGCAAAGACATCGTTTCGGATACCAGGGTGATCTTTTTAAAAAAAGACAGGAGCTTATTCAACCCGTTCAGGATAGAGTTTATGATGCCATTCAAAAAATTGCCAATACTAAATCTTATGATTTTGTTCTTGATAAATCAAGTGGTACTGTGGTTCTTTTTGCCAGTTCAAAATTGAACATCAGTGATCAGGTACTTCAGTCATTAGGCTATTCAGCGAATAATAGAGGAGATAAGCACAATACTTCCAACGAAAGCAATACCAAATCAACCGGCAAACCAGGTACAAAGGAAACGCAACCGACCCCAGTTAACGAAAATACCGATCAGATTAATTCAACTGTTAATCCGTCAGGTACGCCTGTAAATGGCAATCCTTCTTATAACCCATCTGCAACAGATCAAAACAATACTCTTCCACAAACTACCCCCCAAAATAATACTACCAATCCAACCCCACCGAAAAATCCACCTCCAAAAAACACACCACCGAAGGGGAATTGAGATGAGTAATTAAAAAATTATATTTTTGCGCACTTTAAATGAGTGAGTATCAGGGAAGTTCTTTTAACCTATAAAATCAAATCTGAAAAAAAATGAAGTTTCTTTCTTATCTTTTTATGGCAATGCTTCTGTCAGGAGCTATCTCTTGCCAGGCTCAAACGCCAAAACTGGGACATATTAATTCGGCTGACTTATTAGCTGCAATGCCGGAAGTAAAAAAAGCAGATTCTTCTTTGCAAGGGTATCAGAAAACCCTGGAAGACCAGAATCAAACCATGTTAACTGAATATCAGCAAAAGGTTCAGGATTTTCAAAAAAGCGGGCAATCATGGACTGATGCAGTTAAGGAGGTAAAGCAATCCGAGATTCAGGATCTTCAAGGTCGCATCCAGGATTTTCAACAGACCGCTCAGGACAAACTGCAAACCAAAAAGCAGGAAATCTATGCACCTATATTGAAAAAGGCTGAAGACACTATTAAACAGGTGGCTAAAGACAATAATTACAGCTATGTGTTTGATACCAGTGCGGGTGCGGTAGTCTATTTTCCGGATACGGATGATTTAATGACTCTGGTTAAGAAAAAATTAGGTTTAAAATAATTAGATCAGGTGATAGTAAAATGCAAACGTTCATTTGAACTCTAATCCAATTGGAATATTTGATTCTGGCATTGGCGGCTTAACGGTCGCCAATGCTGTTTTAAAGCAGTTGCCCGGAGAGCAGATCATTTATTTCGGTGATACTGCACATCTGCCCTATGGAGATAAATCTTCCGAAGCCATACAGCACTACTCCACCCGTATCAGTGATTTTTTACTGGAACAAAACTGCAAAGTCATCCTGATCGCCTGTAACACTGCTTCTGCTGCCGCATTTGATGCAGTAAAATCCCATGTTGGTGAGAGGGTGCCCGTATTGAATGTTATTGATCCCGTGGTGGAATCCATTACGGCAGATAAATCGTTAACAAAAGTGGGGATTATAGGTACTAAAGGGACTATTAAATCCGGGGTGTATGAACAGAAGCTAAAGATTTCACGACCAGACCTGGAGGTTGTACCTCTTGCAACTGCCCTTCTGGCTTCTATGATTGAAGCCGGCTTTTATAATAACAGCATCAGCCAGGCAATTATTAATTCTTATCTCGCGTATCCTGACTTCAGTAATATCCAGGCAATGGTATTAGCTTGTACGCACTACCCTTTAATAGAAAAAGAGGTTTCTTCATTCTTTAACCACCGGATAAAAATATTTGAGTCAACCGTTTTGGTGGCGGAAAACATAAAAAGGTTATTAGAAGAAAAGGACTTATTAAGTAACAGAAACAAAGGTTCACACCGTTTTTTTGTATCGGATTTCACAGATTCCTTTGAGCAAACAACAAAAGTTTTTTTTCAGGAAAAAATTCATCTGGAACACGCTCCTGTTCGGGATTGATCATCTCTGAGAGCCATAAACCAGATCTATAGATTAATCAAGCTGCTCCAGTAGCCATTGTATTTGATTCTTAAGCAGTGGTTTATCATTAACCTTTTTAAAACCGGAGAAATTATTATAATTCTCCAAAGCTCTCTTCAGGTCAATCTCACTCTGAGATTCAGAATAATATAATTTTTTCTGAAAATAATATTCGGATAAATATTCCTGTTCTGCTTGATCCGGCGTGGGAATAAAAATTGCTTTTTTCTGTAATGCAGCTATATCCATAACAGTGCTGTATCCAGGGCGCGTTATTACAACCTCTGAAGAAAGAATGGCCTCATTCAATAATCCTGAATTCATAAAATCCACTTTGCTGAAATTTGGATGCAATTCAATGGTTTCATTCCTTTCAGGTATCCCCCTTACCATAAGGAATTTAAAGGTGATTCCGGATGAATTATTTATCAATTCCAGAATTTTTTGGGTAAGTATTTTTTCGATAAAGGATCGTTGCGGCTCGGGGCCGGAGAGCAAAATAAGCACGTCCCGTTTCTTTTTTGTCTGGTAAAAACTCAGACGGCTTATAGGTCCTATATAATTAGTACTCTTTGGTAGAAAACTACTATGACCAAGATCTCCGGAAAGATTTTCTTCTCCCTCATAATCAGGAATCCAGCAGCAGTAAAATTTATTAATAAGGTATTGGTTAATTCGGTTTGCAGGTTTTCCAAGCCATTTAAAACCTTTGGGAGCCATTAAAAAAACCTGGTGAATTATTAAGATGCACGGAATTTTATCGGAATATAAACCATAGCGATTATCGGAAATTATGGCATCAATATCTTCGTCTCTTATTATTCTTTTTATCGCACGATGTTCACGTATCCCAGACAAAATAATTTGAGGAAGCTGAAAAATTAGGTTCCACACTAAATGACCAGTAACAGGATACCGGGTGGTATGTCCTGGTAATAAAATACACCTTAGTGATGGGAATTCTTTCTGTAACAAAAGCAATGAACCGCCATTTCCGGCTATTAGAACATTCACTTCCTGCTTTAGCAATTCGCGAATAACAGGTATACAGCGTGATGCATGGCCTAATCCCCAATTTAATGGTGCTACTATTATTTTCTTTTTTCTTTTCATAATAAGCCAGGCTTATATAGCTAAAAGTTCGTCATTTGAAATATTGCTGTTTGTTTGTTTCCAATGCAACTGTTCAATGATTCCGTAATTATTAATGCACAAAGGCAGTTTGCGGTAAAAGAATACAATTGGACTATTTACCCAAAAATTAAAAGTTAAGGTGATAAAAAAAATAGCAATAAATGATTGGATGATTTTTCTTTAGCCCCATATTTGCATACGGAATCATTCTTTTAACAAACTCAATTCTATGAAAACAAATTTTTTTACAATTATAGTTTTTGCTCTAATTGCCTCAGTTTCATTTAATGATACAAAGGCTCAAACAATTACCACACTTGCTTCGGGGTTCAATTCCCCTATTGGCATTACAAGAGATTTAAAAGGTAACCTTTGGATAAACGAACCTGGTACAGGGAACAATGATAGCAGGGTTTCCCTCGTAAAAACAAGCGGGAAAGTCTTTACCGCCATTACTGGTTTACCCTCATTTAAGGATACTGCAGTAGGAGAAACAGATGGCACCTGGCGCAGCTATTTTTTACCGGACGGCCGGGTATTAGTAGTGTCTGGCGGGGGTAATGATGTAAACGCCGCATCCCTGTTATATTTCGATTTTAAAGGATGGACTCCCGGTGTTGACTCACCAAAAACAGTAGCGGATGCACGCAGTGTAATTCATATTGGTGAATTTTTAATTAAGAATGGATTTACAGATACGAATCCTTTTGATGTTGCCTGGGATTCTGCCGGGAATATATTTGTTTCTGATGCAGCAGCAAATGCTGTTCTGAAAGTGGATCAAAATGATTCCATTTCTGTTGTTGCAGTGTTTGACCCTATTCCTAATAATTATACTCCGTTTCCTCCTTTTATTGATCCGGTTCCAACCGTTATTAAATGGAATCCGGCCGGAGGCTTTTATCTGAGTTATTTAACAGGATTCCCTTTCGTACCCGGCATAGCGAGTGTAGTTAATTTAAATGAAAATGGAGATACTTCAACGTATGCGAGCAACCTGACCCAAGTAGTGGACATGCAGGTTGATTCTATTACTGGTAAAGTGTACGTTCTTCAATTTGGATTATATGATACCAGTTTTAACCCGATACCAGGTTCCGCTCAAATTATCCGTATTGATAGTGGCGGTAACCACACTATTGTACAGGGCTTTGGTCCCTCTGCCGGAATGGTAACTGATGGTGAAGGTGGATTTTATGTCACCTCTTTAATAACCGGAGAAATTTTGCACATTGCGGATATCGCTACCGGTGTTTCCAGCGTAAATTCTACCTCTCGTTTTAATATTATTGCTTCTCCAAACCCTTTCAGCGAGGTCACAACCATTCAATTTAATATCACTAATACTTCGGATGTTAAATTTTCGGTTGTTAATATAATGGGGGAAGAAGTGTTTTCACAAAACAAAGGATCATATACAGCAGGAAGCCATAACTTTTTATGGAATGGTAAAGGTACCGGTGAAAGAAGTTTAACACCTGGAATGTATTTTATTAAATTAATTACAAATGAAGGAATTCAAACTTCCGGAATTATTAAGAACTAAAATTTATTTTAATAATTTTAAAGCCAGCCACTGTTAAGGCTGGCTTTTTTTTGCGTTCCACATGTAACAATGTTTTTACATGATATCCCTATATTAACTAAATCATTTAACCTATGTATCAAATCTGGATTGCGTTTACGGTAAGTTTTTTAGTATCAGTTAGCGGTTATGCACAGCAAAAATCCTGTTGCAGCCTGCCTGCTGCTACTTCGCGTTTTGCATCGTTCGGTTCTGATCAGAAATTTTTAAGTGCGCATGAATCACCAATACCACTCGATTATAATGCCAGGGGAAGAATGATAACCTTT
Source organism: Chitinophagales bacterium (assembly GCA_013816805.1). Lineage (NCBI taxonomy): Bacteria > Pseudomonadati > Bacteroidota > Chitinophagia > Chitinophagales > Chitinophagales bacterium. The sequence continues at coordinate 277,505 of JACDDS010000001.1, read as the reverse complement.
TCTACGCCCGATGGAAAAACAGGCAATGCTTATCTTGTTTCCGCCATAAGCAACACCAGCAATAGTTATCTATTTGTTTTTCATGAATGGTGGGGACTGAATGATTATGTGAAGCGCATGAGTGATTTATATTCAGACTCTCTAAAAAATGTGAATATAATAGCCCTTGACCTTTACGACGGTAAGGTTGCAACGGATGCCGAAGAAGCTGGAAAACTAATGAATGGACTAAATGAAAATCGTGTAAAGGCAATTATTGATGGTGCAATTTTATATGCCGGCAAGGATTCAAAGATTGCAACTATTGGCTGGTGTATGGGAGGAGGATGGAGCCTCCAGGGCGCTCTTGCTGCTGGCAGGCATGAAGCTGGATGTATTATGTTTTATGGAATGCCTGACAATGACGTGAATAAGTTGAAAACACTTAATAGTGATGTTCTATTTATCTGGGCTGATAAAGATCAGTGGATCAATGAAAAAGTGAAAGATGAATTTGTAAAGAATATGCAGGCCGCAGGTAAAAAACTTACTGTTAAAGAATACAATGAAGATCATGCTTTTGCCAATCCTTCAAACCCTCATTACAATCAGGCGAATGCGGCATCTGCACAACATATCTCAATAAATTATTTAAGAAGTTGTTTTCAATAGATACAACTGGAAGTAAATTAAATTTGCAGTTGAATAGGTATTTAATAAGTTTCCTTCTCAGTAAACTCTATTCCATATTCCTGCAATTCCTGCAAAACAGGCTCATAAATTTCCGCCATTACAGGAATGTGAACACCGGTTAATACAATCTTCTGCTGTATGAGAAGCTTAACCATAATGCCAAGAGGCAATCCCACTGTTTTTGCCATCGCTGTGCGGTGGGAGTTCTCACCTGGTAAAATCATTGTACTCACCAGCTCATGTTCTTTTTTCTGTAAATAATACTTCAATTCATGCCGCATCACTATCATATCGTTCTCATCGTCCAGCATTGCCCATTTTTTAATGATTAAATCCTCCATCACCTTGGCCGGAGTAGCCTCACTTAAAGGTATTTTCTCACGGCTGAATAATCCGAGCCATTTCAGCCTTTTTATAATTCTCCCTTCTTGCTTAACACCTAAAAATTTTGCTGTCCGTTCCTGCAATGGAGCATCTTTCCATTTTGTGTTTTCGGGAAGATAACCTGATAGCCATTCTCCATAGGAGATAGTATTCAGATCATGAAGACTATAGCTGTCATCCGTTAAACCTAATTGCACTACTGCATTCCATGCGGCACTATAGCCTTGCTTACGCAACGTAGTTCTGAGCAGTGTTTTAATTCCATTTAACTCATATTTAGAAATATAAGCCAGGGAATCACGGTTGGGATACGACTCAAATTTTCCATAATTTTTAATTTTAAATTTCCCTGTTTCTGTAAATAATCGATGATAGGGTACCAATTTCTTTTTTCCGTTTTCAAGATATTGCGCTGTACCTTTTCCTGCCATCACCACATTTTGCGGGTTCCATGTGATTTTATAATGCCATGGATTATTATCGGATTCCGGCGCTACCAATCCACCTGTTCCTGATTTAAAAGATGAAATAATTCCTTCATTATCTTTTACCTTATGGATCATTTTCATAGCACTCATATGATCAATGCCCGGATCAAGACCCATTTCACACATAAATAACAATCCATTCTCCTTTGCTGCACTATCCAGCATTTGCATTTCCGGAGTAACATATGATGCTGTAACCATTTGTTTTTTGAACTCAATACAATCTTTTGCAACGGCTAAATGCAAAGCAGGGGGAAGCAGTGATACGATAATATCCTTGTTTTGAATAATGTCCTTTCTCCCCTTCTCGTCATTAGCATTAAAATAAATGGCATTACCGTTTGGATGATTACCTACCTTAGATGCTGCTAACTTCAATGACAGATCTCCTACCGTAATTTTCGCATTCCATTCCATTGAATGGTCAAGCAGGTAGGTAATTAGCACGGTCGAGGAACGACCGGCTCCCAGCACGAGAATATTTTTCATACAAAAATTTCGTGCAAATGTAGCAGGAAACTGCCTTCGGTAATGTATACCGGTATATAACATGTACTACTTATCTATAACTTTGAACCGTTACGAAAAGTGTTTTATGGTTTTTAACTTAAAATACGATACTGAAAAGCTTATAACATTCGATAAAAAGTATTAAGTTAACCATGATTCAGGATAAGGAATTTCATTTTTCATTTAGGGAAATAGACGATATTACCGAGCTACCCCATGCTCTTCAGGAGTTGCTTGTACAATCAAAGAATGCCGTTAGTAACGCGTATGCACCTTATTCTGGCTTTAAGGTAGGGGCATCAGTATTGCTGGAAAATGGAACTATCGTAAGTGGAGGTAATCAGGAAAATGCTTCCTATCCCGTTGGCCTTTGTGCCGAAAGGGTCACTCTTTCTGCTGCTTCTGCTTTACATTCAAATAATGCAGTAGTGGCCCTTGCAGTTACAGCATGTGGGATTAATAGTCATATAGATAAACCGGTAGCCCCTTGTGGAATTTGCCGGCAAACCATTTTGGAATATGAAGAGCGTTTCAATAGAAATATTGAAATAATTTTGCAGGGAGAATCGGGAAAAATCTACTGGATTTTTTCAGTTAAAGATCTGCTTCCCCTCTATTTTGGAAACAATGATCTAACAAATACTAATCATTCATAACTGATTGGGTTCTGTGAAGCGCAGTTTGTTAGTTAACTTAGCTAAAAGAGATTGTATGATCAGTACCCAGCATTTAAATCACATAGGGCTCGAAGAAAAATATGGAGCCCACAATTACCATCCGCTTCCAGTGGTGTTATCAAAAGGAAAGGGCGTTTTTGTCTGGGATACAGAAGGCAGGCGATATTATGATTTCCTTTCCGCCTATTCTGCAGTAAATCAGGGTCACTGCCACCCGCGAATTATAGAAGCATTAACAGATCAGGCACAAATACTTACTCTTACTTCACGGGCTTTTTACAATAATCAATTGGGTGAATATGAGCAGTACATTACACGCATGTTCAGCTACGATAAGGTTTTACCCATAAATACTGGTGTTGAGGCGGTGGAAACTGCCTTAAAACTAACAAGAAAATGGGCATATCAGGTCAAGGGCATTGCCTCCAACGAGGCAAAAATTATTGTATGTGCTGATAATTTCCATGGCAGAACCTCAGGTGTAATATCCTTTTCTACAGATAGACAGTCTACAGAAGGCTTTGGACCCTATATGCCCGGTTATATAATTATTCCGTATAATGATTTAGATACCCTTCAAAATGCTTTGGAGAATCCCAACATTGCGGGGTTTCTGGTAGAGCCAATCCAGGGTGAGGCAGGAGTGATTGTGCCCAATGAGGGCTATCTTCAAAATGCATTTAATTTATGTAAGGAAAAGAATGTGCTGTTTATAGCAGATGAAATTCAAACCGGCCTGGCACGTACAGGTAAGATGTTATGCTGCGACTATGAGGACATTCGCCCAGATATTTTAATATTAGGAAAAGCATTATCAGGTGGAACCATTCCCATTTCTGCTGTACTGGCTGATGATGAAATCATGCTCACCATCAAGCCTGGCGAGCATGGATCCACCTACGGGGGCAATCCTCTGGCTTGCAGGGTTGCAATAGCAGCATTGGAGGTCTTAAAAGATGAAAAGCTTTCCGAAAATGCCTTTTACCTCGGAAATATATTCCGGGAGGAATTAAATAATTTCGAGAATGATACCATTATTTCTGTACGCGGAAAAGGTTTGCTAAATGCAATTGTTGTGAAGCCAAAAAAGGATAAAGATGCCTGGGATTTTTGTCTCGCATTAAAAGAGAATGGATTACTTGCCAAGCCTACTCATGGCGATAAGATACGCTTTGCCCCCCCTCTTGTTATCAATGAAGAGCAGATTATGGAATGTGCTGATATTATTAAGAAAACTTTTGGCTCTTTTTAAACTAGTTATTCTGCTTTTAACTTATCTCAGCATAAGTATTTTTGCTTTATAATCAGGGACAATATTAAATTGGTTAAGTGCCCAGGCCCCTATAACGAGCGGTTGCAACTGCGAGGCATCGACGGTTACTACAATCTTCTTTGCAGAATGATCGCCTATTTTGGCTGAAATACTTTTACTAACTGCTCCGCTTTCTGGTGCTGAAGAAAATAATTTTAAATACCCTTCATTATTAACCACAATACCAGGTGCACCCGGATTAAAGCTAAAATCCAAACTACTTCCATTAACGGTAACCTCAATTGCAGTACTATCACCATTTTTACCAATGGGAAGAGAAGAGCTGCTGGTTGCGGTTTTTATTTGCTTCTTTATTATTTCAATATTTTTTGCGGCATCAGAACTATCTGAAGGATTATACTTCAGATAATTTTGGTAGTAATACAGCGATACTCCATAATTTTCTTTAACGGCATTAATCTGAGCAAGATAATTATATGCTTCCTGAAGTTCTTTATTGTACTTACTTGTATCTGGCAATTGCATGGTTTTGGCAATAGTCATATGGTAAAAAGGTGCTGCCAGTCCTTTAGTTGAATCGGGGTTATCTAAGTTTGTCATAACCCGGGCCTGCCACACATAACCTATAGGCCAGGCCTTATTTAATTTGGTCATGCCTACAAAAGCCGTATCAGACAGTGGAAATTCTTTAGATAGATAGTACGATTTTCCTACGTTAAAGAAATCCTGAAGCGTGGCATCTTTAGGCGATGCAGAAATTTTGCTTTGGTACGCAACTGCCGCCTCGTGATATTGTTTACTTTGCAACAGGATGTTTCCGATCTCATTATATAGCGCATACTTGGAAGTGTCCATGCTTATTGCCTTTTTCAAGTTTAGCATTGCAAGGGAATCATTTCCGGTTTTACCAAGTAATTTTCCATAATACTCATAATCCAGAGAAAGAATTTTTGAGGTGTCTGTTTTCCTGAAAAATGTATCCAGTTGATTTTTACCTATATCATAATTTTGCAACTCATAATTTGAGTAGGCAGATAAGCGCCAGCTAACAGGAGTATTAATGCGTTTACGCAACTCATCCAGTATGGAAATGGCACCTTTATAGTCTTTACTCAGGAAAAGATATTGTGCGTATTGATATTGAGTATTGTCATCTTTATCAGCAAGATCACGATATTTCTCGAAGGCAGTTTTTGCCTTATCATACTGAGCAGTGTTATAGTATAATTCGGCTAATTGACGGTATGCCGGGGGAAAGTTAGGATCTATCTGCAATGCTTTCTCAAGACTTGCAAGCGACTGGTTATAATTTCTTGCAAGTCTCCATATCACACCTATCCGGGTATGGGCCTTGGCATAAGAAGGATTCAATTCGGCTGCTCGTTCATAAGCAGATACTGCTTCTCCTCCCCTGTTCAGGGATTCATATGCCTGTCCCAATTGCCAATACACTTCAGCAACCTTATCATTATAGCCAATGGCCTTATTAAGCTGGTTAATTCCCTCCTGCTTATTAGGATGCTCGCTATTGACGTAAGCGTCGGCTACGAGCGTATAATAAAGAGGGTCCTTGGAAGAAGACAATCCCTTCGCTTTGTCAAAAAACTCAGTTGCCTTTTGAACATTGTTATCATCCAGATAAGTTCTTCCCATTCCTATAAAATTGTAAAAAGATTTAGGATCAGCCTTTGTTCCTGCATCATATGCCATACGTGCTGAATCTCGCTTTCCTAAATTATCATATGCCTGACCCAGGTAATAGTAATTTTTTCCTTCCGATGGCTGCTGTGCAATAAGCTTTTTAAAAATATTTCGGGCAGATGCATAATTTTCATAGTCAATAGCTTTTATGCCATCTGTCAGGCTTTGTGCTTTAACTGCGGAAACAGCAAGCAGAAATATCAGGACCCCCCCTTTAAATGTTTTCATCTCTCTGATAATTTAGTAATCAATTAAAACCCTTTTCTTAATTCTATTACTCTCACAGGTTGTGTTGCCGGCATTAACCCTGAACGAAGAATAATGCGTTGGCCCTCATCTGATGCAAGATAACTTGCAAACCCTGTTCCAAGCCCCATCCTTGGTTCACCGCTTATGACATAAACGTCCCTCAAAAAAGGATATTGATGCTGCATTATATAATATTGAAATGGTTTATAAAAATTGGTATCTGATGGATTGGCGGATCCAATCGCAACAGGTTTTATGCGTCGAAGAAAATTATTTGCAATGCTGTCATCACCTTGACTTATCCAGTTCACTCCGATTACTCCTATTGCAGCCGGGTTTTTCTCAACATAATCCACAACAGCAGCATTGGAAGCAGCTGCATATGTGTTTAAAGGGAGTTGACCACTACCGTTGATCGAATCTTTAATATATCTCACAATGCTCGAACTATTATTGTCAAACACAATACTGATATCTTTTAGGCTAGAATTAGGATCTATTTCGCTCCATAAACGTTGCTTCCCGCTCATAATATCCCTCACTTTACTTTGGCTAAGGTTGGTATCAGGATTATTTGTATTGATAATGAAACATACGGCATCCGTAGCAATTTTGTTTTGGCGAGGCTCAAACTGACGCTGATGGAAATAATTCATTTCATCACTGTTAAGAGGGCGGGCTATAACAATTACCCTGGATTTATCATTTAATAAATCATTGATTACCTCCGTTTCCGCCTTGTAGGATGCGATTATTTTAGCATTGGTATAAACTCTTTGAAAGTTTGTTATTACATTTCTAATAATCGGCTCAAAGGTTTCATCTGCTGAGATAGAAATTTCACCCGACGTAGGTGTATCCGTTGGGCTGTTTTTTGAATTCCTGTTACAGGAAGCAAGTAGAATTATTACTGCTAAAAGATATAAGCAATGAGCAACAGGTTGTGAGATATTCATTTTATTCTCCGTTGTTTTGCCGGTAATACCGGTTATAAACCAGGTAAAATCTATAGCATCCGTAAAAAAGCAGGAGGCCTCCAAAAATATACCTCGGTAAAGAAGCGATGCCGGGGAAAAGATCGGTAAAGACAAAAATGCCTCCCACCCCGATGTAGAATAACACCATAAAGAGATGGAAGGCAAAAAGAATTTTATTGTTCAATAGAATGCTTCGATTGACTTATTCCGTGCCAAGTTTAAATGTAACAGGAAGTTTAAAATAAACTTTTACAGGGTTACCGTTTTGCTTCCCGGCTTTCCATGGTGGCATGTTCTTTACTACTCTTATAGCCTCATCTGCACAGCCACCCCCTATATCCCTTACTACTTGAATGTCTGAAATATTTCCTGACTCATTTACCACAAACTGAAGTACAACTTTCCCTTCAATCCCGTTTTCACGGGCGGCGGCAGGGTACCGGATGTTTTTTGAAAGATATTTTTGCAGCTCCTGAACACCTCCGGGAAATTCCGGCATCTGTTCAACATACATAAAAATCTCAGGTTTCTTTTCTTCTACAACCTGTTGTTCAGGAGGAGCAGCGCTGAAATCTACATTGGCATTAGGGTCTACGGTTGTAGCTGCAGGCTCTGCTTCCTTTAATTCTTCCACAGGTGGCGGCTCCTGGTCGGGCGGTACTTGTTCATCAGGTTTAATAACCGGGGGTGTAAACTTAATAGTTTTCGGAGGCGGTGGAGGAAGATCTGGGGGAGGTGGTGGCGGTTCTGTTTTATCCAAAGGGGGTGGCGCGCTCAGCTCTGTTACTGTGGTAACTGGTTTTTTTACTACCACATCTTTATGAAGCAATGCTTTTATATAAGGAATGCTGAAGGCAATTATAAAGGCAGCAAGAGTGGTCATACCTGCCACCATGATGTGGCGGTTATATATTTTCCTTAAAAAATAAGCGCCGTAATTTTTATTCCGGTTTTCAAAAATAATATCATCAAGGTCGGCGGTTAATATTTTGCTGGATTCCATTCTTCTTTATTTAGTGTTTAGATGACTATAATCAGGGTTTTCCATAAGTACCACACTTATTGCGATTGTGGAAGCATGGTTAACTCATCGGGAGTTACGTCCACAATAGCATATCTTTTTATGTGCGCAATTTTCATTTCATCTAAAATGTCTACCAGGTTTTGATAACGTGCCTGGTTAGTAGGCTTTATGAGCACCACCACGCCATTCTGATCCCGGCCCACATGGGCCTGCTCCTGCCGCACTTCTGCATCTTTATCTAACAAGGCCTGGCGTATGCCCTTAGCCGAATAATTTGAAGTTTGAACCTGTGGATTAGTAATACCGAAGTAATAGTAAATCCGGTTGTTTTTGTCCATAATAACGGTCATTGCTTCTGACTCCCTCACTTTGGTTTCCGAGGTATCCTGTGGTTTTTTTTTGTCCGGCATCACCACTTCCATAGCCGTAGGTTTACTGAAAGTAGTTGTAAGCATAAAAAAGGTCACCAGCAAAAACGCAAGATCAACCATAGGGGTCATGTCAATGCGAGTGGACATTTTCTTACTTCTGGCGCCCCCTTTCTTTTTACCATGACTTTCCGATTTGCCTTCTAATTCTGCCATAGCTTTATTTAGTTTTTTTTGTGTCAGCAATATATCCTGTGGGAGGAGTTTCTTTATCTGTAATAAGACTGAAGCGATTTACATCCTGGTTTTGAAGAGTAGCAATTACCTGCTTTACAGCTTTAACGTTGGCATCCTGATCGCCTTGTATGGTGATGATTGCATTGGCGTCAACAGCTCTGGCATTGCCGATCCAGTATCTCAACTCGCCCCCCATTGAATCTATCGGAATACCGCTCTGCTTTATTTTTTTTCGGTCTTCCGGACGAAGATCAAGAAACTGTTTCATCTGCGCCATAGGAACGCCAACAGTGGTAAGCACTGCAAAAGTATTAATCTCGTCCTGTGTGAAGGAGGTGTTATATTCCTCCGCCATTTTTTGGATTAATGTCTGTCTGAAGTATTTTCCGGAAAGATCGAAAAATGCCTTTCCTTCACTGCTCACCGTAATTGTCATTATATCCTTGGAAGGAATGATAATGGTAGATATAGAAGAGGGTTTTTTTATTGTAACAGGTTCTTCCGGTCGCATTTGAGTAGTAAGCATGAAAAAAGTTACCAGCAGAAATGCCATGTCAACCATAGGTGTCATATCAATTGTGGTGCTCTTTCTTGGAACTTTAACTTTAGGCATAGTAAATTATCTTAACTGTTTTTAGATGCAAAATTTTGTTGCAGGCTGTAACCGGCCTCATCAATTCCGTAAGTTAAGCTATCAATACGAGTGGTAAACACATTATACATTATTATTGCCAAGCTGGATGTCAAAATACCCAAAGCAGTATTAATAAGCGCTTCAGAAATACCGGTAGAAAGCTGAACAGCATCCGGAGCACCAGCGTGCGCCAGCGCAGCAAATGCCCGGATCATCCCAAACACAGTTCCCAATAAACCTGTCAATGTTCCAAGAGGAGCAAGAGTAGCTATTACAGGTAAATTTCTTTCTAGCATAGGCAATTCCAATGCAGTGCTTTCTTCCACATCTTTCTGGATGGCCAATAACCGCTGGTCTTTAGCCATGGTACGCTCACCCATCATTTCCCTGTATTTTTTAAGACCGGATTTAATCACATTTGCAACCGAACCCTTTTGACGATCGCATTCCTTTTCAGCCGCATCAACATCGTTATTTGACAGATTGTATTGTACCTTTTTCACAAATTGATTTACATTACCTGTACCTTTTGCCTTTCCAATAGTAAGAAACCGTTCGATGGATACCGTTATTACCATCAGTAGCATCGTAATAAGAAACGGAACGATGAAACCTCCCTTGTAAACTATCCCCAAAAAGTTCCCTTCCTTAGGAGCGTTATTAGGATTATTATCTATAAAATTATTAGGATTTCCTAATACAAAAACGTAAACGAGCCATGCTATTATAAACGATCCTACGAGAACAATCCCGGTAAATAAACCGGAGTTATTAGATGTCTTCTGCATTGTGATTGGTTTAAGGGGTTAATATTGGTGAATTGCAAATATAAAATTTCCTCTAACTAAAAAAATTCTGCGATCATTTATGATAATTTATCATTCATCAAGTCTTTCCTCACTAAGCTATGGTGCCTGCTGTATAAGAAATAGATCACCAATCCAATTGCAGTCCACGCCAGAAAACCCTCCCAGGTTTGTTTGTCAAGCCCATACATCATGGCGGCACAAACAAGGATTCCCATTATAGGAACAAATGGAACTAAGGGTGTTGTGAACGCACGTTTTAATTCAGGTTGCCTAACGCGCATAATCCATACTCCTGCACTAACAAGCAGAAATGCTGAAAGGGTGCCGATGCTCGTAAGATCGCCGGTGAGAGAACCGGGAATGAAGGCAGCAAACAATCCACAGAATAAAAGGAAAATCCAGTTTGATTTGTAAGGTGTTTTGTATTTCGGATGTACATCGGAAAAAATTTTCGGGACCAGGCCATCACGCGACATAGAGTAGAAAACTCTTGACTGTCCAAGCAGCATCACCAGGATCACTGAAGAAAATCCGGCGAGAATCGCAACAGTAACAAAATTTGCAAGCCATCCGTAACCCTGCATGTAGGTTTGAATTGCATAGGTAACTGAGGCTTCCTTTCCGGCAGTTCTAAAATCTTCAGTGGTTGCAACACCTGTGAGTACAAAGGAAAATAATATGTAGAGTACAGTGCATATTGCAAGTGATAAAAGAATACCCATTGGCATATCCCGTTTTGGATTTTTTGCTTCCTGCGCCGCAGTGGACACAGCGTCGAAACCGATGAAGGCGAAGAACACTGTTCCCGCTCCTGCTAAAATTCCCATAAATCCTCCAAATGCATGCGAGGATCCCTGCGGATCAGTGTAAGTGCCGGCAGGCGGAATAAACGGTGTATGGTTGGCGGAATTAATGAATGACCATCCAAACAAAATGAAAAGGCAAACGATAGAAACCTTAAGGATGACTATCAATGCATTCACTATGGCAGAGCCATGTGTTCCACGAATGAGAAGCATTGTTAACAGTAATAAGATTGCAAGCGAAGGCAGATTGGCTATCCCGTGAACTCCTTCAATTCCATCTGCTTTGAGATTAGAAATAAGAAATGGAGAATGGCACCATTGATAAGGAACCCTCATATCAAAATTTGCAAGAAACTTATTTAGATATTCTGACCATGCAATGGAAACCGTTGCCGCACCAAGGCCGTATTCCAGGATTAATTCCCATCCAATAATCCAGGCAACAAATTCGCCTAGTGTCGCATACGAATAGGTATAAGCGCTACCTGCAATGGGAATGGTGGAAGCAAATTCTGCATAACATAATCCTGCAAACAAACAGCCTACTGCTGCAATTATATAAGAATAAGTAACTGCAGGTCCGGCATGCTCTGCTGCTGCTGCTGCAGTCCGCACAAATAATCCTGCGCCAATAATGGCTCCTATTCCCAATAAAACCAGATGACCCACGCCAAGCGTACGCTTAAAATCATTTGCGCTGCCTTCTGATTGCGCCATTATCTTACTTATCGATTTACGTGCGAATAATCCGTTTGCCATATAATGATGCCTCACAAAATTTAGTGAAAGAGCAAAATAGTAATAATTTTAAAAGAAGAAAAAGTTTCTATCTATAATTACAAGCTTAAGACAATGCAGCAACAGACATTAAATAATACCTGAAATTAACCCAGGTAATAATCCAAACAGAAGAGTAAGAAATGTAAGCGTAAGCAAAAGAATTTTAATTGTTGGCGAAATGATTACAGGCTTGCCCGGTTCCTGAAATTTAATCCCCGCCAGTATAGGGCGGAAATAATAATACACACTTATAAAAGAGTTAATAACTGCAACTATAACAAGCCACATCCATCCTCCTGAGATTGCGGAATAAAAAATATAAAATTTACCGAAAAAGCCGGCTGTAAATGGTATGCCCGCAAGTGAGAGCATTGCTATGGCAAGGATAAATAAAAGCAAAGGATTAGAGCGTGATAAGCCATTAAATGCATCATAAGTTTCGCCCATTTTATTCTGCTCCATAACCTTTATGATCACAAAGGCTGTAAGTGAAGCAAGTGTATAGGAAACGGAATAAAAAAGAATAGCACTGTTAGAGCTGGCATTAAGAGTAACTAAAGCAATAAGCATATATCCGGCGTGTGAAATACTGGAATATGCAAGCATCCTCTTTACATTCCTTTGATAAATAGCAATGAAATTTCCGACCAGCATAGTTAACACTGATATTGCCCACAATACCTCCTGATAATTTTCTTTAAGGGAAGGAAAGGTTAATTCAAATAATCTAAGAAAGGCCGCTACTGCAGCAATTTTGCCGGTAGTAGCCATGTAGCCTGTGACCAGTGTGGGCGCACCCTGGTATACATCAGGAGTCCAGAATTGAAAAGGTGCAGCTGCTACTTTAAAAAGCAATCCTGTCATTATCAGTAAGATTCCGGCTATTAAAAAAGTATTTGGTTTAACGGCGGCATCTTTTCCATAAGCGGCAATTTCATTCAGAGAAAAAGAACCGGAAGCTCCATACAGCATAGCGATACCGAACAATAAAAAACCGGTGGAAAATGTGCCCATTAAAAAATATTTGAGCGATGCCTCGTTGGACAACAGATCTCTTTTTTTCGATCCGGCAAGTACATAAAAGCTGAGGGATAATATTTCAACACCCAGAAATAGCATCAGTAAATTGGTAAATGAATACATTATTACCGCACCCACTGCAGTAAAGAGAATTATTGCGAAAACTTCTGAATAGTGAACTTCTTCTTTATAATGAAACTGATGATAAAACAGTACAATAAATAGAACGGTTACTATGGTAATAGCATTAAATGCAATAGCATAATTGTCCACTAACATCATATTATTGAAATACGAGTGATTAGTGTTCCACATAATAACATTGAGCACCAATGAAATTATTAATCCAACAACAGTAACAGGTAATATTATAAGGCGGATTTTGAAGACTCCACTAAACATGGATAACAACCCTAAAACGGTAAGCGCTATCAATACATTCATAATGTACTTAATGCTGATTGATGGGTTGCAAATACTTCCAGAATATGCTGAACTGCTGTGCTTGAAACACTCAAGAGCATTGCAGGATAAATTCCTGTTGCTATCACAAGTAAACACAGCGAAACCAATATCCAGCCGTTCATAACTGAAAAATCCTGGTAAGTGCCTGATGCAGGAGCAACTTCGCCAAGAAAAACATTTTTATATAAGCGTAACATGTAACAAGCACTGAGTATGAGTGTGAGACCTGCAAAAGCGGCAGCCCATGGATTATAAAAATAAATGCCCATAAGCAAAAGGAATTCTCCGATGAATCCGTTGGTAAGTGGTAAACCCACACTCCCCAGAAGAACAATTATAAAAAAAACACTCACCTTTTTCATTTGACCTGCTACTCCACTTAATTCACTCAGCAATCGAGTTCCATATTTTTGTTCTATCAGGTCTACCATAAAAAGTAAAGCAATCACATTCACCCCATGGTTAAACATTTGAATCATTGCACCCTGTACTCCATTTACATTAACCGATAACACGCCGGCGGTAATGAGGCCCACATGGGCAATGGAAGAATAGGCAATTAATGTTTTAAGGTCGTTTTGTCGCAGAGCAATGACAGATGCATATATAATACCGATGATACAAAGCGCTATTGATAGATTACTCCATTCTAAAACAGCATTTGGTACAATGGGAAGTACAAAACGTATAAGCCCGTAAATACCCATTTTCAACATGATGCCTGCCAGGAGCATAGTGCCTGCGGCGGGTGACACCGTGTAGGTATCCGGCTGCCATGTGTGAAAAGGAAATACAGGAATTTTAATTGCAAAGGCTATAAAAAACGCCCAGAAAATCCAGCTTTGCTCAGTCGAAGAAAGTTGCAGGGTATAAAAAGACGCTATATCAAATGTGTGAGTACCCGGTGTCTTAAAATAGAGGTAAAGAATTGCGACAAGCATCAACAGACTGCCGGCAAGGGTGTAAATAAAAAATTTTAGTGTAACCGGAATGCTGTTTTTTGCTCCCCATATTGCACAAATAAAATAAATGGGAACGAGTGTTAATTCATAAAAAACATAAAAAAGAAAAGCATCTTTGGAAATAAAAACGCCTACCAATCCAAATTGCATAAGAATCATCAGAGAATAAAATGCCTTTGGGTCTTTAACTTTATTTCCTAAAGTTGTTGCAATTATGAATGGATATAATATTCCGGTAAGCAATACCAATATCAGGCTGATTCCGTCTATGCCTATGTTAAAGGAAATTCCAAGTGATGGAATCCAGGTTACATCTTTAGAAAGCGATAAAAAGTCACTTTTATAGAATTCTACTAAAGCCAGAATGATAAGTGCTAGAATTACTAATGATCCTATCAATGCAATGCGGCTGCTCTTAGATACGGGAGCAAGCAAAATGGACAGAAGCAAAATGAAGGGGGCGACAAGAATTAACAGAGCTGTCATGGAATCAGAATGCAAACAGTTTAGACAATCCGAAAACCAGAATGGCCACAATACCTGCTACCATCATTATTACATATAGTCCAATATTTCCTGTTTGAATTTTTCTCATCCACGTGCTTAAATAAACCGTTAGATTTCCTGCTCCGTTTACAGAACCATCAATAATATTATTTTCTATGTAATTCCTGAAGAATTTTGAAAATGAAAGCAAAGGATGTACAAATAAAACATGGTAGAGTTCATCTACGTAAAACTTATTATAGGAAAGCTTGTAAAAAAAAGAATGAGATTCATTCAAGCTTTCAACCCTCTTCTTCACATATAAATTGTAAGTAGCAGCGATGGTTAACAGTAATGCCAATACAAGAAAAATTATCGTTAAGAATTCCAGTGTGGAAGTGGGTACTTCTTTAATCAGATAAGTATTGTTAGAAAAAACTGGAGTGAGGTAGGTATTCAGCCAATGGTGATCAGTGATAAATTCCGGTAAACCCAGGAGCCCAGCAAAAACTGAAAAAAAAGATAAAATCATTAAAGGAACAATTATTGAAAGCGGCGATTCATGGAGATGATCGTGCTGATGGGGGGTACCTCTGAATGTTCCCCAAAACACCAGGAAATATAAACGAAACATATAAATTCCTGTTAGAATGCTGGTGAGTACAAGCAGATAAAAAAATACAGGGTTGTTAGCATAAGACATTAAGATGATTTCATCTTTCGAAAAAAAACCTGAGAACGGCGGAAATCCTGAAATGGCAAGAGTGGCTATAAAAAATGTTACTGAAGTAACCGGAAGGTATTTCTTTAAGCCACCCATGTTTCGAATATTTTGCTCTCCGCCCAAAGCATGAATCACACTTCCAGCGCCAAGAAATAATAATGCCTTAAAGAATGCATGAGTCATCACATGAAAAATACCGGAAGAATATGCAGATGATCCAAGCGCTACAAACATATATCCCAGCTGGCTTACCGTAGAATAAGCCAGTACTTTTTTAATATCGTTTTGTGTGAGAGCTATCAAAGCTCCTAGAATTGCAGTCAGCAATCCGGTAATTGAAACTATTTCCAAAGTGAATGGTGCCAATGAATATAAAATATTGGAGCGTACCACCATATAAACTCCAGCCGTTACCATGGTAGCTGCATGAATAAGTGCACTCACGGGTGTAGGACCCGCCATGGCATCAGGAAGCCATGTGAATAGTGGAATTTGCGCACTTTTTCCAATGGCTCCCACAAACAATAAGAGGGTAATCGACACTATTACCGGATCATTTAAGCTGAAAGGGGCAACCGAGGAAAAAATTATATCAAAATCCGAAGAACCAAAAGTCTTAAACATTAAAAAAATGCCGAGTATAAAGCCCAGGTCACCGATACGGTTCATAATAAATGCCTTATTTGCTGCCGCTGAAAAATTTTTATCTTTCCACCAAAACCCAATCAGCAAATAGGAACATAAACCAACTCCTTCCCAGCCGATAAACATGATTACATAATTAGCTCCCATTACAAGCAGCAGCATAAAAAAAATAAATAGGTTCATGTAAGAAAAGAATTTCCCGTATCCTTCATCTTCGTGCATATATCCTATAGAGTACAGATGGATAAGAAAGCCCACACCAGTAATGATTAACATCATAATGAGCGACAGATGATCGATCCAGAATGAGAAAGAAACATTTATGCTGCTTGTTGCAATCCAGTTGAAAAGATCAATTTTCTGTACTTCGGGAGATGAATACGTTTGAGCAAATAAAACGGCAACAATAATGAAGGATGCCAGTATGGAGCCACATCCAATGCTGGCGACTAAGCCTTTAGAAATTCTTCTAAAACCCAACCCATTTACAAGGAAGCCGATGAATGGCAGTAGCGGTATAAGAAGAGAAAGGGATAACATCTAAAGTTTGCGTGGCGCAAAAATAAAATTCTTTTTTGGTGCAAGAAAGACATTAATCGCAGTAGACTACATTGATGAACAGCAATAATATCTGCTGCTCAATCTTATTCAGTGGTAATACTTCAAATGGTAAGCAGTCTGTAAATTACTTAATGTTTGAACTTGTCAGAGCTATTCAAATCACAATTCATTATCTTTCTCTTCTTTTTCAGGTAAAAAATCTGTATTCATTTGAATAGTATCGGGCGGATGTTCCTGGTCATGGTCTTCATCAACTTCTTCCATCCATTCCGGAACGGGATCATCAGAAGGTCCCCTGTGCAAATAATAAACAGAAAAAAATATTCCTGCCAGAAGTCCGAATAGATGCGCTTCCCATGAAATATCAATAAGAAAGGGCAATATTCCCCAGATAATACTGCCATATAAAAAAATAATAACCAGCGATAATGCCAACAGCTTCCGGTTTCTCCGCAGAATTCCACTAAAAAAAACAAAACCTACCATTCCGTAAACCAAACCGCTTGCGCCAATATGATATTCTTCACGGGCAAACAGCCAGACACCAAGTCCATCTGCAAGCCAAATCCATAGGAAAACCTTGTAAGCAATATCTCTGTAAAAATAAATCATCACCGAGCCGAGTATAAGAAGTGGTATAGAGTTCGAAAACAGATGATCCCAGCTGCCGTGAATAAAAGGAGTGAAAACAATACCTGCAAGACCGGACACATGGCGGGGTAAAATGCCATACTTATAAAAATCAGCTCTGGTACTCCATTGAATAATAAAAACAAGCCACAGCAGCACTACAAACATCAGCGGGATAAATATGCTGATCGACAGTTTTCTTTTTTCGGGACTTTGTTCCAGGGAATTTTCCATTTTAAAAAAGTGCTACCCTGCAAATTGACTGTATAAATTATTGCTTTCAAAACAAAAATATTTCTATTTTTCGCGACATACTTAAACCAACTGATTTTATTATAATTAATAACTGCCATGAAAAAGTTTTTAAAAGTTTTTGGAATCATACTTTTTATTATAGTGATTGTGGTTATTGCCTTTATAAGTTATCTGGAAGTAAAAGGCATTCCATCTTATGAAGCCAAAGACCCGGGTATAAAGGTTCAAAGCGATTCGGCAAAAATTGCTAATGGTAAAAGACTGTCAGAAATGCTTTGCAGGCAATGCCATTACAACGATGTTACAGATAAATTTTCCGGAAAAAATATGACGGAAGGTATAGAACAGTTTGGAACCATTTATTCTGCAAACATTACGCAGGATAAGGACTATGGCATTGGTAGCTGGACTGATGGACAGCTGATGTGGCTGTTACGCACAGGCATAAAGCGCAATGGGGGTTATGCTCCACCGTGGATGCCAAAGCTTCCGCACATGAGCGATTATGATGTAGAAAGCATTATCGCTTTTTTGCATTCAAACGATCCCTGGGTACAGGCAGCTTCTGTTCAGGATACGGCCAGCGCACCATCCTTGCTTGCAAAGTTCCTTACCAACTCCGTTTTCAAACCACTTCCCTATCCATCAGTGGCTATCCCAAAACCAGATACGTCTGATAAAGTAGTCCTGGGCCGTTATATTGTTACCGGAATGCTCGATTGCTATCCCTGTCATTCAGCGGATTTTAAAACGATGAACATTCCTGAACCGGAAAAAAGCGTCGGATTTATGGGCGGTGGAAATATGGTCGGATTAAATAATGAAAAGCAAAAAATGTATTCGGCAAACCTTACACCCGATAGGCAGACGGGCATCGGGGGTTGGACGGAAGAACAATTTATCAACGCTTTACGGTTCGGACAAAAACCAGATGGTCATCCGGTTCGTTACCCGATGATTCCTTACCCTCAACTTTCTGAAACTGAGGTTAAGGCGGTATTTGCATATCTGATGCAGATTCCTCCTATTCATAATCAAATAAATAATCCTCCTCAATAAGGATTCAATACGGTGAAAAAATTTTATAATCACCGCTTCGCTAAACATTACTTTCGTGCTTTAAAACATTTTAGCAGCCCGAATAAAGATTGTAATTTCATCTTTAAATATTCACAATGAAAAACCTATTCTCACTTCCCTTTTTTTTGATAATTAGTCTTTTATTGAGCGGTAATCATTCTACTTCTGCGCAGCAATATTCTTTACGTTTTTATGGAAACGGATACCAGGCACCCGGGGCAGATCGTATTAAGATACCTCTCGATAATCCCAGCCATGCGGTGGATGTAAGTAAAAATTTTACGATAGAATTCTGGATGAAAGCCGATTACCGGGATAACAATGGAAAAGTTAAAGCGTCTGCTTCTAATGGTGGAGATTGGGCTATGGGCAATACTATTGTAGATCGGAATGTTCATGGGGCCGGCGATTATGGAGACTACGGTTTGTCAATTGGTTCATATGCTGGGGGATCAGAAGTAACTCGTGTTATTGCTTTTGGCATAGCACAGGGTGAACAGGGTGTTACGGTTATTGGCAAATCGAATGTGGCAGATAATCAGTGGCACCATATTGCCGTAACGCGAAATGCTGCAACTGGAATCGTGAAATTATATGTAAACGGAACCGTGGAGGCAATGGGAATGGGGCCAAAAGGTAAAATAGGATACCGTGACCGCAGGCTAACCGATTACCCTGAAACGGATCCCTATCTCGTAATTGGCGCAAACAAAAGTGATGTGGGGCCTAACTTTCCTTCTTACAACGGATATATAGATGAAATGAGAATCTGTAAAAACCTTCGCTACAATATCAACTTCACCCCAATTCCTGTGGAATTCGGACCGGATACAAAAACAGTAGCCATATATCATTTTAACGAAGGGGGAGGTTCTGTTATTTATGATAAATCGAAATATTTACCCAGCCCTTCTGATGGCACTATTTATTATGGAGGTTCCCCGCTGGGTCCGGTATGGAGTTTCGAATCTCCGCTGATCAATAGTCGTGAAGAAATTGAAAATAAGGAAAATGGTGACCTTAATGTGGCCGTTTATCCAAACCCAAATGATGGACACTTCCAGGTTATAGTGCCGGAAAATAATATGTTAATGGTAGTTACTGATTTAAATGGTATTGAGCTTTACAGGCAAAAATGTATCGGCGCGGGTACCTATAATGTTGGACTACCGGTAAAGGTTAGCGGTTTATATTTACTGGTTATACAGAACGAGGCTGGCGAAAAACAAGTCAGGAATCTGATTATAAGATAACCTGATTATTGCAATTTTTTATCAGGGAAAGGATCATATCCTATATTAATCTTTCCATCCTTGGTCGTTGCTTTTAGAAATACGCTAATCCCTGCTCTTTTCTTATTGCCTGAATACTTCGGAACATAATCTTCATCCCGCTTTTTGAGGTTACTTAAAGGAATTTGAATGGAGAGATTGGTATTGTCGGCAAAACTATAAATACCCCCAACGTAAAAAGTAAGCACGTTGGATTCAATTTGCATTCTTGAAAGATGCAGGTCCTGCCCTTTCAAAATAACCGTATCCTGCAAAACTGCAAAATCAATATTGGTGAAATCCCGGTTTTTAAAAACGTATTTTGATATTTGGCTCAGAGAAGTAAAGTCCAGTAATTTTCCATTTTTTAACCTGAAGAAAATTCTTCCATTCATACTTTTTGGCACAATTGTATAATCTTTTCGCATACCCGCATTGAATAGTATCTGGGCATTTAGCTGGCCTTCAATATTTTTGTTAGTTATGGTACTTTGACTGAAGTTATCGAAGGAATATAACAGATCGTTTATTCGCACATTAGAAAGGCTTGAAGTAATACTTAAAGCAGCATTGGGACGATCGGTATTTGTTAAATTACCATGGAGCGTAAACGAGCCACCCGCTGTATTCATATTTATATTGTTAAAATGGATGTAATCCGAACCGAACTCGAGTCCACCTTCAAAATTATTTGCCTTAAAATTCCTGTACTGCAATTGGTCGGCATTCAGCTTAATCAGGAATACCATATTATCAAGCAGTTCATTAATTCTTACAGATACTGGTAACGGAGTTCCTTTATCGGCCAATGCTGCGCGTTTCTTTTCCTGTTTTACAACTTTTGACGAATCTTTTGCAGCTATATTTTTTCGGGATTTCTTTTTAAAGCTTCCTGGAGTTATAATCTTATTGAGATTTAAAACCGGAGTACTTATTTTAAAATCTGCAAGCAGTTTTTTCTCCGGAATAAAAAATGAAGGAATTAAATTCTCAACAATGCCTTCAATTCTTAACGGATTATCATTTAAAGCTACGCTTGCCGAATCCAGTGTAAGCGTGGATTTATCAAAGTGAATAACAGCATTCATACCACTGAAATCATAATGCCTGGAAACATATTCAACGTCTGCGTCATTTAAATGCACAGAACCGCTAAGATCTGCATCCAGTCTATTATTCACGGTATCAACAAAATTAACAAGCTTGCCGGTATATTTAAACTGAACATGTGCTTCTCCATTTAGGAAATTTAACTTTGAAGAGTCCACTATTTCATTTAAATCAGGTAGCGACATATCTACATGGGCTTTCATGAAGAGCCTTGGATCTGCAAGATTGGCGATAACAATACGGGAGCGTAATGGTATAATTCCAAGATAAGAAGCCGAAAAATCAGGTAGCATAAAAACAGAATTCTGGTCTGTATTTTCCATTGCGGAATCGAAGTGATTCGTGAAAATACCGTTCAGTTCAGAATACGAAAGCATGTTTTGACCTACCATTATGGTGGTTGGCTCCCGGGATTTAAATAGTAAATCCACGGCAGGCTTACTACCGTTGGCCAGTTTTCCCGAAACGAGTACGGCAAACGTAAGCGGCTGCTCGATCCTGTAATTTTTTAGTTTTGAAGCAGTATTTTGGGTGATCAGTGAAAGCGCCTGATCAAGCATCACATCTTTTGCACTTATCCTCATCTGAAAATGTGCAGGCTCATTAAAAAAATATCTTCCCATCAAATTGTAATCATTATTTTCAATGTTCAATTTTGACGAAAACACGATCAGCTTTTTCTGTGATGAGGAATAGTCTAAATTTAAATCTATTACTGCATTTTTATTTAAAAGGTAACTTCCTTTCTCCAGGTTAAAGCCGAGTCCCTCAAAGTGTATCACCCCCTGCGCGTGAACACGCAGCGAAGATCCCAGATGCTGTGTATTGGCTTTCACATTTAAGAATTGAATGCCGAATTTTTTATTCTTTAAGGAATCTGACAGTGTAAAGTTTACATTCAGAAGAGCAACGTCCTCAATGCCAAACAATGCCGTGTTTTTAGCCTGGCCGTCTGAAGGTGGCTGGGGCTTAAAAATTTTTGCATTTGAATATCCTGTTTGTGTTTTTAAAATCGCAATTACAGCATCTGAAACGGTGACCCTTCGAAATTCCACTGTTTTGCTAAACAGTTTGAATACATTTATTTCAAGGCAAATCTTTTTTGCTTCGAACAATGTCTGATGGTGCTGACTGTACAGGGAATCCCGGATAACCGGATCCGTTAACAAAAGGGAGATGTAGGGAAAATCTTCAAATGGTGTTATATGGAAATCTGCAATAGAAAAGGTACCGTTAATTTTCTGGTTTACAGTTTCAGTCACGTAACCAAGAATTTCTTTCTTCTTAAGCAGTACAAACCCCACAACTGCCAGCATCAGCAAGAGGTATACTGCTGCTGCATATAATAACCATCTCCCAATTTTTTTTAACCAGACCATTTGAAAATTTATAGATTTAAAAATAATACTCTGTTTTTAATTCATCATGAAGTTTTGTTCTCCGTCTTCACAAATTAAAGTCAATGGACATCGGAGTTTGTATTTATCTTTCGAAATGCGACCACCTATCCTTTTCCTGATTTGGCTCTTAGCATCGTCATGTAACAATAAACCTGCAGCCGACATATTTTTTTACCATGCAAAAATATACACTCTTAATCCAAAGGATTCAATTGCCGATGCAATGGTGGTTAGGGATGGAAAGATATTGTCAGTAGGCAGTGAAGCAGATCTATCAAATAAATATACAGCTACAAACAGGGTGGATCTGAAAGGGCAATTCGTATACCCCGGATTTATTGATGCCCATTGTCACTTTTTTGAGTATGCTATGAACTTGGCACAGGCAGATTTAACCGGAACTACTTCCTGGGATGATGTGCTTCAGAAAGTACTTCAACAGGCAGCATCAAATTCAAGCGGTTGGCTGTTGGGAAAAGGATGGGATCAAAATGACTGGAAAGAAAAAGATTTTCCAACAAAGGAAAAACTCGATTCACTTTTTCCTGATCGCCCTGTTTTCCTGGAGCGAATTGACGGCCACGCCTGCATTGTAAACCAGGCAGTGCTTAACATGACTAAAATAGATGGTGCATCTAAAATTCCTGGTGGCGAAATTATTCTGAAAAATGGAAAACCTACCGGCGTACTTCTGGATAACGCCATGGATTCAGTGATTACAAAAATTCCTAAGCCTTCTGCAATAGAAATCAGCGCTGCATTATTACAAGCTCAGAGGAATTGTTTTGCAGTGGGATTAACCACCCTCGATGATGCCGGCCTGGAAAAAAAAATTATCGATATTATTGATTCCCTGCAAAAGACCGCTAACCTTAAGATACGCATGTATGCTATGGCCACCGACAATGAGGAAAACAAAAAATATTATTTCGCACATGGTCCCTATAAAACCGATCGTCTGGATGTCCGGGCATTTAAGTATTATGCAGATGGTGCTTTAGGTTCCCGCGGTGCTTTGCTCTTAAAACCCTATACCGATGCAGCAACAAAAGGGTTGCAAAAAAAGCCTACACATTATTTCGAGGAACAGGCACAACTCTGCTATAACCACGGTTTCCAGATGTGCACTCATGCTATAGGTGATTCCGCGAACCGGATGATGCTGCATATTTATGGAGAAGCGTTAGGGGGTCCAAATGACAGGCGATGGCGCATCGAGCATTGCCAGGTGATAGCGCCGGGTGATTTTGAGCTGTTTCATCAATATAATATCATCCCGTCTGTGCAACCCACACACGCCACCAGCGATATGTATTGGGCAGCTGACCGTCTTGGGATTTATCGTATCAAGGGAGCTTATGCTTATAAATTTTTATTAGCTCAGAACGGTTGGATTGCCGATGGAAGTGATTTTCCGGTAGAAAACATTAACCCGCTCTATGGCTATTATGCTGCTGTTTCACGAAAAGACAAAAAAGGATTTCCTCCGGATGGATTTCAAACTGAAAATGCACTTACACGCTATGAAGCATTACAGGGTATGACGATTTGGGCAGCCATGGCAAACTTCGAAGAAAATGAAAAGGGAAGCCTCGAGCCGGGTAAGTTTGCCGATTTTGTGGTGCTTGAAAAAGATATCATGACCATTCCTATTGAACAGACTTTTTCAACAACAGTTTTAGCTACGTATGTTAATGGGGAAAAGGTGAATTAAACAGAAGATCAATGTAATTTGAATAGCAGGTCAATGCAAGCTTTTTACGGTTTGAAACAAACAGAAAGTGACTATACTGAAATATTATGTTTTATTGCGTCTCTGCGTAAAGGAAATTATGTACTTGCAATTTCAAATGGGAACAGCAGCGTAGGAATTAAGGTACCGGAAGCAACAATAGCAAATTTTAATTATCACTTCCATTTTTCAAGTTAATTTATAATTACATGCAACCGCTCTTCCAGCAGCCTGATTTTTTCCTGTGCATCGAAAGCTTTCTTCTTTTCATTTTCAATTATCTGAACCGAAGCTTTCGATTTAAATTTTTCGTTGCCAAGCTTCTTCATTACCGAATCTAAGAAACCACGGTGATAGGTAAGTTCCTTTTCTAAAAACAGCCTTTCTTTAGAAAAATCAATTGCACGGGGAGATGCCAAGAAAAATTCCTGCGTCCGGTAGAGAAAACGGATCGAATTTTCCGGAATGTCTGTCACTTTTTCAATGCTGCTTAAGCCTGCTAACTTCTTTAGCAGGTCACTGTTTACTATATAGCGGTCATCCAAATAATACAATGTCACTTTTTCATTTTGCTTTATATTATTTCTATTTTTTTGTTCACGAACCTCTGTAACTATTTCCTTAATTATTGTACCCAATTCTTTTAATGTTTCACTTATCGGTAGCGATGGTACGCTTTCGTAATTTTCGTTGAACCCTTCTTTTTTAATATACTTTGGATAATCTGAAATGGTTATAAATTCTGTTTCCGTTCTTTCCCTTATTAAATGAAAAAGCTCTTCAGTTATAAAAGGCATGAAGGGGTGTAATAATTTCATTAGTATCTCAAAAAAGTCAACTGTTTTAGAGTAGGTTTCCTGATCAGTTGATTGCTCAAACCCGGGCTTCACCATTTCAAGGTACCAGGAACAGAAATCTACCCAAACCAATTCATATAAAAGTTTTAATGCTGCAGAAATCTGAAATTCGTTTAACAGCCGTTCTAATTCTTTTACAGTTAAATTCAAATGATTTTCGAACCACTCCACTGAAAATTGATTACCGGTTGACTGTGATAAATCGGGAGGAGGATTGCTATCAGATATACTCCATCCTTTTATCAGCCGCAGTGCATTCCAAATTTTATTGTTAAAATTTCTTCCCTGCTCAATCAGCTTCTCATCATACAAAAGATCGTTGCCTGCAGGTGATGAAATTAAAATACCAAACCGTACAGCGTCGGCCCCATACTGATCAATCAAAGCCAGCAAATCGGGAGAGTTGCCAAGTGATTTAGACATTTTCCTTCCCAAGGTGTC
This sequence comes from Chitinophagales bacterium, assembly GCA_013816805.1. Classification (NCBI taxonomy): domain Bacteria; kingdom Pseudomonadati; phylum Bacteroidota; class Chitinophagia; order Chitinophagales; species Chitinophagales bacterium. Next base: position 252,277 of record JACDDS010000001.1, on the reverse strand, counting down.
CCGTACTATGCCGGTGAAGTACACTTCGCTGAATGGCTTTTTCCCCATATACTCATACCCGCTCATGATCATGCGCGCCACCCAGAAGAAGATAATTTCAGGAGCGGTTACGAGCGTGTTTGTGGGATAGTAATACTTCACCTCTTCATTTCCCGGATCACTTAATCCCTTAAATACTTCGAAAGGCCACAGCCAGGATGAGAACCACGTATCGAGCACGTCTTCATCCTGCCGCAACTGTCTGGCTTCATAGTAAGAAACAGGATCAGCGAACTGTGAATTTTCGATTGTAGCTTCCAGATTCAGTTTCTTTACATTTAAAATTGCTGCTGCTTCTTCAGCCGTTGCCGCCACTGCAAGATTTCCGTCTGGCGCAAACCATGCCGGTATGCGATGTCCCCACCACAGCTGCCGGCTGATGCACCAATCGTGAATGTTTTCCATCCAGTGGCGATACGTATTTTTAAATTTTGCAGGATAAAACTTAATATCTTCATCCAATACTGCTTTAAGAGCTGGCTTAGCCATATTTTCCATCCGGCACCACCACTGTAAGGATAGACGTGGTTCTATCACAACCTCTGTTCGCTCGGAAAAACCGATCTGGTTAACGTAGTCTTCCGTTTTTTCCAGGTGTCCGCTTTTTTCTAAATCACGAACAATTTTTCGCCGTGCTTCGAAGCGATCCTCGCCCGTATAAAGCTGCGCAGCATTGCTCAACGTGCCATCATCATTTAATGTATCGATAACCTGGAGCTGATGCTTTAAACCAAGGTTGTAATCATTTATGTCGTGAGCAGGTGTAACTTTTAACGCGCCGGTCCCAAATTCCATGGTCACATAGTCATCAAAAATGATTGGGATTCTGCGGTTTATCAGGGGTACAAAAGCGAACCGGCCATGGAGGTGCTGGAACCGAGGATCATTTGGATTAACGGCGATTGCAGTATCTCCTAATATAGTTTCCGGCCGAACAGTCGCAATGGTAATGTATTCCTCCTGTCCAATATTCAAAGTCTCATTTACAGATTTTTGGTCACCATCATTTGAATTCGAATCCAGGCTGTACCGTATGTAATATAGTTTCGATTTTACCTCTCTGTGAATAACTTCTTCATCACTAAGTGCTGTCTTTGCTTTAGGATCCCAATTGATCATCTTAACACCGCGGTAGATGTATCCTTTATTATACAGATCGATGAAAACCCCGATTACTGCGCGGGAGTAATCCGGATCCATGGTGAAGGCTGTTCGGTTCCAATCCAGTGAGCAGCCTAATTTTTTAAGCTGCTGCAAAATAATTCCTCCATATTTTTCCTTCCATTCCCAGCAGTATTTCAAAAATTCGTCACGTGAAAGATCCTTCTTGCTGATCCCTTGTACTTTCAGCATTGCCGTCACCTTTGCTTCTGTAGCAATAGAGGCATGGTCAGTTCCCGGAATCCAACAGGCATTTTTTCCCATCATTCGTGCACGGCGGATACAGATGTCCTGGATGGTATTGTTCAGCGCATGGCCCATATGCAATACACCGGTCACATTCGGCGGCGGAATTACTATAGTATAAGGTTCACGTTCATCGGGCTTTGATTGAAATAGCTTTGCATCCATCCAGCGCTGGTACCACTTATCATCTATACCGGAAGGATTATAAATCTTCTCCATCTCCATAGCGGCAAAAAAGTTTACAATGAATTGCTGAAAAAATGCAAAGATAAATTCCTGGCGTAAAGGTTAATTTACAGAAATGCCCGGCAGAAGATTTTGCTATGAACAGATATTGCTCTCTCAGGATTTTTTTTCATACCATTTACGAATAACCTGCAAAACAGGCTTCTGCTGCGGAGTGAAGTCCTGATCTATTGGATATTCTTCATCATCCAGCTTATCGTACCATTTCCAGAAAAATCCGCCTGCAAACCAATCCTGATTCCAGAAGGTTTCAAACATGGCTTCATAGGCATTTTGCTGTGCTGTGTAATTGGTTTTTCCCGAAGTAAAAAATTCCCACGGGGCTTTGGCACAGCCATCAATGCTTCGATAACCGTATTCAGTAAACAGAACCGGTTTTTGATTTTTGCCTGATAACGATTTCATTGCTAGCAGCCAGGGTTGCCACTTCTGCTTCAGATCTTCAACCTCAGGAGTTGAATGATCTGAAAGGGGAAAATAGGCATTCACACCAATGTAGTCCAGCTTATTCCAAAAAGGAATACGCTGATAGCAATCCCAGTTTTCAGCATAGGTGACCTGACCATGATAGATTTTTCGAACCGAATCAATAAGTCCACTCCAGTATTGATTTTGAGAGGCAACAAAACAATTCAATTCTGTACCGATGCAAAAAATATCTGCATGAGAGGAATCTGCAACTTTGGCCAATTGCAGTATATAATCTGAATATCCATCTTCGAATTTCTCCCATGCTGATACATCTGAAAATTTAATATCACCTGTATATTCACCATGGTGCGCCCAAAGCTGCGGCTTCACCATAACTTTCATTCCGCGGTCGTGAGCCATTTTAATACAGCAAGCAATGCCATTGGGGCTTTCACCCCATGCCTGGTGGTTGCCGTTGTAATAGATTGCCGCCTCGTCCGGCTTCACAAATGCAAACGGCATTAAGCATACATAATTTGTGTGAATACTGCTAAGTGAATCAAGGGCACTTTCATCAATCATGGAATAGGGGGCTACCAGGCCTGCGCCATTAATTTTTTCCCCGGAAGGAAAATGAGAAGCCAACGTGTTGTCAGACCGAGGAGACTGAAAAGAACAAGAGTAAAGAAGAAAAAGAATCAAAACTGTTCTCATCAGTCAAATAATTGTTTACTGCTGTTACAAAGATGCAACACTCTGATTAGTTTAACCAGCTTTTCTAAACTGATCCCTATTCAGGTTATATTTCAAAAGGAGCATAAATCGATAAAGAAATAAAGAATATGGCGGGTAGCTTTAAGCAAAAAAAAACGCGGCTTGCGGGCCGCGTTTTTTTTGAGATACATTCTGTTACTGCTTATTAAACAGTCTTGTTTCTATTGAAGTGCCATTCGTAATTCTCACCAGGTATATTCCTTGTGGGAATTCAGAAACATTCCAGCTTACAATAGTGCCAGCAGCATCTGCCTGAACGATACGCTGAGCCATGACCTGACCAATATTATTAACGATAGAGAGGTTTAACTGTCCGGAACCGTGTTCAATGGAAAGGTTGATTACATCTGAAACAGGATTGGGATACAAAGAAGTTATTAAATTATCTCCTCCTGTTGACAGAAGGTTTTCATTTTTAGATGCTAACGTTGTAAAGGTAGTAATGGAAGAATACTTTCCCGTGGCTGTTTCACCATTACCCATATCTACACCTGCCACCCGCCACTCATAAGTAGTGCTGGGAGTCAGGTTTTTTAATTGATACGAATTCACATTGCCGTTTGTTGTTTTCGTTGTCCAGGAAGAAGTTCCTTCCACCCGGTATTGAACACTGTACTCGACGACACAAGAAATTGTGTTCCATTTGAGCGTTGCTTTGGTTGACGTTATTCCAGAAGTAGTTTCCCCTTTTATAACAGGCATAATAGTAGTAACAGGTGTTGTGCTGGAGCAGCTTCCAGTTGCTCCATCACCGTAAACTGTTGCGTAATAATTGCCAGGGGCCAGATTATCGAATGTGAAGGAATTCCCATTATTTACTACTATGGGAGATCCCAGCGGCTTTCCATACCGGTATAATTGAACCGAATAGGGTGCATGACTTCCACTTGCCTGGTATTCCAGACTGCTGTTGGAACAACCATTTGAAGTAGCTTGTACCAGGCTAATTGAGGCACAGTTCTTTTGAGTAAATGTTGGAGTTAGATTGTATGAAAACCATTCAGTGTTGTAAAAAGGGAATACTGCCACATAGTAATATTTCTTAGACAAGCCTGTAAGAGTTGCCGTAACAGTTCCGGAATTGTTGTACTGGTTAAAGATGGGCGCTGCTAATGTGTCTTCATAAATCTGAAGATATGAGTAGGGAACTCCACCAGTGCTTAGCCATGGTTCTACATTCATAGTTACTGTTAAATCACCATTCCCGGTATAATTGATCTTCCACCAATCTATTAAATCACGGGAATTCTTATAATAAAAACCTACGTGACCAGGAGTAGTAGTGTTTGCCGGTAAGGTGGCGGCTTTTTTCGCAACATCATTCGAAATGCCATCATCTGCATTTGCATACTTGGATAATGAATTTGTGAGCGTATACGGTGCGAATCCATCGGAGTAATAGGGGAAAATTTTCACATAGTATGTACCTGCCATAAGACCATCCGTATTGAAGGTAAAAGTACCATTGGTGTAATTTCCACCTATCAGTGTGCTACCATCATTATCGTACAGGTATGCGTACACATACTGGTTATTGTTAGAAGTAAACGTGATTGAAATCATACCATCTTTATTGGTTGTAACCTTATACCAATCCTCCATATCCCGCTGTAGGTTTGCATAATATCCTATATGCCCGGTAACGGTACTGTTTAAATTCAAGGTGACCGCATTCTTTTTTGAATCATTTGACTCAGGGTCATTAGCCTGCACAGGAGGAATCAGGCTGTCAGTAAGAGTATAAGGAGCAAAGCCATCACTGTAGAAGCAAAATATTTTAACATAATAGGTTCCCGCCGCCAGACCAACAACGTCGTACGATTGAGATCCATTGGTATAGCTGCTATGAAGATTCGTGATACCATCAGCATCGAATAGTTGATAATAAACATACTGTCCGTTCTGCGAGGTCAGACTAAGTCTTACTAAACCGTCACCTGTGGTTGTAATTTTCCAAAAATCTGTCGTATCTCTTTTTTGATTATAATAAAAGCCAATATGTCCTGTTTTGCTTTTGTTTAATGGAAGGTTACTTGCATTTGTATAGGTATCATTTGGCTCAGGATCGTTGGTTAAAGCAGCAGGTGTAAATACATTTGAAAGCGTATAAGATGGCATCTGATCTGAGTAATAGGGATAGATATAAATGAAATAAGTTCCGGGAGCTAAACCATCCTTTGAAATGGTAACCGTACCATTCGTATAATTAGAAGCAAGCAACGTAGTGCCGTTGTTATCATATATGGTAACATAGCAATATAAACCATTCGTTGATGTAAGAGTAACATTCAGTTGCCCATCAGAAGTAGTGGCTACCTGCCACCAATCAACATCCCCTACAGGATTGATTGCCCCTGTATTACTGCCATTAAGATTCAGCTTAGTAGCTTTCGCCTTGGTGTCATTGGGTTCTATTTCCGCAGCAAAAGTATTTGCACACAGTAAAAAGAACATCATGCCCAGAAGTAGGTATTTTGTTTTCATGTTTATCTTTTTTAATTTTTCTACAAACCTATCTCTGCGGGTCAGATTTTACAACTACTAAATCTCGCAGGTAAGGCATGGATATTTATAATGGATAGGATCAGATGTGTTGCAGGTTGTATTAGCAGTAGCTATAAATGCAAGAATACCTTTATTGAATATATAATTATTATGCAATTATATATTTTCATTCAGACAATCTTTTCTTTTATAGCTTTTGCGACAGCTTCACTCACAGAATGTACGTGTAGTTTTTGATAAATATTACGAATGTGAAAGTTGACTGTATGATAGCTGATACTGAGTCTGTCTGCAATCATTTTATAGCTTAAGCCGTCCACCAGTCCGGTAAGAATCTCTTTTTCCTTTTCAGTTAACAAGTAGTGCACTTGTATTTTTTGAGCTTCTTTATTCCTAAAAAATTTCAAGACTTTCATTGCAATTTCCGGGGTCATGGGGGCGCCTCCTTCATAAATTTCCTGTATGGCTTCCAGCAGTTTAACAGGCGGAGTTTTCTTTAATATATAACCGGTGGCACCCGCCAGAATCGATTGAAATACTTTTTCATCATGATCAAATACCGTTTGCATCATAACGGCCATGGCAGGATATTCTTCCTTAATTTTACGTACGGCGTCAATGCCACTTATGCCTGGTAATTCTATATCCATCAGTACCACATCCGGCTGCGTGCTTAATACATCACTTAATACATTATTACAGTTTTCAAATGCCCCCGCTGATTCGAAGCCTGGCGAACTGTCCAGCAGTAACTTTAATCCGTCGCGCCGGGTAGGATTGTCTTCGAAAATAGTTACACGAATGCTCATGATTGAAATGCAAAAATGCCATGGATTAATTTATGTTTCACCTGCAAAATCTTGCGGGTCACAATCAAGAGCAATAAGCCTATACTACTAATTGTAATTCCACTACTGTACCTTTTCCGGGAGTTGAGCGAATATTTATTATTCCATTCAGGGTGCGAGCCCGCTCGTTCATGCTGTGCAGTCCATTTCCTGCATATTTATCCTTATAGATGAATCCTGAGCCATCATCACTGATAGTCATCCTAAATTGATTTCCATTTCTTTCCAGGCAAATGGAAACTGATCTGCAATTGGCATACTTTGAAATATTGTTAACGGTTTCCTTAAATATCAGAAAGATTTCTTTTCGCTGCTCGGCGAAAAATTTAATAGCCTGTACTTTTTCATCGTATTCAAACTGAACCTGCACATTTTTGGTTTGAAGCACCTCAATTGCATATTGCTTCATCCGCAGCACCATATGATCGAAACGATCGTTACGTGGCTGAATGCTCCACACAATAAAGTTCATATTCTCCTGCATTTCCTGGCTTGTGGCGGATATCTTAGTCAGGATTTGTTTTAATCCTATTTCATCACTCGATTTAAGCTGAGCTACTTCTGTATAAAGACTGATTGTACTCAAGGCAGAACCAACATCGTCATGCAGATCATTTGCAATGCGGTTTCTGACTGTTTGAAGACGTAGTATTTGACGAAAACGCAGGGAAATAATATACCAGGTAATAAATATTATCACTGCAAGCACTAACATATAAAACCACCATTCCTGCCAATAAGGTTTTAATATGGTGAAAGAAACAAGGTTAAGGGCATCGCTCCATTTACCTTCAGCATTGGCAGCCTTTACTTTAAATGTATAATTTGCCGGGGGCAAACTCATGAAATTTGCTTTTCCATCTGCATCTTCAAAAAACCATTCGTCGTTTAAGCCTGCAAGCTGATATTGATACTTAACCTGGGAAGAGTGTGATAGTTGCAGTGATGAAAAATCAATAGTAATAAAATTTTTATTGTAGGGCAATCTCAAATTCGAGTATACAGAAGTCTGAAAAATGCTTTGGTCCATCACTTTAAAATCTGTGAGATAAATTTTGGGAAACGTCTTATCAAATCTTAAAGAGTCAGGTTGGAACGAAACCAGAAAATTTTTTGCAGCATACATCATAGTACCGTTCTTATCTAGCATAATTTGGGCCGGGGGCCTTAGCATTATGGTGCTATTGAAAACCCGCACATGAAAAAATCTCTTCTCCGCACGGTCAAAAACTTCAAAGCCAGCGGCACTTGGTATCCAGAAACGGTTGCTTCTATCGGCGTATATGCCATACATCAGATTTGATTGTGGCAGATCAGCGCGATAGCATGTAAATCGATTACCGTCGAATTCATTAAGTGCTCCGCCAATCGTAGTTATCCATAGGTGGTTATTCGCATCTGCAAAAATATCCGATATGTCATTTGAAGAAATAGAAGAAGAATCATTCGGTATGTGGAAGTATGAATCAAAATCATTGATTAATTCAGATTGACCTCTCCATTTAAAAAGCCCTCCTGAAGTTGCAACCCAAATGACTCCCATTTTATCTTTAATAATTTTTCTGGAAAGATTATTTCCAATAGAATTTTTTATCGAATGGTTGACAATAAAATCGAACCGTTCCTTTGTTACCAAATCGTAGAGACCAAGTCCCCATCCTAGTGGAGCATACATCAGGACCGGATGCTGATGAAGAGTATCTGATACCATGCTTCGAATCTGGAAGGTTCCAAAATCGTATAGCCCTGTATGGAAATTAAATTGCTTGTCTTCCGGAACTGGTTCAATAGTTTCACTGCGCGGATAATATTTGAAAAAAGAAAGTTCCGTTCCTAAAATAAATTCGCCAGGTGCATATTCATGGATTAGCGTGGTACTGAGCAGCTTATTTCTAAATTCAAACGGGACAAGATGAAAAGATTTTTCACCCGAAGCTTTTTTATAAATTCCGTCACTTGTGCAGATCCGCAAAATGTTTTCATCATCTTCAAAAATGCTGAACGATGTAAAATCAGGAAAGGCATCTGAAAGAATGGGAGTTATTTTTATTTGCCATTGCTTAGAATCAAAGCGTGAAAAGCCTTCTAAAGTACCAATCCACCAATTGCCATCACGGTCTTTAAATAATGAGGTAGTTTGATTTGAAGCCAGACTGTACGGCTCACTTTTTCTATTCCTGAAAGAAATCTTTTTACCATTGTTTTTATCGATTAAATATAATCCTGTGGAGGCTGAGGCAACTAATAAATATTGTTGATTATAATTACTCACCGCTTTTGCGACATCATTAAAGTCACCAAATTTTTTTGTACTGATAGTCCAATGATCATTAAAAAAAGAATCTTGCTGCAGAAATAACCCTTGCTTCCAGCTTGTACACCAAATTTTTTTTCCATCTATACAAAAATCAGGGATTGTCAATATTCCTGAAGGATCTGCCTCTATGGAAGGATTATACTTTGGATTATACAGCCTATTTTTTACAATACGATACACTATAGTTGCGGAAAGGAAACTGATAAATAGCGTATCATTTTGTCGCTTGATCTTGTGAACCCATGGAGACCACAATAGTTGTTGTTTGATATCTGCATTAAATAAGGAAAACAAATCGGAAGTATCCATCACCGCAGTCCATCGCACCACCTTTAATGATTTTTTATCTATTAAAACAATAGGAAAACCTTCAGCACCTGCCATAATATATTTGCTGCTATAATTAAAAACACAATTCAGACGGTTCGTAGGAAAAGACAAAGGGTTTTCAGGACTGTTGATAAACTGATCGAATTGTTTGCCATGTTGTGCAAGGGGATCGTACCGCGTTAAACCTCCATCTTTAGTAGCAACCCAGAATACACCGTTTTCATCCTGCAATAGATCTACAATCTGATTTCCCGAGAGGGAATTGCTATCATTCGGATTATGATAAAAACTCTGAAACTGGTTGCCGTCAAATTTGTTCAGGCCAAATTTAGTTCCAATCCATAAAAAGCCATTTTTATCCTGGTAGAAGCAACTGACTTCATTATTAGAAAGTCCGTTTTCAGTGGTAAAATTTTCAAAATGAAAATCCGGCGTTTCTCCTTTGCTTGCCAGAGTAAGAGTTATAAAATAAACCAGCAGCAGTTGTTTACTGTTTTGAGCGCTCATAACTTTCAACAGATAATATACAATACACCGCCGCCCTGTTCAGAAACAGCTGATAAAGTCATTGAATTCGCCATATTCTTTATTTGTTATGATATTAATTAAGATTAAATGACACAATTGTGATAATTAGATTATCATTTTAAAAATACTATGTCCCAGTTCATGTAAGTTTGATTTTTTCAATGAGTTTAAGTATTCCATTTAAATATTTTTCATGAAATATCTATTTGTAGTTGCTTGTGCGTGTTTATTTTTTATTGGTTGTTCCAATGATAAAACAGCCATGCCTGCTCCTAAAGTGCTGATTGAAGATACGGTTATAAGCTTCTCTAAAGATATTGTGCCTATTCTTCAGGTTTATTGTTACGGAACAGGCGGCCAGCAGTGTCACGTAACAAACAGCAACCAGGGATCAAATGGGGATTTTACTACTTGTGCAGGACTGATAGACAAAGTAAATAACGGTTCATTGCAAAGCCGTGTTTTTAGCCCTTCAGGAGGCATGCCTCCCTCCTATTCCCTTGGGCCCACACAAATAGCGGATACTGCATTACAAAAATTGGAGCTTTGGGTGAACCAGGGAGCAAACTGTAATTGATGAAAAAAATTTTTTAAATTCTGTTACTATTGAGTTTGCTTAAGTAACACATCAGCTTCGTCAGTGCTCCATCCATTTTTAACTGCTGTATTCTTGGCTTTTTGAGCCATTTGAAAAGCTTCTGGTTTTTTTCCTGCCTTCAAATACAATCGTGAACAAAGTAACCAGGTGCCGTAATCCTCATGCAGCTGTACTGTTCTCGATGCCCATTCTGTTGCAGCAATGAGTGCTTTCAGATCTGTTATATGTTTCAAATACTGATCACAGATATTTTTTAATTGTACATAATCCTGCCAAAGGTATTTTGTTACGGATTCAGAAGTTACTTTTTGATATCCACTCCAGTTACCGGTACTTTCCATAAGGGTGATATCCATTGTGAAAAGAAGTGAATCTATTTTATAGTCACGAATAGCAACAGCTGCAGATTTTAATTCAAAATATTTCAACGAATCTTTATTGGTAATTAAAGGACTGAGCACTTCAGCAACTGTACCTAAAAGCTTTCTTTCTACGCGCTCCGGTGAAGTAATTGCTGCAAATTCTTTCTGATGCGCGATAAGAAATTTAAAAGGATGAGAAGTGATATCGAATTCTCCATTTGCAAGTATTTTCCAGTTTATTTCACTCAACAATTGTGAATCGCTTTGTGTTAAAAAATATTCATCGGCCACTTGCTGAACATCCATATTTCCTCTCCGCAAGGCACGGATGTAGGGATAGCATTTTTCAGGATTGGATTTATCGGATTCATATTGTTTCCTTAGATAAGGCAATTGCAGTTCCGGCGTAAGTGCATTTTTTGCCTGGATTAAGAAATCATCTTTCTTCCATTCCCCTACAATGCGATAAAGGGTATTACCACTGCTGTCTAAAAATATCAGCGTTGGTAAAGATTTAACAGCCAACTTTTTTGCGAGTGCGATGCCTTCGCCTTTTTCCATATCTATTTTAAATGAAACAAAATGCTGATTTAAAAATCCTGCTACAGCGGAATCGGTAAACACCTGCTCTTTCATGTATTTGCAATGCTCACACCAGGAGGCATAGCCCATAAAAAAAACAGGCTTATGAGTTACACTGGATTTTTGAAGTGCTTGTACAAAACTGATTTCCTGGAACTGCACTTGGTATTGGCTAAAGGCCAGGGTTGGCATTATCAGGAATATCAGTAATGCTATTTTCATCTTAATTCTAAATAAAAGCAAATTTAAAGGTTCTTTCTAAACCGGTATTTATCAAATAAGTAACCCACCAAAGGCAGAATAAACAGGCTGTTATCTTATTTTTATTCGTCAAAAATATCGTCTTCCAAAAACTCATACCTTTAATTGACTTGTTAAACTCCTCTGTTTGTGAAATCATTTTTTACCGCTCTTATTTTTTCTTTTTTAGTATCGTATATCCATGCACAGGTACCGCTGTCACCAAATCTTAATACGATAGTGGAATCGGAAAAACGTATTGCTTTGCGGTTGTCAGAATCCTCAGAAACAATAGCAGATAACTATGATGTTAAATATCACCGCTGTGAATGGAATATAGATCCTAATGTATACTATATTTCAGGTTCTGTAGCTACTTATTTTGTGCCGAAAACAGATGACTTCTCTGAATTGGATTTTGATTTCTCTTACAACCTGCAAATAGATTCCATCCGGTATCACAATTCCAGTATCGGATATGCGCAACGTAGCGATGATGTTCTGGCAATCTTTTTACCTGCGCTATAACTAATGGCATTTTAGATTCTGTAAGCATTTATTACGAAGGCATACCCACCGGCTCCGGCTTTGGTTCCTTTTCTCAAACCACACACAGTGGGGTGCCTGTTATCTGGACTCTATCAGAGCCGTTTGGAGCAAAAGACTGGTGGCCATGCAAGCAATCCTTAAATGATAAAATAGATTCTATTGATATAATAGTTACTTGTCCTAGAGATTATCGCGATGGCAGCAATGGTGTGCTGATTTCTGAAGTTCAGATTGGTGATTACAAATCATATCATTGGAAAAGCCGTTACCCTATTGCTGCATATCTGGTAGCACTTGCGGTAACTAATTATTCCAGTTACAGTGACTATGTTCCGCTATTAAATGGTGATTCACTTCAGATGCTGAACTATGTATATCCTGAAAATCTGGGTGAGGCCCGGTCCGGAACACATGAGCTTATAAATGTTATCCGGCTTTACGACAGTTTATTTATTCAATATCCTTTTTCAAAAGAAAAATACGGCCATGCTCAGTTTAGCTGGGGAGGAGGCATGGAACATCAGACTATGACGTTTGTATCAGGGTTTGGAATTGATTTGCTGGCCCATGAATGTGCACATCAATGGTTTGGTGATATGGTTACCTGCGGCAGCTGGAGCGATATATGGCTGAATGAAGGTTTTGCTACCTATTGTGAAGGACTAACAAATGAATTCCTGTATCAGTCCGATTGGTATTCCTGGAAGGCAAAGGAGATCGGCTACATAGTAAGTAATGCCGGCGGTTCAGTATTTTGTAATGATACTACTGAAATCAATCGAATTTTTGACGGTAGATTAACGTACGCTAAAGGTGCTTATGTACTTCACATGCTGCGGTGGGTGGTTGGTGATTCTGCTTTCTTTCAGGGTTTAAAGTATTATTTAACCGATGCCGCTATTTCTTATGGTTATGCGCGAACTGCTGACCTGCAACGAAATATGGAACTGGCCAGCGGCAAAGACCTTTCTGACTTTTTTAATCAATGGTATTATGGTGAAGGCTATCCTTCTTATTATACCTTATGGAACCCGACCGATACCTCTGTAGATATTACAATTGAACAAACAACCTCCCATCCTTCTGTGTCTTTCTTTTCAATGCCGGTACCGGTAGAATTTACGGACGCCTCACATGATACGATTGTAGTTTTACAGAACACATTTTCCGGCCAAAGCTTTTCTGTTAATTTAGGATTTAGCCCGACAAACGCAGTCTTTGATCCGGACCTTTGGATATTGTCTGCTTATAATACGCTTACCAATATAAACAGTGAGTCACAGTCTGTAGATTTTATTGATGTTTACCCCGTTCCATCGTCAAATGTTATAGGTGTAACCTGCCACGTGTCAGGCAAAAATTCTAACAACCTGGAAATCGTGAATATGAAAGGGGAACGAATAAAGATAATTTCAGAAAATATAGTTCCGAATAAAGTAAATAACGTGTCTATAAATATTGAGAAACTTCCCGCAGGAATTTATTTTATAAAACTAGCTGACAGTAAAACTGTGCTGATGAAAAAATTTGTAAAGCAATAGCTCTGTTCAGCAATTTTTAAATTTAATCAAAAATAATCCGGTTAACAACATCTTTATCAATTACGCTTGTATCGGACCACATTGATTACAAAATGCTGTACCTGAATGATGCTAAATGTGGTTAGCATCATTGGTCCTGGGCCTTCATCCTTCGCTCTATTTCATCTTCAGGCACGTCTTCTACGTGAGTGGCAATATACCAGTTATTTCCAAACGGATCTTTAACATACGATTCACGGTCACCATAAAATTGAGTCATAGGAGCCATAACAGAAACAGCGCCCGCTGAAACAGCACAATTATAAACAGCGTCTACATTTTCTACGAACAAGTGTACCGACATTGACACTGCAGGAAATTCTGGTCGGGCATCACTTACTTCAATCATTGAATCTCCTATTTGCATGGAAGCGTGTGCAATAGTGCCGTCATGCCGGTTCATTCGAAAATGCTCTTCAGCACTAAAAGCCTTTTTTAAAAACGTCATAAACTGCTTGGCATCATTCACGCTAAAGTAAGGAGTGATGCTGTGAAATCCTGGTGGAATTGGGTTTACTGCCATATTGATATCTATTTTATTAATACCTGTTACAGGCGCTAAGATGCAATATTTGAAAGTACATTATAAAGTAAATAATTTAAACATTCGCAAAAATAAGGGGCAACTTTCATTGCCTATTTTAGTTTTTATAAACTTAAACAGTAGCGATGTAATGTAACGCATAAAGATTTAAAATTGTTCTAAGCTAGAATTTTTGTGCTAATGGAACAGCAGGATATGGATGATATTTAGACACCTGAATCAGGGCCCGAAAAAACAGCAGTGCTTTTGTAATTTTTGAGTATTAAATGTATCATCGACGGAAGCACAATAAGGAGCAAGGGCAGACCTGCAAGAAAACCTCCGATTACTGCAATTGCCAATGGCTGATGTAACTGCGCCCCTGCTCCGATGCCCAGGGCAATAGGCATCAGCGCAATAATGGCACCGAGTGCAGTCATAAGCTTAGGGCGAAGGCGCGTAGAAATGGAAAAAATGATTGCATCATCCAGTGATTTTTCTTTAAGCGATTCCCTGAACTGCCAAAAAGTAAAAATTGCATTTTCTCCAATAATTCCTACAATCATAATAAGCCCTGTATAGCTTCCTACATTCAGAGGCGTATTGGTAATTATAAGGGCCAGATAACTTCCCGCAACTCCCAAAATGGAAATACTGATTATAATTAAAGCAACCCTCAAATCTTTAAACAGGAATAGGATTACACAAAACACCAGCAATGATGCCAGTATTAAAATCACCAGCAATTCATTGAAAGATTGCTTTTGCTGAGCGTAAGTACCTCCATATTCAATGTGATAGCCGGAAGGAAGTGAAATTTTTGATGTGATCTGCTTTTGAATATCTTTTATTACACTTCCCAGATCTCTATTGTTCAGGCGTGATGTAATTACCCCCATACTTTCAAGATTTTCCCGTTCAATTTGGGCATCCCCGGCATTTACGGTAACAACGGCCAGTTCGTTTATGGGTATTAGCTTACCTGAAGGGAGAAAAATCTGAAGGGCGTTTATGTCTTCAAGACTATTGCCTGCTTTACTGGAATACAGCATTCTTACAGGGGTTAACTGCTCATGTTCAAAAACATTTCCAACAACATTTCCCTCCAGGGAATTTTGAAGCTGGTATTGCAGATTCAGGGCTGACAAACCGTACTGAGCAATTGCAGAAGCATTTGGTGTTATGGTTACGGAAGGTCCGGCAATAACAATTCCATCAAACACATCTGCCGTTCCCGGTACTTGTTCCACAACAGATGCAATTTGTTTGGAGAGTTGTTGCAGTGTGGTTCGATCCGTTCCAAATACCTTCACTTCTATCGGTTGAACACTAGCCATAAGATCCCCAAGCATATCACCAATTACCTGTCCGAAATCAATCTGAAGGGCAGGCTGCGTTGCCTCTACTCTTTCTCTTATATCTTCAATTACCTCATCAGTAGTGCGCGTCCTGTTTTTCTTTAAAGAAATGAGGTAATCACCGTTATTAGGTTCGGTGATAAAAAAGCCCATTTGAGTTCCGGTCCGTCTTGAATAAGCCTGCACCTCAGGGATTTTTACAATTATTTTTTCAACTTCGCGTAGCATTCGATCGGTTTCTTCCAGGGATGTTCCTGCTGGCGAGATATAATCCAAAACAATACTGCCCTCATCCATTTCGGGCAGAAATCCTGTTTGTAAGTGAGGAAGAATCAGTATAATGGATACCAGCAGAATGCCGCAAATCAGCATGCTAATCCACGGTCTTTTTATGAAGTAAGAAACCCATCGCTGTGTTTTAACAGGACGCGGCCTTTTATGCCCAACAGAAATATTTTCCTCTTTCTCCTGTAAAATATTATTTTTTATAGCCTCCCAATCTTCCGGTAATACTTCGGCGGTATGACGCTTCTTTTCCTTTTTCGTTAATAGCAAATAGATAATGGGCAAAGCAATCCAGGTTACAAAAAAAGAACAGATTAAAATGACAGTCATCGAATTAGTCATTACCTTAAAATAAGCGCCCGCAACACCACTCATAAGCATAAAAGGCAATAAGATTACAATGGTGCTTAAAGAAGAACCAACCATTGCAGGAAATAAATAATGAAGCGCTTTGCTAACCAGTGCGGCGCCTGAATCTTCGGGATGCTCTTCATGGGTTCGGTGAATTTGTTCCACCACAACAATTGCATCATCGATAATAAGTCCGATTGCTGCCGCTATTGCACCAAGAGTCATGATATTAAAGGTCTGCCCCATTAAGTATAAAATCATAAGGGAGAGGCAAAGGGTTACCGGGATGGTTATAAAAATGGTAACACTGGACTTGAGCGAGCGCAAAAAAATTACGGCTACCAATATGGCAAGTAGTAACCCGACCAATAAACTATCGCGTACACTTTTAATAGAATCTTTTACAAAATCTCCCTGGAGATAATAGGGTTTTATAGTAACATCCTTAGGAAGTGTTTTCCTTAAGTCATTAAGCTTCTGGTCCATCTCATTGGAAAGGTCAATCAGGTTAGTGCCGGGTTGCTTTACCACAGCAACGAGTATACCCTCTTTACCATTGGCATTTATTTTTATGTATTGCCTGGCTTGTCCAATCTGCACGTCTGCAATATCCTTTAAGGTAACTATTCGTCTTCCACTGTTTGTGACCACCAGGTTCTCAAGTTTTTCTTTAGAATCGACCAGTGCATTGGTTGTAGTGAGATAAAGCACGCGATAATCAGATAGGTATCCATTCGACTTAACAAAATTTGTTTGAGAAAAAACAGTACTCAAAGCGTCAGGAGTAACTCCCAGGGTACTCATTTTTTGAGTGTTCAGCATTACCTTGTATTCTTTATCCTGACCACCAATAATCCTCACTTCCGAAATACCGGATACCTGAGAAAGAAAAGGTTTAATAGTATTAATAGCCAGAAGCTTCAACTCAATAGGAGAACGATTCGAACTCTCGAGCGTGTAACCGATTACCGGGAGAATTGACGGATTCATTCGTTCCACCGTAATGTGTACATCAGCAGGAAGGTTATTTTTTATTTCAGCAATTTTCGATTCTATTCGCTGCTGGCTTAAATCAATGTTTGCATTCCAGTCCATATATGCGCTGATTTCACAGCTGCCTCTGCTGGTGATGCTTCGAATATCCTGCAAGTCCGGTACCTGCTTGATCGTGTTTTCCAGAGGTCGGGTTACCGTTATCATCATCTGATCTACCGGTTGTTTACCTGCATCTGCAATCACCTTTATCTTTGGAAAAGTTATTTCAGGAAATAATGCTGTATGCATATTGGTATAAGCAAATACACCTCCCATAATAATGATTGCGATAATCACTGTTACTGGATTTTTATATATCTGCAGGTAATTTTTCATATTGATTAGACTCCCGGCTGCATTAATCAGGTGTTACCACCGTAACCTTTGCAGTGTCCGGCAATCCATAGTTACCGGTCAATAAAATTTTATCTCCGGCGGTGAATGAGGGTGAAAGAATTTCAATCCTGGTATCATTTTCAATTCCCTTGTGAATAGGCACTTTTACCGCAGTGGAATCATTAATCATCTTCATTACCCAAAAATCCTGCTGGGTTTCATCAGAAAGAATAGTGCCTTTCGGAAGTGAAATTGCATTTGGTTTAAAATATTTTACCAGCTTTACTTTAGCAATCAGCTTTTCAGGAATGGTTTGTTTAGTGTTCACTTTGATTTTATAGCTTATTGTTTGCGATGCCGAATCCATCACGGGTAAAGGAGACTGCAGAACTCCATCTATTTTTTCACCATCCGGAAGTTCGAGTATAAGTTTATTATTACCAGGTAAAAAAAATTTTTCTTCGTAAGGAACATTCATCATAAAATAAAAACTTCCGGCATCACTAATTACCGCGAGCTGTTCGCCATCCTGCACATAATCTCCCTGCTGATTATTTAATTGAACGATAAAACCGGTATTGGGAGATTTGACGGTAACAATTCCTGAAAAGTGAAATGAGGTGTCGAGAGCATTTATAGAATTTCCCAGGCTGTTTGCTTCCTTTGTTTTCAAAACAAATAAAAGCTGGCCTATACGGACCGCGCTTCCAAGAGTTCCATTCACTTTTTGAATGTATCCATTTACGGAAGATTTTATGGGTGTTTTAATAAGATATACCGAGGTGGCGTTTAGCTCCGAAATTTCTTCCAGAGTATCATAAGCAATGGAAGTAACTGAAACAGGAGTACCTTCCGGAATGGAAGACTCTTCTGTTGTTTTACTGTTTTTGCAGGCAGAAGCCGCCATACAAAAAAAGACTATGAAAAAGGAATCTATAATTTTCATTGAACTGGGCTATTCCAATAATTTAATTGATTGATAACCTGATAACGGCTGATATTGAATTGAAGTAAGGCATTTTTTGCGACCATATAATTGTTTATTGCAAGCAAAAAATCCGAAATGCGAACATCGCCTGTAGCAATTAACTTCTTATTTGCTTCAATTAACCCTTCAGAAAACTTTAACTGGTCATGGTAATCCCGTATAAGATCTTCAGTATTCTTAAGCTGTTCCGTGAGCAGCCTTATTTGCTGTTGATACTGAGAAACAAAGAAATCTCGATACCGGGTTCTGGTATCTTCAAGCAGTTGAATTTTTTCATGCAGCAGCCTGCGCTGCTTTCCATCATATAAAGGGATAGTAAAATTTGCTCCAAAGCTGACTCCAAAATTTTTTTCAGAATGAAAGGTAAAAGAGGTTTCATAACCAGCATCCCCGAAAATGCTTAGTCGGGGTCTGTAGTTTAAATCAATAAGCAAATCTCTATTATGCAAGGCCAAACTATCTCTTATAAAGGGTTTTGAAAACAGCAATTGATTGAGTGTAGGAAGTAAAGAGTTGACTAAGGAAGGATCTGATAGTATAATGGAGGAAGTGTCCACTAATCCACAGATATAATTAAGAATTTCATAGTCCAGTTTATACTGAATTTCAAGTTGCTTCAATTGCAACTGTTGTTGCTGGTACAGTACATGAAAAGTTAGATAATCAGTTTGCCTGTAGATACCTTGTTCCGTAATTTTTTTCAGAACCTGATCTTCATCTCCTAAGAACTGCAGCAACTCCGAATGGTAATGCATTTGTTCCAAATCCCCATATGCGATAATGTATTGTGCAATGACTGTTTTTTTTAAATCCCTTTCTGAAACCCCGGCTGCATATAATATGGAATCACTTATGTAATGCAAGGAAAAATATCTGTTATTAAATTCTCCCCCCCGAAATAAATCTTTTCTAATCCCCAATAAAGCACTGTAACTTCCATAATTGGTAATGGCAGGATCATAGCCATAACCGTTTATCAACGGAGGGTAGTATGCACCCGCCGTGCCGGCAATCTGGGGCTTCATACCTGCCCTGAGAATTAAACTATCAATGTGGTTGCTTCGGATTTGATTCTGATAGTCTTTAAGCAGAGGACTGTTCTGAATTGCCGTTTTCACATAAAAATCCAGATCACGTGACTGTGAGAAGGTTGCATTATTCCAAAAAAAATAAATACAGGAAAATATTATCGTACGCTTCCAAAAAATCATAGCTGATGAAAAGCAAAATTTATAATTTTTGCATCGGGCAAAATAATGCTTTTACAGCATGATGTTCATTATGCAAAAATGCAGGTTGATTCTGAAGAGAATCTGAAATCACCAGTTAACAGGAGTTACTTTGATGCTGGTAATTATACACCTGATAAAGTATTGTTCGCTGCTGATACAGTCTAATAATTTAGTGTAGCCAGTGAATGACTTATAGCACGGGAATATTTAGTATAATACGAAGGCAGATACATTAATCTGTTTTAACTAATCAATGACTAACTGTATGTAATGGCATGCCATACCATACTTAAAATCTTTTAGCACGCCATACAGATAATTAATCTTTCTTTGCAACCACTATAAATTCCTTGTGGTAAATTTCATCCCCCGATATTATTCTTACAAGATAAGGCCCTTCTGAGAAGAGTGGAGTCAGAAAAATATCATCGGAAAATGAATTTCCCTCGGCCATTTTTTCTTCTTCGAACAGCACTTCTCCTAAAAGATTACTGATCTCTAAATGACAAGCTCGGTTGTTCAGCGCTTTCAAGGACAGTTGTACATGAATTTTAGATTGAGCAGGGTTTGGAAACACGATCATCAATCCGGCCTTACTTTCATTCGATGCTGATACAGAGCCATTCTTGCAATAAGACGTAATAGTTACAGCGGGAGCAATGGCAAAACAACCATACGAATCAGTTACCGTATACGTATAGTCTCCGGGAGCAATGGCCACGAAAGAGGAAAGTATTGCTCCAAAAATATCCACGCCGTTTAATTGCCATTGATACTGATAACCAGTGCCAGTTTTTGCCTGAAGTATCGTTGTCTGGCCATAACATAAATTGATTGAACCGGAAATTGTAATTTCTGCTAATGGTGCCGGATCTACAGTAATAGGGGTACTGTCAGAGATTTTGGTACATGTATGATTGTCCATGCTTATTACACTGTAATTCCCGCTTTCAGTTGGATAATATTTCTTTTCAATAGCTCCCTCAATACCTACTCCATTTTTTTGCCATTGCATGTTATAGTTCCATTGCGTCAACAAATAGGTTGGTGAGGTTCCTTCACAAAATTCATCAGGACCATATACTGTAATGATAGGATCAGGACGGTTCCATACTTCAATGTATACTGAATCAGAAGTCCCGGAACAGCTGTTATTATCCTTCACCGTTACAGTGTAATGGCCTTGCTTATTGATGGAAACGGAATGACCATGTTTTCCATTCGACCAGTTATAAGATTTATATCCTTTTCCTGCATCCAGCGTAACACTTTGATCAAAGCAGAATGCAGTAGGACCTTTAGCAGTAATCAATGGCTTTGGAAGCGGATTTACTGTAATAGCTTCAGTATCGGAATTGGCTTTGCATCCATTTTCATCGGTAATAGTAAGCCAGTAATTTCCACCTGTTGTAACCGTGATCGATTGCGTAGTCAGGCCATTATTCCAGAGTACGTCATAGCCCGATAGGTCGAAGCTCGGACTGAGGACTACATTACCTCCTTCACAGAATATCCTTTTACCTGAGGAGGGATTAACATGGGGTGCCTTTGGTTTTGGATTCACACTTATGCTTACTGTATCTGCCACCGCATAGCCAAATTGGTTTGTATAGCCTCTCACAGAATAATCAGCCTCATCATATACCCATATTTTCTGTGATGTTGCTCCCGTTGACCACTTGTAGTTGACGTACCCCGGTCCTGCATCTAATTGTACGCTGTCGCCTTCACAGAAAAGCGAAGGACCATTAACCTTGATTTTCAAAGCAGTCGGAGGAGGCGGCGGCGGAACACTGTTTGATGTGATGTGGGTAATCGAATAGGGCTTCAATGTAACAGGGGTTGAGGAAAGGTTACCGGTAACATCATTCACCTGTGACTCTTTAGCGGGATATGAAAGCGGGTCTGCGTCGTAACGCTCATAGGTCCCACCCTGAGGAAAAATGTCGGTAGTGGTAATTTTATAGGTCTTACTGGAAAGATTTAAAATTACAGCATCAGAGGAGTTGCTGTTGCAGAAGTGAAATCCAAATAAAGCCGGATATGTAATGCTTACGCCTTCTTCATTTTTAAAGGTGATTGTAGGGGAAGTGCCGAAGTATAACGGTGCAGTATAGTTGTTTTTATCCATAGCAAGTCCTAGTACCTTCATGGATATTCCTGCTGCAGTAAGATCCCAGGCGGTAGTTTTTGGTGGATTAGGTGGAGAAATATAACCTTTATCACCTGTAAAACTTAACCCACCGGTACTCTCGAAATAAGTACCATGAACAGCGCTGCCGTTCATATCATGGCATTCAATCATGGTAATGCGTGCATCCTGCAAAAATTGCATGCTGAAGTTCGCAAGGAACAGGGCATGACCCCAGGAGCCATGCACAGGTTTTTGAAAATCATCGAGGTTATATTCTGTAATCCATGCCTCATCTCCTTTACGTAAAATGCTTAGGTCCTTAGTATATAAGGTGTTCCAGGCATCAAATGGACGCCATAGAAATTCAGGAATATCGGATGACAAGTATTGGCCGGGGTTATTGCATTTTGGATTTTCACCACCATAATAGGTATGATAAGTAACAGCATCTTCGCCTTTTAGTGTGGTTGCCATCAGCTCATCCCATGTTTCCCTGCGGTCTTCACCGGTCTTGTTAAAGGTACCCTGGGCAGCAATTTTCGCGTTGGGAAAATAACGGCGGATAGAATCGATCCAGATGGTGCACGTGTCTCCATAGGAATTTGCTGTAGGAAATTCCTGCATCAGTAAAGAAGAATCTCCATCGCCTTCTCCATTGTCTGTGCCCAGGATATAGAACTCATTGCCAAGCTCAATGTAGGTAACATCCATTCCTATAGATTGAGCATGCATTAGCATTTTAATCTGGTCGCTGACGGTTGAGGTCATCATGTTTAAGTCATAAACGGTAGTAGCATGGCAGCTGTCAAGTGTTTTTTTGAAGTTTTCCAGCGTGTTGGCCTTTGGGGCAAGGTCTTTATATTTTTGAGGAAGATCTTTGCGATCAATGAACCAGCCTTTCTTCCAATCCCACCAGTTGGCAATGCTGCCCCCGGGATAACGGAGCGTCTTTGCTTTTAATAATGGCACATGACTCATCAGGTCTGGTTCATTCCACCATTCACCACTGTGGGTGGTGTTCATTCCATTATAGCCAATGTAATCCAGTGAGAGTGGCTGACGAACGCCCAGCATGAGCTGGACATTTTGAGCATCGAGGGAAAACGTTGAAGTTGCAATTATTATAAACACACGTAGTGCAGCGCTAAAAAAATGGCGTTTTTTAAGCATGTTAATTTAAATATTAGGTATTTACTTGGTTTGGTATTTTGGGGGTAACTATTTATAGGTAGCTTTTGTACGGCGAAATTAAGTGAATTGTTTTCAGATGTTTTAAAAACTTACACAACTGTGATGAATATAAACATTTCCTCTTTCTTTCAAGTAAACCAAAATAAAAAAACAGGTAAGAAAAATTAAAATAAAAAATTAACAATCAATTAGTTGAAAATATAAAATTTTGTTATGCTTTTTTTTAATAAAACATTTCTTGACGAAGTATGGGGCTAGGTTTTGCTTTTTTGGTAAGAAAAAAGAAAAAAATTGTATTAATAATTGATTAATTGCTGTTCTGTGGAAACAGGGATCAGCCTGTTTTCATACTGCTGGTTTCGCAATTGCGGTTCAAACCCGGCATCCCGAATTGCTTGCTGAATACCATTAGAAGTAAACCGGTGCGGAGCACCAGCGGCGCTTACCACGTTTTCCTCAATCATTATGGAACCAAAATCATTTGCACCTGCATGAAGACAAAGCTGGGCTACTTCTTTCCCAATCGTAAGCCAGGATGCCTGAATATTCAAAATATTGGGAAGCATGATGCGACTTAAAGCAATCATACGTACATATTCATCGCCCGTTACCTGGTTTCTGACCCCGCGAATTTTACGAAGCAAAGTCCCCTGGTCCTGAAACGGCCAGGGAATAAAGGCGATAAAGCCCTTTGAGCTTTCAGGCTTTTCTGACTGAACCTGCCTCAGCAGAACCAGGTGCTCAAACCGCTCATATAATGTTTCCACATGGCCAAACATCATGGTTGCAGACGAGGTCAGTCCTAATTGATGGGTTGCGCGCATAATGTCTAGCCACTCTTGTCCGCCGCACTTTCCTTTTGAAATTAACCTTCGTACCCGGTCATTCAAGATTTCAGCACCTGCGCCGGGCAATGAATCCAAGCCTGCTTCAATCAATGCCTTGAGTACCTGACTGTGTGTTGATTTTTCTAACTTAGTAATGTGCGCTATTTCAGGAGGTCCCAGTGAGTGGAGCTTAAGCGAGGGATAAAGTGATTTCAATTCTTTAAAAAGTTTCACATAAAACCTTAACCCTAAATCAGGATGATGACCGCCTTGTAATAACAGCTGATCACCTCCGTAGCGAAACGTTTCTTCAATTTTCTGCTTATACTGATCTATGGTGGTAATATATTCCTCCGTATGTCCCGGTCTTCGGTAGAAGTTGCAAAATTTGCAGTTAGCAATACAAACATTTGTTGTATTCACATTACGGTCAATGATCCAGGTAACTACCTTTTTAGGCTTTTGAATCATTCGGAGAGAATGAGCTACTGCCATCAGTTCAGGAGTGGGAACATTTTCAAAAAGAAATAATCCTTCTTCCGCTGAAAGGAATTCAAAATTTAATGCTCGGTTTAGTAGTTGCTCTGCATTCATCTGTAGAACAACAAAGATAGAGTGGAAATGGTTAGGAAATTAATTGAGATGAAGTGCAAAACAAGAGATAAAGGGACTTTTAAGTGGTCTATAAAGCCTTTTATAATATTGCCTGCGATCTGCCTTATCTTTGCCCGAATTCAATTAATCATCTCACATGATCAATTTTAAAAGCCACCGCCTAAGTAACGGATTAAAAGTAATAGTTCATGAAGACCATGCTACGCCTTTGGCGGCAGTGAATATTTTGTATAATGTAGGTGCGCGGGATGAAAATCCCAGCCATACTGGTTTCGCGCATCTGTTTGAGCACCTTATGTTTGGAGGTTCAGAAAACGTACCCTTATTTGATGAACCTCTTCAACAGGCAAGCGGGGAAAACAATGCTTTTACGTCTAACGATATTACCAACTATTATGAATCGCTCCCAGCAATAAACCTTGAAACTGCCTTCTGGCTGGAATCCGACCGAATGAATTCCTTAAATTTTGATGATCATTCACTGGATGTGCAGCGGAAAGTGGTGTGTGAAGAGTTCAAAGAGCACTACATCAATCAGCCGTATGGTGATGTATGGCACCAATTAAGGTCTCTTGCTTATAGGCAGCATCCCTACCAGTGGCCGACTATTGGAAAAAAACTGGAACATGTCGAGCAGGCTTCTCTTGATGAAGTGAAAAAATTTTTCTTCCGGTATTACCGGCCTAATAACTCCATTTTGGTAGTAGCAGGCAATGTTAAGGCTGAAGATGTTTTTTCCCTGGCTGAAAAATGGTTTGAAAGTATTCCCGAAGGGGAAGATTTTCATCGTCAGTTACCCGTGGAACCTGTTCAAACCGAACCACGCTCACTTACCTTGCATTCGAATGTACCACTTGATGCCATCTATAAAGCATGGCATATGCCCGGACGCATGGATGATACCTACTATGCCGCAGATTTACTCAGTGATATTTTATCAGGTGGAAAATCAAGCCGGCTCTACCAGGCTTTGGTAAAAGAGAAAAAAATGTTTTCTGAAGTACATGCCTACCATACGGGATCAATTGATCCGGGGCTTATGGTGATTGAAGGAAAGCTGGTGAAAGGAGTTAAAATGGAAGAGGCCGAAAATGCTATTAATGAGGAAGTTATAAAAATCAAAGCTGAGATTATCAATGATCAGGAGCTTACGAAAATTAAAAATAGGGTTGAATCTCAAATTGCTTTTTCTGAAATGGAAGTGCTGAATAAAGCCATGAACCTTGCTTATTGTGAATTACTGGGAAATGCAAACCTGGTGAATGAAGAAGCAGCCTATTACTTGAATACCACTGCAGAAGAGATACAAAATATCGCCATAGAAATTTTCAGAGAATCAAATTGCTCTACCCTCTACTATTATTCTAACAACTAATCACTGTAATGCCTTCGTTAAAAAGGCAATGATTTCAGAAAAATGAGCCTTAATAATTCCTTCTCCGTGACCAAAATGCGGATCAGTAATTAAAATGGAGGAAACTCCACCGGCTTTTAATTTTTTATCAAAATCAATACTGTTTTGCAGAGGCACACTTGTATCTTTTTCACCATGAAGAATGAGAAAATGACCATCTGCTTTATCGATATAGCTTTCGGGCGCCATCATTTTAATTTTTTCCCTGCACGCCTCTGAATATATATCCTTACATCCAAACAATTCCTCCAGATGAATTTCGCGGGAGGGGGCAAAACCCGTATTCATCATATTCTCGTAGCTGAAAGAGCCAAAACAATTTACAGTTGCCTGTACACAACTGGAATATTTGCTGTTACCTCCCACCGTCCCTTCCAAATTTGCAACATCACAGGAAACCCCGGCTAAAGACGCGAGCGCTCCTCCGGCAGATGTACCAAAAACAGCAAGCCGGTCAGGGTCGAGATGAAACTGAGTGGCATGTGCCCTAAGGAAACGGATAGCACCTTTTACATCGTAAATCTGATCCGGGAAAATAGCAGCCGGAGCAAGACGATAATTGATGGATGCTATCGCGAATCCCCTGGCAGTAAAGAATGGAGCATATGCCGCTGCGCTGCTTTTATCGCCTGCAGTGAATCCACCACCATGTATAAATACGATTACGGGAAAAGAGTCTTTACTAGCAGGAAGATACAGATCAAGCTGCAAGGATTGTCCATTTACCTTTGCATATTCCATATTCCTGATAGTCTGCCCTGGTGCAATAACCTTGTCCTGAAGCTCTTTTATTCTCAAATCCTGTTGTGCCATGAGATCCATTGAAATAAATGATAGAAGTACTATGAACAATAACTTTAAACATAGTTTTGACATACTTAAGCTCTTTCAGACTCTATTTGGTAGTTGCCGAGATTATAACTGTATAATAAATACGTACTAAGTATAAAATATTATATTGATGTGAATAGTGCTTGGTTAAGTCCCCTGGATTACAAATGGAGGTATAACGTTATCTGTATCTAATAATTCCGATCTCAGTTAAAATTATTTTGAAATCCTCAGCTACAACATTGTAGGCATTGACTGTGATAACGGTTTTGCCCCTATTATTTCACAGCTGGGTGCTATTCACTGCTTTTATTCTACCCCAACCGGGTTGGATCCACTATCTATTATTACCTGGAAGCAAAATCATATAATAACCACATGTCAACAAAACCATTGGTGGCTCCTAAAGGAACTTTTCATTTTATGGCGGAAGCTGTTACTGCCACAGATAACATGGAGCCGGTATCCTCTATACTTTTTGATCCTTATCCCAATTCCGGCAATAATGAAGTGGAGATTGGTTTTGAGCTTCCATACACAATGAATTGCAGATTAACCAATATAGACGAATTAAGAAGAATAGTAAAGAAGTGGCTAATGGTTGCCTTTGGGAAGGAATTATAAACTTACTGTAGCTACCATAAATTTACGGGTTGAATTTACCAAGTGAAATTATATGCTGAAAATCAGTCTTTTAAAAAGGAATTGCTGATTGTTCATCAGTAATATGAGCCGGTCAGGTCAATAAACTCCATTTTTCCGACATCGCTTTATTGTATTTTAGCGGCTATGACTACTACTATAGACCGATCGACTGCTCCTTTAATACGTGACATCGAATCTATTAACCTACCCTTAATAGGTGAATATTTTTTAAAGAATGGAGTGCCTTTATATATGGTTGCCGGAGGAGAACAGGAAGTTTTAAAAATTGAATTGCTTTTTGATGCCGGAAGGTGGACTGAACCGCTACGTGCTGTAGCTTCCACTACCAGTAAAATGCTGACAGAAGGCACTGTTAACAAAACAGCTCAGCAAATAGCGGAAACAATTGACTTTTACGGGGCTTCTATTCATACTGATGCTTCAGTGGATTATGCTTCTGTTACCATGTATACCCTTACGAAGCATCTTGATCATGTATTACCCGTTCTTCAGGAAATAATTTATCAACCCATATTTCCTGAAAGGGAATTAGTCACTTATATCCAGAATAGCAGCCAGCGGCTTTTAATAAATATGGAGAAAGTGGATTTCCTTGCTCAAAAGATTTTTAACGAACAACTGTATGGCAGGAACCATCCCAATGGATATACAACAGAAGCTAAGGACTATTCTGAAATCAATTTTAAGCTATTAAAAGATTTTCATCAGTCACGTTATTGCTCCGGGTTAAAGATGGTTTTCGCATCCGGAAATGTGAATGAAAGCATAATCGCTAAAATTGATAATTATTTTGGAGGTCTTTATGCTAAGTACTTTTCACCTAATAATCAGAACTTTACTGAAGTGCCGGCATCAAATGTTTTCCAGCAAAAAAAAGATGCTGTACAGTCCGGCATTCGAATAGGGAAAAAAATGGTAAATAAGCTGCATCCTGATTATGTTTCCCTGAGGGTTTTGAATACAGTTCTGGGCGGATATTTTGGGAGCAGGCTGATGCAAAATCTGAGAGAAGACCATGGTTTTTGTTATGGCGTTCACTCTGGTGTTTCATCCTATTTACACGATGCTCATCTATATATAACCACAGAAGTAGGTGATGAAGTGGTTTGGCAGGCTGTAGACGAAATTTATAAGGAGGTGAATCGTTTGAGAACGGAGATGATACCCGGGGAAGAGCTCCGGCTGGTAAAAAATTATATGCTGGGTGTTTTCCTGGCTGATGCTGATGGACCATTTAATGTTTCAGATATAGTCCGGGGATTAAAAGTGTATGAATTAAAAGAATCATTTTTCTATAATATGATTGAAAAAATTAAAAGTGTTACTTCAGAAGAATTGCTTCAACTGGCGGTTCAATATTTTGATCCGGGTTCAATGCTGGAAATTGTAGTTGGAAATAATCCCCGCAACTAATACGCCGGCTTATGAAAAGGAATTTGTTAATAAGTTTGATGCTGATTATTTTTTACAATGCAAGATCTCAGTTTATTAATCCTCCGTCTCTGAATTGTGTAAGAACATTAAATAATCAAGACGTTAGACTCGATTGGACAAATACTACCAATTCCTGTGGCCGGTTTCTTTCCTACAATATATTCCGCAGCACTTCCATTGATCCAACCTTTACATTAATTCATACAGAATATGATTCTCTTGTTACCTTTTATACTGACCCTGTTGGTAACGGAAACCGTACAGTTTACTACTACTTCATGAACAGTAGTTATACATGTGGCTTGCCCACACTGAACTCTGATACCATTGACAATCTTGATCCGGTGCCCCCGGAAATTAATTATGTTACCGTTATTAACGGAAAAGTTGAGCTTAACTGGAAGCCCAGTATTTCTCCTGAAACATATGGCTATATCATTTATTTATTTGACTTAGCTGACACTTTTTCCCAACCAATTGATACTATCTATGGCAGTGCCAATACTACATACACTGATCTTATAAACGATCCGGGAAGCGGTTCACTTTATTATGACATAGCTGCAATCGATAGCTGTTTCAGCACGGGGCCGATTAATACATCCTTTCACCGTACTATATTTCTAACTGAAAACACTGAACGATGTGAGCACTACATCTCGATTGCCTGGAACTCTTATGACAATTGGCCTAATGGTGTTCAAAATTACAAGGTATATATGGGTATAAATAACACTGCACCTGTTCTGGTAGATTCTTTACCTCCAACAGCTAATACGGATACTATACGGAATTTTAACGATGGAGATCTGATCTGTTTGACAGTTATTGCGGAACAAGCCTCGGGGCCGTTTACTTCCGCGTCCAATACCATTTGCACTACTCCTAATGTGGTACAATTGCCAAACGATTTCTATATCCGGAACGTAACCGTAGCACAGCCAGGTCAGGTAGATGTATATTATTCATTGGATCCTTTAGCTGATATTCTGAATATTGAAATTGACCGAAGCATTGATGGAATTTCATATAAACCTATTGCCACTATACCACCTTCTCCGGATCTGTCAGGAATAAATATTTATTCTGATAATTCAGCCTATCCAGATTATCAGAGCTTTTACTACCGTCTTATAACAGTAGATAGCTGCAATATGCTCTATACTTCTTCCTCGGGGAAAAGCATTTTATTAAGTGGTTATTCTTTTGGTGACTTTACAAACTACCTGAATTGGGATTCGTCTGTTATTGATTTTAGTACGGTTACAGGCTTTAATATTTATCGGGATGAAGGAAATGGCTTTTCCCTGGTGGCTTCACTAAGCAACTCTGCCTTCACATATCAGGAATCGAATTCAACATTAGGGGATACAGTATGTTATTACGTTGAAGCACTCCATTCCGCAATTTTCCCTAATGGAACTATAGACCAGGTAGCAAGTCACTCCAATATTTTATGCCTAAAGCCACCTTCTCAAATTTATGCTCCTAATGCATTTGCTCCCTTCGGAAATAACCAGCTATTCAAGCCTATATTGAATGTTCGAAATATTACCTTCTATCAGCTTACTGTCTTTAACCGTTGGGGATTAAAAATATTTTCCTCTACGGATCCTGAAGCAGGCTGGGATGGAAAATATAATGGTATAGTTGTACAACAGGGAACGTATGCCTACTTCATTTCTGTTTCAACCAGTGACAATCAAAAGATAGAAAAAAAGGGAACGGTGATGGTTGTTAGATAGCCGTAAAGGATATCAGCAATCAGTGGTCTGGCTAATAGAATATTTGTGGAATACTTACTTAAATGTTACGGGGTAGTCTAAGGAAAATTTTACTTACACTTTCGGTCAATTAAATAGGTTACCTGCACAAACATTTCCGTATAATCTACGGCACCTTTTCCCCACAGCCATTTTCCTGCACCCACCTTTGCATCTAAGCGGTTATTAAAAATTGCATCTACACTCGCATAACCACGAAACGTCTTTGAATTATTAAAATTAAAATTTTTGTATACGTTGTTGAACCGGTCTGTAATATCCGGCTGACCACCATTACCTATTCCACCGATATAATCACACAGCAGATTTGGAATAATATTAATATTCTGTCGAACTTTCCAATTATAACCTGCATTTATATTAAACATGATCTGATCTGCGTAAGCACCCTGGCGAATATTGTATCCGGCATAGGCTTGAGTATACAATGAACCGTCCTGTAAAAAGGAATGGCCAATGTGTATAATACCGGCAAAATCCCGCTTTAATAGTCCGCGCCACTCGCTGCTTGGCTCAATAATCGTGTCTCTGACAACCTTTCCTGTCACAGGATCTGTTGCCGACGTATATTGATAGTTGTATCTTGAGTATGCTACGCCGGGTTGATTATACAGGTCAGGAAACCTGGAATTAACTTCCAATGCCATCGGCCAGCTACCATGAAGAAACTGGTACTTTAAACCAAGCCAGGAATCGGTAAAACCCCTGTTTATTTCCCAAATGGCAAAATGTGAATTAGGTCCGGTTTGACCATCAAACTGATAAAGCTTTCCTGTATACGGATTTGTTCTGCTTGCTTCGCGGCCCACGAGGTAGTTAATAGTAGCGTCCAATTCCAAATTTTTACATATGCCTATAGCAGCCTGAAAATAATAGTAACGAAAATCGTGAAATTTGCCATCAACAGTTGTTGAATCAGCAGGTGTAATAAGAGAATATTTTACAACATCGTCTGAAAAATCTGTTGGAGTTTCTGTGACACCCTTTATAGTAGCGCTCCATCTCTCCTTCCCAACCTTACGGCTAAAACCAAGGCTCAGTGTAGATTGACCTTTACCTAATACCCACGGTCCGCCTGCGATTAATGGCTGAACATCCATGATAACAAGAAACAGCAAAAATGATAAAATACATTTTAGAAATGGGCGGGTAAAAACAGCCATATAATTTTTTTGATTTAAGAATACAAAAATCAGGATTTTAAATAATATGCGGAGTCTAACATTGTTAACGCGAACTAAATAATTGTTAATGAAGCGTTAAGATGAATATCGTTACCGGATTAGGCTAATATACTTCAGAGTAGTTCTGATCATGTAAATTTGCCGAAAATCAAGATCGATGGATGAGAACAAATTAGATGAGCTTAACCGAAAGCTGGACCAGTTGCTTGCTCAAAAAAATCAGGCTAAGAAAACTCCGGATTGGCTGCATTTCATTTTTCAGGCAGCATTGCCTATAGCTTTGGGTATTATAGGGTTTTATTTTACGAATCAATTCAATGAGCATCAATTGGAATTTCAAAAGATAGGAGTTGCTGATAATCTGATGAAAGAAGTAATGGGCGACAGTAATTTTAATAAAGAGAAATTAGATCTTAAACTGGGATTTGTTCAAAAGGTTTTCGACGATAGGCGTTTTAAAGATAGTGTGCGGTCATTGCTTACTCAAACATTTGCAGTTAATTTTAAAGAGCAGGCTACTGAGCTCGCTGAAAAAGCATCCACAGGTGATCCTGCAGCTATGCGCTCGGTTCAAAAACAAATAAATACAGCAAAACAATTTAATGACCCTTCCATAAACAAAGCTGTTGCGAATGTTGAAAATACGGAACCTGTGAGAAGGATAAATAAGGCTGAATCATTAAAGCAAAGTGCTATAAATGATATGAGAAACGGGAATGTAGATTCGGCAACTGTTAAATTAGATGAAGCAAGTCAGCTATTACCAAAAGATACCAGCACCAGCCACCTGGCAAACAATCTTAGAAAAAACAGGGAAGAATTTAAAAGAAACCCTGCACTTCTTAGCAATAAAGGAACAACCTTTACGCAACAAAATAACGTACCGGCCACCTCAGATACAACTGTTCATAAACCTCGTATTGTAAAGAAGAAAAAATAGAGCCATATCCCGCAACCACTGCTATAAGAATTGGGGCATTCTAATAATTTATAAATATTTATGGAGGGTTTACAATCACATATTGAAGCATTGATTTTTGTTGCTGAGCAACCAGTGTCTCTTAAAGACATGCAGGAAAGCCTGGTTCGGATGGTTGGATTATCGTTGAGTAAAGAAGAAATTGAATCACACGTGGAAATCCTGATTCAAAAATACCATGAAGGCGAATTTGCCTTTGAAATAGTGCCGCTGGCAGGTGGCTATCAGTTTCTAACCAAGCCGGCTTTTCAGCCAACAGTAAGTGAATTTTTAAAGCATAAACTCAATAAAAGACTTTCCACCAATGCGCTGGAAACACTTTCCATTATTGCTTACCGTCAGCCAATTGCCAAAACAGAAATTGAAAAAATAAGAGGCGTGAATTGCGATTATACCATTCATAAATTATTGGAAAAAGAGTTGATCACCATCCTTGGGAGAAGTGAAGAATTAGGCAAGCCGATTTTGTATGGCACAAGTACTTTTTTTATGAATTACTTCGGTATTAATTCAGTAAATGATCTTCCAAAATTAAAAGACATCCAGCAATCAACGGATAATGTGATTGGAAACCCTTCCGAGAATTAACTATTTGCGAACGATTTCATCCATTCTGAAATCTCCGGTCTTTCAATTGCCGTTTCTATATGTTCTTCATTTGCCAGTTTCTCTAAAAGCTCTTTGATAGCTTTTCCTTTG
Organism: Chitinophagales bacterium; assembly: GCA_013816805.1. Taxonomy (NCBI): domain Bacteria; kingdom Pseudomonadati; phylum Bacteroidota; class Chitinophagia; order Chitinophagales; species Chitinophagales bacterium. The sequence goes on along the minus strand of JACDDS010000001.1, from coordinate 219,095 downwards.
CGCAAAGCCTCAGCATACGGGATGTGGCTGAAGGAAACCATAGAATAGGGTGAGATGAATTCCTGTGGATATTTTTCCGTTAGAAGCTTTTCAATTTTTTTCTTTTTAAGAAAATGCGGATCGGCAACCAGGTCGCGCATCTCAATAAAATTATTCAATGCCAATTCTGCAATCGCATCTGCATTTGGTTTCCGTAAGCTCTCAAATTCAGATAGGATCAACTGCCAGTTTTCTCCATGCCTGGAGATTAAATCATCCAGCACAGTGCAGTCTTCAAATCCACAATTCATACCCTGACCGAAAAAGGGCACCATAGCATGCGCGGCATCTCCAATAAGGCTGGCTTTATCTTCCGAGGTCCATGGAAAGCATTTTACAGTAACAAGAGATGCTACCGGATTATTTAGAAAATCCTCTTTATAAGCAGGCATTAATGGAATACAATCCGGAAAATATTCTTCAAAGAAATGCTGAATGTCAGCTTCCGTTTTTAATGTTGAAAATGAGAGTGATCCGTCAAACTGAAAAAACAGTGTGCAGGTAAAGCTTCCGTCAAGATTCGGCAATGCAATCAGCATAAAGTTTTTTCTGGGCCATATATGCAAAGCATTTTTGTAAAGAAGATGATGCTCATTAATTCCGGCTGGAATAGTTAATTCTTTATATCCATGTTCAATATATGATTGAGAATAATTAAAGCGATCGGTAAATTGCATGCTATGGCGTAGAGCAGAATAAGCACCATCTGCACCGAAAAGCAGGTCAAATGATTGTACTTTTTGAGAAGAGGTACTGGCGGAAAAATTGGTATTATTTTCAATGAAAAAGGTTTGCACATTAAATATAATTTCCCGCCTGTCCAGATCTATCCTGTCAGCTCTATTATTGAAATTAATCCGGATATTTGGCTGTTGTTCGGCAACATTCAGTAACAGTTTGTTTAAGGCACTTCTGGAAACGGAATATATTGCCTGATCTGTTTTTCCATATGGCTGAAGATTTTGTTTACCATCTGTTCCGTGTACCATCCTTCCATACATTGGAATGGCAATTTTTGTTACTTCATCTTTAAGACCAACATTATCTAACCCACGCCAGCCTCGGTCGCTTAAAGCGAGGTTTATAGAACGGCCGGCAGCTATTTTTTCTTTCCGCATGTCGGGACGTCTCTCAAAGACAGAAACAGCATATCCGCGGCGGGCCAGATAAATGGAAAGCAGAGAACCAACCAGACCTGCACCAATAATAGATACGTCTTTATGAATCATGATTCCCAATTATAATGTATTTAAAAAAGCTCCAACTTTCCAGACGTCTTCAAAAGAGTTATAGAGAGGTACCGGGGCCATACGAATTACATTAGGTTCACGCCAATCCGCTACTATTTGATTTGCCTTTAATCCATTAGAAATTTCTTTTCCGCCCGATGTATCAACAAGCGATAACTGACATCCGCGTTCTTCAGCATTCCGGGGAGAAATTATTTTAAGGGTTCTATCGGGATGATGTGTATTGAAATCCTCTACTATAAATTCAAGATAGGCTGTAAGGGCTTTACTTTTTTTTCGAAGGTTAGACAAGCCCGCATCCATAAAAATTTCCAGAGCGGCACGATGAATTGCTAATGAAAAAACCGGAGCATTACTGAGTTGCCATCCGGCCGCACCTTTTTGCGGGTAAAATCCCTTTTCCATTCTAAACCTGGTAGTTTCAACATTGCCCCACCATCCTGCAAAGCGCGGCAAATCAGAATTATTACCATGTTTTTCATGGACAAAAATACCTGCAACACCTCCGGGTCCGCTGTTCAGGTACTTATAGCTGCACCAGCATGCAAAATCAACATTCCAATCGTGAAGGTGCAGCTCCGCATTTCCAATTGCATGAGCAAGGTCAAACCCGACGCAGGCGCCTGCCTTATGACCCGCCTCAGTAATTGCTTGCATATCGAATAGTTGACCCGACAGATAATTAACACCGCCAATCATAATTAAGGCGAGCTGATCTTTGTTTTGCTCTATAACAGATAGGATGTCCTCCAGCTGCAAAATGGTTTCTCCTTCTCGGGGCATTATTTCAATGATTGCGTTCTGCGGATCATAACCATGATACCTTACTTGTGTTTCAATTGCATATTGGTCGGATGGAAATGCATTGGCTTCCATCAGAATTTTATACCTGTCCGGCTGAGGCCTGTAAAAGGAGACCATCAAAAGATGAAGGTTAGCAGTTAGAGAACCCATTGCTACTACTTCCACTTTTTGTGCACCTGTAATTTTTGCTAAGGCGTTTTCGCAAAAATGGTGATAATAGTACCACGGGTTATTAGCTGTAAAGTGACCTTCAACACCGTATTTCGACCAATCCATAAATTCCTGTTCAACATATTCACGGGCTGACTTTGGCAACAAGCCTAAGGAATTACCGGCCAGATATATTACTTCTTTATCATTTGTCCTGGGTACATGAAAGCATTCACGATATTTTTTTAAAGGATCAGCAGTGTCTATCTGTCTCGCAAAATCAACTGAATTAATAAAATGCATTTTTTTATGCTGTTAAGAGAGAACCAATAGGTGAATGACAAAAATAAAATTGTCACAAAGTGGATAAAAATAAAAAACAATTCTTTCCGAATCGTACTTACTACAGTAGAAATCTCTGCATATCGTTCAGTGAAGAGAGATTAAACCCCTCATTTGAATATTGTAATTTCGAATGGATTTTTTATCTCCTTTCTGTGCGTTACGAAAAAAAATATCATTTATACCTTTTACTGCTTGCTGTGGGATGTGTTTTCTGCTCTTACGAATACGGGTTTTTCAATAATAAAAAAACTGAATTGCAGAAAGCAGCAAAGGGTATCACCGATAAGACAAATCAGCTTGAAAAGGAGCTCGATACAAAATTTTCGGATTCCGTAATCAGGAAGCTAATTGTAGCGAAGCGTTACTGGAATGATATTAATCAACTTCATTCGTTGCCTTATGAACTTCTTTTTTATCAGGGAGATTCGCTTATCTTCTGGAATAGTAATGATATAATTCCTACCAAAGCTTCCGCAAGTTTTTCACCTGGCTTTAGCTTTCAAAAGTTTAGAAACGGTTACTATTTAGTAGATGCAAAAACCTTATTACTACCGGGTGATTCAATAGCCTGCAGCATGCTGGCAATAATTCCTGTAAAGTTTGAGTATGAAGTGACTAATACTTATTTACAGCCGCAGTTTTCCGGCTTATTTCCTCTTGCCAATTATTTTAGAATTTCTCCATCGGCAGACAAAGATTGCTTACCTATTACCGATGCATATGGTAAAACTCTGTTTTACCTTAGTGTGGATGACGTCAACTTTGAAAACCATCCACTGTTAGGTTCCCTCCTTCTTTTTATTGCCGGGTTTCTTTTTCTGATTTTTTCTTTTGGCTGGTTGCTCCAACTATTGCCTACAGAGAAATATTTATTTCTACGTCCATTAATTCTGCTTGCTCTGTTTTTACTGCTTTCAGTTTTTTTATCGCAGCAAATTTTATTGCCAAGAGGAGTACGTAACTGGAGATTGTTTGATCCGGATCTTTTCGCTTCTTCCGGCGTGGCATCATCCATCGGAGCTTTACTTATACAATTGTTATTTCTGCTGTGGGCATGTATCCATTTAACTAAACACCTTCAATTACATGTTCGACTCAGCATTTCTTCTGCTCAAAATTATCTTATCCATCTTGCAGGATACCTTATTGTATTTCTTCTTACCATTTATACTGTAGATACGATTCGGGCACTAGTGCGTGATAGTAAAATACAGTTTTCATTTCTTAATCCGCTTGATCCTGATTATTACAGCATCGTGGGCGTGCTGTGTATTGCAATAATTTTTATCTGCCTTTTTCTTATTTCGGGAAAAATAATCGGATTGCTTAATGTAAATCCAATAAATAAATTAGATGCCTCTATCATCCTTTGCATTTGCAGCTTCACCGGAGTGTGGTATTATTTATTAAAAGACCTCCTGGATACAGGTCTATGGATCGTAGTATGGATAAATATCTTTATTCTGATTCTTCCTTTTTTTTATTACCGCGGAAATTTTCATCTGAAATTCGGGACGCTTTTTTTAATGATGGTATTTATGTCAGGTTCCGGCGCAATGATGCTGCAATTGTACAGCGATCAGAAAGAGAAAGCAACCCGAATTACGTATGCTAAAAAACTGATCAATACCAAAGATGCTGTCTCCGAATTCTTATTAAGTGATTTGAAGCCACAAATTTCAAACGACAAAATCTTAATCAGCAGTTTTCGAAACCAACTGATAGATGAAAAGTCATTCAGCAGCCATCTTCAGCAAAGATATTTTCAGGAAAGATTCAACAGATATCAGGTTGCATTTTTTCCACTTGATGCTTACGGCGACCAGCTCCCTGAGTTGGGGAGTGATAACAGCGCCTATATTTCAGAATCTATTGTAAAATCAGGGATGGCACCAGTGCCTGATGATTCTTCGCTATATTATTCCTATTCGCCTAATGGAAACATCACCTACCTGGCAGAATACAGGATTGAAGAGGGTGATCATTTTCTGGGGAAACTATTTGTTCAGCTTACCACTAATGCATATAAAGGTGCAGCAGTATACCCGGAATTGTTACTTGATGAAAAGGATAAGCTTCCTATTGCTTTTCCCGATTACTCTTATGCTGTTTACCATAATGACCAATTGCTCGATAAAGGGGGCTACTTCGGTTACGATTACCTTTTGGACTGGTCGATTGATCCAAAGCGGGAGTCACAATATATAAATGATGAAGGAAGCAGTCACCTGGTATATAACTCCGGTGACCATATGATAATTGTTGTTTCTAAAAAAATAGACTGGCTCGGTTCTTTTACCTCTCACTTTTCATTTTTATTTGTAGTGATGTTTGTTTTAACACTCATCATTTTAATTATCAATACGGTTGCTGAAGGAGCTTTTCAAATTTCCATTAGCCAGTTGCTCCGTACATCCCCGCTCAGAACACTTATACAGAGTTTCTTTATGGTCATGATTTTTGCTCTGATCCTGATAATCGGATTAATAACCGGGCAGTTTTTTCTCATGCAATTCGATAATCTTACAAAACAAAGTGTTTCTCAAAAGCTTCAGGAAGTAAATGAGTCCATGCTTACGGTATTAAATTCAAAAGCAATGCTTAAGGCTACTGACTGGCAGGACATTAATTCTGTTTTAAAGAAGCGCATAAATGGATTGGCCCGTATCCAGCAGGTGGATGTTAATATTTTTGATTTAAGTGGTACTGAAATAGCTTCTTCACAGCCCAGTATTTTTGAAAAAGAACTGATATCAAAAAAAATAAATCCTGTAGCGTTTTATGAAATGAATGACGAAAATGATGTTAGCCTGGTAAAAGAAGAAAAAGTAGGAGGTCTCAAATATTTTGCGGGTTACCAGGCCATTCGTGATGAAGATGGAAACCTTATGCTCTTTGTTCATATACCCTACTTTAACTCCGGTCAGCAATTGAATGAGCAGGTCGGGTTCTTCTTTGTTACGCTTGTAAACATTCTTGTTTTTGCAACCATACTTGCAGGGCTTTTTGCCCCATTTATTTCGCGTCTCATTACTCAGAGGCTGGCTATTATCGGCGAAAAATTTAAAAAAGTAAAAGTTGGTGCGGCCAATGAACCTATTGAATGGCTTGCCAATGATGAGATTGGAAGTGTAGTGGAGGAGTTTAATAAAATGATAGCGGAGCTGGAGCGCAGCGCCGCTCTCTTAGCAAAGTCGGAGCGGGAATCTGCCTGGAGAGAAATGGCAAAGCAAGTGGCGCATGAAATAAAGAATCCATTAACTCCGATGAAGTTAAGCATTCAGCATTTGCAGCGTGCCTACGAACAAAAGTTACCACATCTGGAAGAATTGACTCAAAAAGTAACGCGAACACTTATTGGACAAATCGACAATTTAAGTCATATCGCAACTGAATTTTCAAATTTTGCACAAATGCCAAAGCCTCAAATTGAAAATGTAGATGTGAATGAGGTGCTGAATTCCAGCTATGATCTCTATAAGGAACAGGAAGGGATAACCGTGCATCTTCATTCGTATGCAGAGCATTCTATGGTTTCAGCCGACAAAAAGCAATTGCTTCGGGTGTTCAATAATTTGATACTAAATGCGGTTCAGGCAATACCTCCTGAAAAAGCCGGCAAGGTGGATGTAGTAACGGAAAATTCCAACGGTCATCTTATTATATCTATTCGTGACAACGGTATTGGCATTTCAGTAGATGAAGAAAAAAAAGTATTTACACCAAACTTTACCACTAAGTCTTCTGGCACCGGACTGGGATTGGCCATTACAAAAAATATTATAGAAAATTTTGGTGGCAGCATTTCGTTCTCTTCTGAAAAAAATAACGGGACTACCTTTTTTATTCAGTTGCCACTCATTTCAGAAAATTAGAAATGTCATTAAACCATCATATTCAATAACTTATTTTTTACACATAAATTATATTATGTAATCCAGTAACTTGTTTTCACCTCTCGCCATGAACCGACGTCCCTTATTAATTTTTTACCTCCTTGTCGGATATATATTCGTTGCATTTGGCTGGTGGATTATTCTATTGGCCCGAATCACAAGCCAGGCATATAACGAAAAAAAAGAATTAACGGAGTTAAATGAAAAATTTATTGCGCGCCCTAACAGCAACCATCAAACGGAGCTTGCAAGCATTAATCAGGATCAGCATCGGAAGATTATAATGATTTTTGGAGAAGGTTCTGTATTTCTGATTATCCTTCTTATTGTAACCTGGAAGACTACTAAAAGCCTCAGACATGAAGTGCGTGTGAACCGACAACAAAAGAACTTTTTGTTATCCATTACTCATGAGCTCAGATCTCCAATTGCTTCTTCCAAAGTAGCCTTACAAACTTTATTGAAGCATCCTAACCTGGCAAAAGAAAAATATGAGATTCTATTAAATAATTCTGTTCAGGATATGGACCGCTTGCAGGGTCTGGTAGAAAATTTACTGCTTGCTACAAAAATTGAAGACCATACTTTTGAAATGGGAAAAGATGCCTGTGACCTAAGTGATATTACGAAATCAGTAGTGGAGAAAACCAAAGAAGCAATTTCGCAACGCAGGGTTTTTGAAACTAACATCCTCCCTGACGTAATGGTGCTTGGAGATAGAATGGGATTAACCAGTGTAGTCACCAACCTGGTGGAGAATGCTGTAAAGTACTCTCCTGAAGGAAACCTTATCCGGGTTTCACTTTCAGAAGAGAATAACCGGGCCCAGTTAACAGTTGCTGATAATGGTTTTGGGATTCCGGATAGTGAAAAGAAAAAAATTTTTCAGAAATTTTACCGGGTTGGTCATGAGGAGACGCGTAAAGCACGAGGTACGGGATTAGGTTTATACATAGTTGACCGTATTCTGGCACTTCATCAGGGAAAAGTTAGTGTAAAGGATAATCAGCCTAATGGATCAGTATTCGAGGTATCACTTCCAAAAGCATTATAATTGTAAACTAACTGCTGCTAAAAAATTAATGCGTATAATAATTTATTCATAAGAACAATCAATTTATGCTACAACCACGTGTGCTGCTCGTAGAAGATGAGGAAAATCTCCTTGATGTTATAAAGATGAACCTGGAGCTGGAGGGATATGAAGTGGAAGAAGCCAATACGGGTCCGCTTGCGCTTAAAAAATTTTCTCAACAGCGATTCAATTTGGTGATTCTGGATATTATGTTGCCGGAGTTGGATGGTTATCAGGTTTGCCAGACAATCAGGGTTACAAACAGTGAAATGCCCATTTTATTTTTAACAGCCAAAGATACCAGTGAAGATAAAATTAACGGGTTCAAAGTTGGGGCTGATGACTACCTGACCAAACCATTTAACCTTGAAGAACTGCTCTTTCGTGCACGGGTATTAATCCGGCACAGCTTTAAAGGAACTGAAATGGAAAAAGATAGTTCCACCTTTCACTTCAGCGACAATGAGATTAACTTTTCCACTTTTACTGCCAAAGGAAAAGATCAAAAAGAAATTCGCCTCACCAAGCGCGAAACTGCGCTGCTGAAATTATTAGTAGAACGGAAAAATGAAGTAGTATCGAGAAAACAAATTTTGCAAACAGTGTGGGGCTATGATGTTTTTCCCTCCACCCGAACCATTGATAATTTTATATTAACCTTTCGGAAATACTTTGAACCTGATTCCCGCAAACCAAAATATTTTCATTCTATAAGAGGTGTGGGATATAAATTTACTGATCGTTAATAATCTATAATGTTGAAACCGGAACATTTCGCTTATGCTTCCATCTTCGGTGGCTCCAGAGCCAGGTAGCGGGCTTTTCTATAATATCTTTCTCCAACCGCTGATTAAAAAGTTGCGTAAGGGCCGCCTTTGGTAGTTGTTCAGGATGGTTATCCAGTGTTTCAATATATATATAATAATAGCCGCGCTTTATTTTCTTAACCCCCGCATAGACTGCCGGATATTTAAGCTTAGCCGCAATTAATTCAGCACCCTGAAAAACAGGCGTATCCTGATTTAAAAACTTCATCCACAGCTCTGTTTCCCTTGGTGGAGTTTGATCGGCAATAAAAACAGTAGTTGACAATGTGCTTTTATTGCTAAGCATTTTCCGAATGGCGGAATTCATTGGCAGTGGTCTTGCCCCAAACCTGCTCCGTAGATTATAGATTAATTTATCGAAGTTGTGATTAGTCAAAGGGCGATATACTACATTCAATTGATAGGGAGACTGACTACTCATGCTTAACCCAGCCCATTCCCAATTACCGTAGTGGCCCATCAAAGCAATTACATTTACACCTTCTGAAAAGAAATTATTAAATACAGCCATAGACCCGGGAGCAAATTGACACCGGTTTATTATCTCTTTTTTCGAGATCGTTAATGACTTAATGGATTCCATCAAAAGATCACAAAAATGCTGATAAAATTCCCTTGCAATAGTCGTTATTTCCTGCTCACTTTTAGAAGGAAAAGCATTTCGTAGGTTTTGGTAAACTACTGCTGTTCTATATCCAATAATATGATAAATGACGGTAAATAACAGATCAGAAAACAGATAAAGAACCGGAAAAGGAAGAATGGATATCAAATAAATGAATGGCAAAGCGAGATAATAAGCTACAACCTGCATTTTGTAAAATTAAACAAGAGCGCTATTAACAAAAGTGATTAATCTTTATAAATAAAAGATTAATACTAAACTTAGCTTTCAAAGCAACGTTTGCGAAATGAATAACTTTCATTGGATGCAAATCCTGAACATTACCTTCTTATATTTCTTTTACAACCTCTTTTGCACTTTTATCTTTTTGCAATCCCAAAAATACAGGATGGCGCATTTGACAATCCTGAGTCCATTCTGAGAATTTGATATTACTGACTAATACAGGCTTTCCCACGTTACAGGTCCGTTGGAAGAAACCCGGGTAGTTAATGGAGATCTTTCAGTGGTTAATGGTTTCATTTTTTCAAACAGTTCTTTAAGACTCTTATCATTGAACCCTGTTCCGGCGTGGCCAACATATATTAGCTTTCCAGCATTATACACACCTAATAACAGCGATCCGAAATATTTTCTTCCACCCTTTGGAGTGGTAAATCCTATAATGATGGCCTCCTGCTCATAATGGTATTTGATTTTCAGCCATTCTGAAGTATTTCATCGATGCATTATTCCTTAGTCTTTGCTGATACTACCTTTTTTAATTCTTTATTAATAAGGGAAGATGCTGGCGTTAGCTTTTCACTATCATACGGTTCACTCGTTGCGTATTCATCCTTATGTTTAATCAACAGCCAGGAGTTATTTTCTGCTGTTTTCATTTTTACAAGGGCCCATTCTCCTTTCAATTTTTTTCCCTGGATACTGAATTTTATATTTCCCTTTTCAAGATTCTGTAATATGGCTTTCTCAGTAATTAGATTATGTTTTTCATCTACCGGAGTATAGGTTCCCTGATCCCAAATTTCTACAATGCCGGCGCCGTAATTTCCCGCCGGAATAGTTCCTTCAAAAGTCCGGTAATCGTAAGGATGGTCTTCAACCATCATGGCCAGCCTTTTATCTGCAGGATTCATAGAAGGGCCCCGGGGAACAGCCCAGCTCTTTAATACACCATCCATTTCAAGGCGAAAATCATAGTGAAGACGGGTAGCTTTATGGCGCTGGATTACAAATGCTAGTTTTTTTTTTGAGGAAACTATTTTTCCTTCCGGTTCGGAAGTCTGATTAAAGTTTCTTTTCTGCTTGTAGCTCGCAAGACTCATGATGCTTTCTTTTTACCGCTGGATAAGCTCTCTTTTAATTGGCTCATGAGGTCCCCGGTTCGATGCACTACCTCTAATTTCGGAGCCACAATCTTAGCACCTTTTGCCTTAGCTTTGATTACTTTCATCAGCTGCTCGGTATACGTATCTTTATATTTTTCAATATCAAATTTGGATGATAGCTGACCAATAAGCGACATTGCCATTTCCAGCTCTTTCGGTTTTACTTCATCCTTACCAGGCAGATTTAATTCTGATTCATCTCTGATTTCCTCAAAAAAACGAATTCTGTTAAGCACAATCACATTAGCGCTTGGTTTCAGAATAGCGAGATGCTCTTTACTTCTTAACACAAAAGTGGCAATGCCTACTTTGCCAGATTTTTTGAGGGCTTCACGAAGCAAAGCATAAGCCCTTACACCAGACTTGTCTGGTTCCAGATAATAAGGCGTTTCATAGTAGGTACTATCTATTTCATCTTCCTGCACAAAATCCTCGATCTCTATTACTTTCGATTTTTTTGCATTAGCACTTTCAAAATCCTCAGAGTTAAGAATTACATAGCGATCGTTATATTTATAGGCACGTACAATGTTCTCATACGGCACCACTTTTCCGGTAGTTGCATTTACCCGTTGAAAACGGATATTCGACTCGTCTTTCTTGTCGAGCATATCAAGATCCAGCTCGCTGTTTTGAGTAGCACTGTAAAGTTTTACAGGGATGTTAACAAGGCCAAATCCAATGGCGCCGGTCCAGATAGATCTCATAGCTGTTAGTTTGTTTCAAGAATTTTCATCAAAATTTTTTCTTCAGAAGTTATCCCTGTTTTATTATCGTTTTCTTCAATCAAATTTAGTTCATTAATATACTTATCTAACTTTTTTCCTTCATAAAGCTGAACAATTATGGGATGCACATAATATTTTTTACAAACTGTTCTGGTATTCCCAAGTTGCTTTGCCACCATATCAAGTGCAGCGGGGATTTTTTGTTTCATATCATGAACCGTTTCATACGCTCCTAATTCTTTAAATGCAATCAATGCATGTACGGTACCTGCCCACGTTCGAAAGTCTTTCGCCGTAAAATCACCACCTGAGATGGTACGTATATAGTCATTCACCATGCCCGAGTCAATGTCGTGCACTTTGCCCTGACCATCATAAAATTCAAAGAGCTCCTTGCCTGGAATATCCTGGCATCCCTTCACAATTTTTGCAAGCTTTTTACTTTTTAAAGATATGTTATGCTTTACGCCTTTCTTCCCTTTAAAGATGAATTGCAGTTGAGAGCCATTAACAGCAACATGCTTATTTTTAAGCGTTGTTAAGCCGAACGATCCATAGAGCTTTTCATAAAAAGCGTTTCCAATACGAATATTAGTGCGCTCCAGAAGGCTCACAATAGCAGCGAGCACTTTCTCCTGGGGATAACCCGGCAGGGATAAGTCCTTTTCCAGCTTTAACCGAATAGAAGGCAACTGTTTTCCAAAATCCAGCAACCGGTAAAATTTGGTGTGATTCCGGACCATGCCCCATAACGGATGATAACGATATTGTTTTCTCTTTTTAACATCAACTCCAGTGGCTTGTAAATGGCCATTGGGAAGCTTACAGATCCATACATCATCCCAGGCCGGAGGAATTACCAGCTTCTTAAAGCGGTCTAACAAGTCCGCTTCGTTCACCTTTTTTTCTCCATCTATATAATAAAAAATTTTGCCATTCCGTATGCGCTTATAACCAGAACGCTGGTCACTGACATAAATCAGGTGCACTGCTGTGGCACTCTTCGTTACGTCTTTTATTGCCGATTTAATAGTTCGCTTATCAAGCTGGATATCGTCACCCAATATTATCGCCATATTTTTAATTTATCCATTTACAATTTCACCTCCATTCGGATGAAGAAATTGACCCGTCATATACGATGAATCACTGGAGGCAAGAAACAAGTAACAAGGTGCAATTTCAACAGGTTCACCGGCACGTTTCATTGGAACATCGCTTCCGAAAGTAGCTACTTTTTTTTCATCGAAACTTGAAACAATTAAGGGAGTCCAAACAGGACCCGGCGCAACGCCATTTACACGAATTCCCTTTTCAATCAAATTTGCGGAAAGGCTCCTGGTAAACGAAACAATTGCTCCTTTAGTAGCCGAGTAATCTATCAAATTTGAGCTGCCGCGATACGCTGTTACCGATGCAGTATTAATAATTACACCGCCCTTTTGCATGCTTTCAAGAGCAGCCTGGGTAATCCAAACCATTGAAAAAAAATTGGTAGAAAAAGTTTTCATTAATTGGTTAGAAGTAATGTCCTTAATATCTTCTGCGGGATAATGCATACCTGCGTTATTTATAAGAATATCAAGCTTTCCAAATTTCTTTATTGTTAAAGCCACTGCTTTTTTACATAAACTTTCCCGGCTAAGATCCCCGGCTATCAGAATGCAATTCTGACCATACTCATCCACTTTTTTCTTTGTAATCGCGGCATCTTCATGTTCATTAAAGTAACCGATAGCAACCGAAGCTCCTTCTTTAGCAAAGAGAATAGCGACTGCACGACCAATGCCACTGTCTCCTCCGGTAATCAACGCCACTTTGCCCTTTAACTTTCCGCTTGCCTGATAACCCTTATTATCAAAATCAGGCACTGGTTCCATTTCTGTTTCCTTTCCGGGTCGATCCTGTTGCTGAGGTTTTCGGATCTGTTTCTTAGGATTAGATTTTTGCATAATTATTATTCTGTCTAAACTAAGAGAAATTCGTACCTATATTTTCGAAATAAGATGTCTAATCTAAAGATAACAGAATCAGTACTGATTGGTTATAAAAAACTCGCAATATTTTAATCTTACGATTAAGAATTTGGTAACATTGGCACGAACTTTCAAAGTGATAATTCATAATAACATAAATCATGGCAGATATAACAGATTTATTTGGTGAAGGAGAGCATCTCACTCCTTTACAAATGAGCTTGAGGATGGTTGTGATGTTTTTTCTTTCATTGAGCATGATTACCATTATGCTGGGCGCTGTATTAGCACGTGGCGTAGTAGGCGCTTCTCCTTTTTGGTCTGTAGTGGTGTCTAGTTTTATTTTAGTTCTTCTCCATCGCCTGTGTGCATGGTTAAGCATCAAGAATAAGTTAGTAGAAAAAATATTCAAAGGTGAGTCCCGCCTTCTATATAAAGAGAATGAAATTATATGGAAAGAAATGGAACGAGGGGTACTTAGTAAAAATGATCTGATGGAAGGATTGCGATTACAAGGTAATGTCCAGTCTTTAAATGAGATAAAGGAAATTTACCATGAGAGCTGTGGTGAGATAAGCGTGGTAAAGAATGAAAAAAAGGGAACTTAATACCATAAAACGTTCACCGATAATTAATGGCATGTTTTTTTAATCTTCTTTTGAAAGGTTGTATATGAGAGGTGGATATCTTTATTTAATCGCAATAATTCTGCTGGCTGGCTGGGCAATTGGATTTTTTATTTACCACGTTGGTGCAATAATCCATCTTTTATTGGGATTAGGATTAATATCTATCCTGATCAAGATGATTCGTGGTCCGGAAAAAAATTAGTCTTCATCCCTGACTGTTCTTTTTAGATACTAACTGATCACACATTTTTGCTAATTAAGCTGATTCCCAAAATTATTATCTTTATAAATCAATAGTTTGTAAAAAATAAAGGCACGGAATGTTTCCGCGCCTTTTCATTATTAATCAATTTAAAAAACCCTTAGGACTTCATCTTATCCAACTTATCATGGCATACATTCAAGCTATCTAAATGCATTCGCACTTTAGTTATTCCATTAGTGAGTATATTCTTAAGATCAATATCAGTATCGTTATCGTCAATTGCACCTTGCATTTTATTGACAGCATCTTTATGGTTATCAATCATTTCATTAGTCCAGGCCTTATTAAAATCGTTAGGTTTATCATTATTCCAGTCATGAGTTTTATTATTTACATCCGTGGAATCCTCATTAGGAATACTGATTGTTTTTTGAGCCGCCAATGATTTAAGCTGGTTAAGCATTGCCGTATGATCATCTACCATCATCGTTGCAAGGCTTTTAATTTCCGAATTAGTAGATTTTTGCTGAGCATACTGCGCCAAATGGATCTCATAGTACTGATTGGAAACAAGGTCAACCATTAACTGGGCATTCTTCTCATTATTTTTATCGAATTTATCCTTGTTCTGATCTTCTGCCATATCCTTACTCTCATCTTTCTTCATAGTATTTTGACATGATGTAAAAGAAAGTAAGCCGGCGAAAAGAAAAACATAAAGGTTTAGCATTTTAAACGCACTTTTCATAACACGATTGGTTTAGGTTAAAAATTTTGTTTTTAGTTAGTATTCCTGATGTTTTATTTATTGATGTCTCTTAAATTTTTAATTGCATCATGTGCTGCTTTTAAAGATTCCTTTTGAGAAACAATTATTTTCCGAACTCCCGCTTCCAGGTCCGCATCTGATGAAAGAGCCAGATCATATGCCCTTTGAGCAGCATCTTCACCAAATTCGCAGGAACTCAGGATAGAATGTCTGTCTTTTCCCGTAAAGGTAGCTTTTACATCCATCCATACCCGATAAATTTTTCCGGAACCAGTTGTTCCTTTAGCCGTTTCGCCTCCCATATCAATCACCTGAGTCTTAAGCTCGTTGGCATATTTTCTACTTTCTGCAGCAAAACGATTGAATAAGGTTTTAAGATCAATATCCTGTGTGGTAGCCTCAGCAGCAGCCTTCTCATATCCATCTACACGGTCATTATTGATCCTGATAAGATCGTTTAGTGCGGCAACGGTTTTTTCTATTTCGTCCATATATATTTTTTTATGTATGATGACAAAATCATACCGATTTGTTTCAAAGAATGAATATTTAAAGCATCAACCAATTTGTAGAGAACTTTAGCAATGTGTAGAAAAAAATACCCTAAAGTCCAGACTATGTCAAAGGACATTAGAATTAAAACTATGTTCAGTAAAGCATTATCTCCTCAGTTACCTTGGTTTTCTTCTAATTGTAATTTTTTTTACATAATCGGATTCATATAGAGTTATAAAAAGAAAAAAATAAGATACGAGCAAAGGACCTATAACCAATCCAATGATACCGAAAAGAGGCAGGCCAATAATTAAACCGGCTACTGTTATTAATGGATGAATTTTTCCTAATTTCTGAGAAATAAAAAAACGTATAAAATACTCGATAACTCCAACTACTATAAGCCCGTAGATAATAATACCAATCCCGCTAAATACGTTGCCTAATGAAATAATTACCAATCCTGCAGGTATAAAAATTGCCGGGGGCCCTACTAATGGAATGAATGCAAGAAGCATTGCAATTACTCCCCAAAACAGAGGGTTTGAAATTCCAAATATCAGAAATCCAATACCCAATAATAAACCCTGCGTACATGCAATCATACCATGACCGACTACACTTGCGAAGGTTATATTCTTTAATTCATCAGAAAGCAGAACAGCATTTTTTTCAGGAAAGGGGACGTATTTCAATAACGTTTCTTCGAAATTTTCATGATGAATAAACAAAAAGAACAGTACGAAATACATTACCAAAACCCTTAAAAAAATTCCAATCAATCTTATAATCGCAATGGGGAATGCTCCCACAAGCCAGTCCTGAAGCTTATCCAGGGTATTAGGAACGAGATCGGGCTGGTTGAAATGAGAACCCATAATAAGTATCAAGACGGGCAATGGTTGCATTGATTACCTCAGGGTTATTTTTAAACTGAATTATCTTTTGAAGCAACATCCAGGAGATGGAAAAGAAAGGCAGCAAGAGTATAAAAAAAGTAAGGACAATAATTACGATAGCTGCCAGGGACCGGTTCCAATTCTTTTTTTTTTCGTAAGGAAAACGAAAACTCTTATAAACAGGGTGTAAAATATTATAGAACCTAAAAATGCGGTAAAGAAATCCTGAAGGGATATTAACAGGAAAATACCCAGTATAATAATAATACCCAATATTATCAGCTTTCGCTGATTCTCGTTATAAAGCATACATCTTCGGGAAGTCTATTCGTGAGGTTCAATCACTTACTTAAAATAGCGAATTTGTGTGCAATATAGAGAAGGATATTATTTTCTGAGTATGGAACTTAACTTTCTTTTTATTCCATTAGCGACGGCAAATTTTAATACCGCTCCTGCCATTTTAAAAAACTTACCCTGGGGTGCACCACGAAATAATTTCTGAGTTACAAAATTTGCTCCCCGCTGAGCAAAGGCAGGAATAATGCTTGTTTCTGAATTACCTGGGTGAATAATATGATTTACTGCGTTCTTAATGATTTTGGAAGGGCGCAGGTTTTCAATAAATGAATGAATCTCCTCTTTTAATTCATTCTCCTGAACAGTTCTCTTCTGTTCAAACTCCAGAATCTTATCCTTAAGCTCTTTTGAGGGAGATGTAATTGTATCCATTGAATTATTCTAAAAATTTACGAATAATGAAATTGTTGACTGGTTCTTTTATCCACTGGTTTCGAAATATATAAAAAAGAAATCCGGCCACTCCATAAAATGCAGCAACTATAAGGAACCCGTAAGCATACTTACCTAAAAGATCACCGATCCAAAAGGCAATTCCTATGTTAAAAGTTAAAAGGAATAGCATCGCCAGGATAAGTATAACAGCATTCGCCAAAATCATGGAAGCCACTTCAGAAGATTTACTCACAGTTTTTAGCCGCAGTAATTCTATCCGGGTTTCAATATAATCACCTGTCTTATTTATTATTGATTGCATGTTGGTTGTTTTCTATGGAAGTCACCGGAACCTTTTTCTTAATCAAGCAGATCCGTAGTCTATCCGTTCATGGGTGAAGACATATTAGATCCGGCATCTTCTGCCTCATCTTCAAAATCATCCCGCATATCATCGTACTTATTCATAACACTGTCAACCAGGTTACTAAACCTGTCTTTTAAAGTCTCTGCTAAATCTCCTCCTTTGCGTGTTATTCTCCGTCTTGTTTCTGTACCTTTATCGGGTGCAAATAAAATCCCTATGGCAGCGCCGGCAATCATGCCGATGAGTATTCCTGCCAATGCATTTGAATTCTTCATAGTTAAGTGGTTTTAGATTAAAGTTAGTCAATACCTTATGTAAAAGTCTTGCCAGAAATGAAATTCAGATTTCCCATTTATTCTGATTACACGCATATTGACTGTATCGGTATTAAATATACTTTCGTATTTATCAATTTATCTTGTTAAAATAAATAAAGGGAAAAATTTTCCCAACTTGAGTTTATTTTTACATGCCATATAAATTATTAGCAGTAATCAGTAAAATATTTCAAATTGAAATATTAACATATTGTGTGGTTCTGTGTTTGCAAAACCCTAAATAAATTATAATATGAAGAAAAGGCAGCCAATCGAAACTAAAGAACATGACCTTACAGGTGTTGGTTCGCTCGATCTGTTGAACCATGATTTCAATATGTTTGCTTCAAAGCTGGCTAACTATAATCCGGACAGATATGAAGCTATGGCATTAAAGGTATTTGTGCAAAAAGGAAAATTAATTCTTACTTTATTTGCGATTGATAAATTAAAGCAGGAACAATCCAATTATCCCAAAGATAAACTTCCGGTTAGAAAATTTAAGCTCAATATTGTATGGGATGAGTTCATAAGGCATATTAAAGGATTAGATTTAATTGTAACCAATGAAGCATACGACATTCAGGATATGCTGATAATAAATAAGTAATGCTTTATTTGATCTTAGTCCGGTAATGCTTTTCCCATTGGTGAGGAAAACATTTCCCCGTCCTTTCAATATAGGATGGATTTTTTTCTAACTTTCCTGTAATCAGAATACAATAAAGGAGGCACGATATTTCTCTTCATTAATAATCTTAACCTAAATCTAAAAATATGAACCAAAATAATGATTCAAAGACGAATTCCCAAAGTCAACAAGGTACAAACCAACAGGAAAATAGTCAACAGTCTTCCTATACGGAACAGCCAATAAAGAAGGAACGTGATAATGATTTCACAAAAGAAAAACAAAATGATCCCACCCGTGAAAAACAAAATGATGTTACTGCAGATAATAAATCCACTATGGGAGATCCTGAAGATAAAAACACCGGTTCACGGAAAGAAAATCCCGGTATAGGAAATGAAAGCAGGAATTCTATATACAATGAAACACGTGAAGATGATACAGACACTGAAGAAGAGGATATTGAAGAAGAAGAGGATGATGATGATGATAGCAACCAAGATGATACGGAAGGTAATTCAAGCTCTGGCTCAACCATTATATAATTTTTAAAGGCATCTCCTTTCGTAGCTTAGGAGATGCCTTTTCCAAAAATCACATTATGGATTCTGAAATAGAAAAAACGGAAATGCGTTCAATGGCTTCGTGTATGAATAAATTACATATACAGGGCTTTACTGAAAATTTTATGATCAATGAGTACGGTTTGCGTGCTTTAAATTCCGAAAAGTATTATACACCTGAGGAAGTTAAAATAACGGATTTTTACCGCTTTGAAGGAGAAAGTGATCCGGCTGATAACTCAATTCTTTATGCCTTAGAAACCAGAGATGGCGTTAAAGGCATGGTATCAGATGCTTATGGGGCTTACGGTGATAATAAGATTATGAAATTTATGGCACGCGTAGAAGAAATTATGAAGAACACAAATCCTAAATTCGCTGGAGAAAATAACACCAATAGTCCGCAAGTGCCTGATGTGAATAGCTAAATTTGATTTAATCAATTCAGAGGCATTTATCAACTCTCCTCTCCCAACCTTAATACCCCTATCGCCTCCTTTTTACATTTATTCTGAATTTCTCAATTGATTATTTAATAATCAATCAGAATAATTTTTTACTTCACAGGAAGCGGTATTTTGAGATTTTTAATTACTTATTTTATTAATGGCTATCTATAAGACTTTATTTGCTGATCTCACAAAAGACAAGTATAGTCTTATCCGCAGGGTTTTGATTGCTTTTTTATTTGTGCTGACAGTAATAAATGTAATCATCTTCCTTAGCTGGGATAGCTTTAATAAAATGGAGGCTAATGAAAAAATGGTTCAGCATACACACTTGGCTCTACGAAATTTTGAAATACTCAGATCGAACCTGATTGATGCTGAAACAAATTACAGGGGATTCCTGATCACGGGCGATACTAGCTTTATGAGTGCATTTAAGGCTTCACGGGACTCTATGGAGCACCGGGTGAAGCAATTAGATACCATAGTAAGCGATAATCCCAGGCAACTGCTTTTACTGGATACGTTAAAAAAGGATATACAAAAAAGAGTGAATGCTTTTTCCCAATCTCTGGATCAGGAAACTTCACAAGCATCATCAAAAGAAAGTTATGCTATAATATATCAAAGTCAAAGATTGCTTGACCAAATGGGAGCAATAATAGACAGCGCTGAAAAGGAAGAAAATGTATTGATGAAACAGCGGAATAAAGAACAGGAAGCAGCAACTCATCAAACACGCATTACCATAATTATATTTACGATAATGGTGTTATCTATATTACTGGTTGCTTTGGTTACAATAATTTCAGAATTAAATAAAAGAGCGGCGCTGGAAGAATTGCTTAAAAGTGTTCTTGATGCCTCCCCAAGTGGTATTCAATCCTTTCAATCTCTCCGTAACCATACCGGTAAAATAATTGATTTTCGTCTGCTACAGGCCAATAAAACATCTTATGACTTATTACCCTCCTTACCCCGCGCTTTGGAAGGTAAAACAATGTTGCAGCTCTATCCTGAAAATTTGAAAGATGGATTATTTGACAAATATGTAAATGTGGTCGAGACGGGAGTTCCTATCAATATCGAGCACAGCTCCCAATCAGAAAAAAGAAAAAAATGGTATCACATAATCGGTGCTAAGCTGGGTGATGGCTTTACAATTACTATTACAAATATTACCGAATCTAAAAAGATGAAGAATGATCTGGAAAATTCAATGAATGCGCTGCGCAGGAATAATAAGGAATTGGAACAGTTTGCTTATGTGGCTTCACACGACCTGCAGGAACCCTTAAGAAAAATTTTAGCTTTTATAGATCGGCTCCGCAGCAAGGCACTGTCTTCCTTAAATGAAGAATCAATAAGCTATATGGACAGGATCAGCATTGCCGCAGACCGGATGCGGACTCTTATTAATGACTTGCTTACCTATTCCCGATCTGGAAAAGAAGAAGCTGAATTAAAAGAAATTAATCTGAATGTTTTACTGCCTCAGATCCTATCTGACTTAGAAGTAATTATCCAGCAAAAACAAGCTACCATAACCCTGGAATCTTTGCCTGTACTGGATGCCATAGAAACTCAAATGCGTCAGTTATTTCAAAATCTTATTATCAATGCAATTAAATTCAGTAGCCCGAACCGGTTGGTAAAAGTACTTATCCGGTCAGAATACCTGAAAAGCATAACCGGCAATATAATTACTAAAGATCAATTAAATAATGACTCCAGTTGCCGTATTTATGTGGAGGATAATGGTATTGGATTTAATAATCAATATGCTCAAAAAATCTTTCAGCTATTTCAGCGGCTTCATGGCAGAAGTGAATATGAAGGTACCGGCATAGGATTAGCCATATGTAAAAAAATTGTATCACTTCATCACGGCACCATCGTTGCAGAGGGTAAGCCCGGCGAGGGTGCGGTATTTATTATTACTCTTCCCCTTCACCATTTAGTTTCTTCTGAAGCCATTAGCCATATGGAAGAAACAAGCGACCTTAACGGGTAAGTAAAGCGCCTGCAGCCTGATTTATAGTAATATTATGAATGATGTAATCAGGATCTTGTTTGTGGATGATGATGAGGATGAATTAATTTTACTGCAAGATCTTTTAAATGAAATTACGGAACAGCACTACGCTATTGATTGGGCACCTTCCTATGAAAAAGCAATAGAGAAAATTTCCTCACCTCTCTCCAGTTACGATATATGTATTATTGATTACCGCCTGGGAATTTATACGGGGCTTGATTTGCTTAAATACATTCACGATTATAATCCTAATCTGCCTATTATTCTTTTTACAGGGCAGGGTGATTCAAGAGTAGATATAGAAGCTATGAAAGCCGGAGCTTCAGATTACCTGATAAAAGGAAAAATTGATTCGAACCTTATTGAAAGAAGTATACGCTATTCAATTAATAAGCTGAAGACACAGCAACAGCTTATTGATCAGGAAAAAAATCTGAGAGAAATAGAAAAATTTGCAATTACAGGTCGTATTGCCCTGGTAATTGCCCATGAAGTAAGAAATCCATTAACAAATGTAAAGTTAGCATTGTACCAGCTACGCGATGAAATTAAAGAAGCTAATGAATCTATTTCTCTCCTGTTCAATATTGCGGAAAGAAATTGCGATCGTATCAATCATCTTATCACCAATTTGCTTGAATCCACTAAATTTTCAGAGCTTAAATTCGAAGATATATCGATTAATAAAATAGTGGAACAGGCTTTAGACCTTGCTTCTGACCGTATTGAATTGAAAGGGGTAAAGATTATTAAAAGGTTTTCTCCCGAAATCTGTGATGTATATATTGACAAGGAAAAAATTGAAATTGCATTTCTGAATATAATTCTAAATGCTGTTGAAGCTGTGGAAAAAGATAAGGGAATTATCACAGTCACCACAAGGCCAAAAGACGGAAAATGTGAAGTAATTATAAAGGATAATGGTAAAGGCATAGATTCAGAGCAGTTAAATATGATTTTTGAACCTTACTTTACTAACAAGGAAGGTGGAATGGGCCTGGGACTTACAACCACACAAACTATTATTTATAATCACAAAGGAACCATTAACGTTGAGAGCCGTTCACAAAAAGGAACGTCTTTTATTATTACTATAGAATTTAGTCCTCACAAGCTTTAACCAGCTTTTTGTAAACAAGCTTTCAGTCGTTTAACAAAAACCATTATTTTGTGTTAAATGAAGTCATTGCTGCAATTACATCGCCTGAATGGTTATTAATAATTAACATAAATTAATTTATGTGCAGCAGCTTATACAGATCTATACACTGTAGTTTTTTTCAAAACGTCTATTTATAATTTTTAAAGTTATTTTGCCGATCATGAATTCAATTCTGATTATAGATGATGACGTGGAAATCTGCTTGTTATTAAGCCGTTTTCTTACTAAAAATAGCTATCAGGTTGAAACTGCTCAGCGCGGTGCAACAGGAATAGAAAAATTGACCCTCCAGCCCTACGATGTGGTTTTAAGTGATTTCAGATTAGGAGATATGGACGGAAGACAAATATTGGAAAAGATTAAAGAAATACGACCTGCCGTACCAGTTATTATTATTACCGGATATTCCGACATAAAAATTGCAGTAGATGTAATGAAACTAGGGGCTTTTGATTATATCACAAAACCTTTAATTCCGGAGGAAGTATTGAACCTGGTAAAAAAGGCTCTGGAAATCAGGCCTTCGGAAGATATTGAAAAAAAGAACGGAACCATTCTCACAGGTGCTAAAGAAGAAAAGAAAGAAAAGACAGA
Organism: Chitinophagales bacterium; assembly: GCA_013816805.1. Taxonomy (NCBI): domain Bacteria; kingdom Pseudomonadati; phylum Bacteroidota; class Chitinophagia; order Chitinophagales; species Chitinophagales bacterium. The sequence continues at coordinate 196,139 of JACDDS010000001.1, read as the reverse complement.
CGGTATTGTAGTCCTTGATGAAGAATATTTAAAAAGCTCCAGCCCTGAATCCAATGCTATTTACAAGCAGATTGAATTGGTGGCCCCAACCAATTATAGTGTAATTCTCTACGGAGAAAGCGGAACCGGTAAAGAGGTTCTGGCAAGAATGATTCATACCATGAGCAGCAGAGGTTCGCATCCCTTTATTGCAATGGACTGCGGAACCCTTACAAAAGAATTAGCCGGTAGTGAACTATTTGGCCATGAAAAGGGATCTTTTACCGGGGCTATTATGAGTAAGGCCGGGCATTTTGAATTGGCTAATAAAGGGACTCTTTTTCTTGATGAGGTTGCCAATTTGCCTTATGATGTTCAGGCCACTCTGCTGCGCGTAATGCAGGAAAGAAGGATCAAACGGATCGGAGGTATAAAAGAAATTGAAGTAGACATTCGTATTATAATCGCATCCAATGAAAACCTTCAGGAAGCCTTTAAAAAAGGAAAATTCCGGGAAGATCTTTATCATCGCTTCAATGAATTCAGCATCGATTTGCCTCCCCTTCGTTTAAGAAAAAAAGACATTATGGATTTTGCGCATTTTTTCCTGCGGAAGGCCAACAGAGAATTGGGAAAAAATATTGAAGGATTTGATGATGAAGTAAAAGAAATATTTCTGAATTATTCGTGGCCAGGGAATCTAAGAGAATTGCGTAATATGGTTCGCCGTGCGGTTTTGCTTACAGGCAGCGGGATGGTCCATATAAAAAGCCTTCCTTTTGAGATCGCGCTCAAGAATGTAAATACCCTAATTCCTGAAGGAGAAAGCGACCATATTATAACAGACAAAACTTCATTGAAATCAGCAGCCAGGGAAGCCGAATATCAAACCATAAAGAAAATCCTTAAACAGGTAAACTATAATAAAACCAAGGCTGCGGAAATATTAAATATTGACCGTAAAACTTTATACAATAAACTGCGCGAATTTAATCTTCTTAAAAGCTAAATGCTGTTAGCAGGCATACTAAAATAATGAGCAGAATTTACTCCTGCTCATTATGAATATTAAATAATATGAGGAAGTGTCTAAACTTTAATCAATCAACCGGATTTCTTCCGCGAATAACATTGATCAGGATTGCTATTACAGCTAAAACCAGCAGGATGTGAATTAAATATCCTGCACTGTATGCAAAAAAACCAATTACCCATCCAATGATTAAAATCACTGCGATGACATAAAGAAGACTATTCATGATCGTTCGGTTTAGTATGAAAAAAATAATTAAACAGAAATCTGAATCTGGCAATAGTATGCCAAAAACAAGATAGGTGCATTGATAGCGCTGTCAGTGTTTTGAGAAATATTCACCACAATCTGTGGAAAGCAGTCGCCTTAAAAATAAGTGGATACTATATAATCTTCTAACTAAGTAGCTCCTATAGGAATCGAACCTATATCTTGAGTTCCGGAAACTCACATTCTATCCATTGAACTAAGGAGCCTTCATGAACACTGGCAAATAGCCGCAAAAATATCCAAATTATTTCTGACCCAGTATTACGGTTGAATAAGGAAATAAGGTAAGCCTGGCAGACGATTTATTTTTAATCTGTTTTGACTGATATAAAAGCAGGGGATAATGAGAGAGCTCCGAAAGGGAAAGTGTTAATACAGACGAAGATAAATTATGAATAATTATCACCTGGTCTTTGTTTTGGCCTCGGTAATAAATTAAAAATTTTGCAGAATCAGTAGTTATATTTTTTAATGACGAGGAACTTAATGCATTTATCTTTTTTCTCAGGTCAAGCAACTTTTTATAGTGATTGTACATTGACGAAGCATCATCGCGCTGACTGGTCAGAGGTTTTACATTATCAGGTATAGAATATACCGGTGTCTCCCATGCGGTTTCGCCGGGATCTTGGTTTTGATCATCCCATAGAAATGGTTCCCGAATAAGCTCATCGGGTTTCCTTCCGCGCATGCCTAATTCTTCACCATAATAAATAAAGGGAGTTCCAGGCAATGTAAGATAGATGGCAGCAGCCAGTTTAGCTTTTTCAATATTATCTTTTAAATCGCTTTGGACACGATTATTATCATGATTGCTGAGAAATACCGGATCCATGTAGGTATTAGAATATTTTGAATAGATCTTATAGGTCTCTAAAAGGTTTTCAATAAGAGAATCATTTTTTTCCATTATAAGACTTCGCAAAATGTTCCAGGAGCACTCAAAATTAAATGCACCTGTAAGAGGCTTTAAATAGGTCGCGACTAGAGATTTCCTGTTCCATATTTCACCGATGGTGATTACATCTGGTTTTATCTTCTTTAATGAATCGGTGAATTGCAGCCACCATTCATTATTTTTTGCAGGCTTTTCAGATTCGTAAATGTGTTGGGCCGCATCTAAACGAAATCCATCAATGCCGGTATTCGTAAGCCACCATTCCCCCACTTTAATTAATTCATCTCGCACTTTGGGATTGTCAAAATTCAAATCAGGCATTCCCCTGGAAAAAAATCCAAAATATTTTTCCTGTTTCGTTCCCAAAATAGGTGAATCCTGCGGTGCTATAAACCAATTTGGTTTTGAAGTGATTCCTGTATCGGAAGACCATATATAATAATCCTTATAAAGTGGATCATTTTTACCGGAAGCTAAAAACCATGGATGCTTTACGCTTGTATGATTTAAGACTAAATCCATCACTACCTTAATATTCCGGCGGTGGGCCTGAATTATAAAGTTTTTAAAATCGCTCAGCGTTCCATATTCCGGATCTATGTCATAGTAATTTGTAACATCGTATTTATGGTAGGATGGTGAGGGGTTAACCGGAGTAATCCAGATCCCGGTGATGCCCAGCTCAGCCAGGTAATCAAGTTTTTTAGTGATTCCATTCAGGTCTCCAATTCCGTCGCCATTTGAATCATAAAACGAACGAACAAAGATCTCATAAAATATATCGGAGGTGTTTAGAGTGGGTTGTGCAACGGATTTTTTAAACCACATAAAAAGACAAAGTAGCAGCAATAAAACAGTTCTCATTTTCGTAGAAAATAAGTAAATCGTTAACCATTAAGATAAAAAAAACCGGCAACATGCCGGTTTCCTATGTTTTTTCTAATCATTGTATTTATTAATAACCGAAGTTTTGCTGCAGGTTGTTGTTGGCTATTATATCTGCAGCAGGTAATGGGAAAAGACTCAGATAATCGGGTACAGATGTTCCTTCTTTAACACCGCCCTTCCATGGCCATATATAAGTGCCACCTGTAAAGCGCCCAAACCGTATTAAATCAGTCCGGCGTGTTGCTTCCCAATATAATTCTCTTGCACGTTCATCTAAAATGAAAAGCGGGTCAATAGAAGCAACATCATGTGTGGCATCTCCATACGCACGTTCCCGCAGCTGGTTTACCAAATTTATTGCAGTGGCCATATCACCTCCTCCACCCCGTGCAACTGATTCCGCATACATTAAATAAATATCTGCCAGCCTGAATAATGGAAAATTAGTATCTACATAATTTCCTGTAGGATCGGAGCCCGGTACTCCCGTTGAAGTCACATTTTTCCACTTCGCAATTGCATAGCCGTCTGTGAAGGCAGATATGCTGTTTATTTCTAAAGTTTGACCGTTTGTAAAAAAGGTATTGCGCTGATCCAGGGTATCCGGAAATTGAGCTACAAAAGCACTGGTAGTGCGATACCCTCCCCATCCTCCATTTATGCCAAAGGCTTTAGGGTCCATTTTTCCACCTACAGGAGCATGAACTAAAAAGGTGGTACCTCCATAAGTCTGTGTATTTAATCCGTCAAAAGTAATCGGGAAAATAATCTCGCGGGAGAGGTTATTATCAGCCAGGAAAAGGTTTTGATATTTAGGTTCCAGGGTGTAACCTGCGTTGATAACCTTATTGCAATAGGTTATACAATCTGCATACCTGGCCTGACCGGTGTATACTTCTGCATTCAGATACAGCCTGGCAAGAAGTGACCATGCAGCAGCTTTATCAGCACGCCCATATGCATTTTGCATAGGATCTGCCAATGTCTCTTCTATATCTTTCAATTCACTTTCTATATATTTAAAAAGATCGGCTCTCAAAATTTGTTTGGGGAAAAATGCACCCGGCTGATCTTCTTCCGTTATAAAAGGAACGTTCCCAAATAAATCCATGGCGTGATAATAACTCAATGCTCTAAGGAAGCGTGCTTCTGAATGGTAAAGTGATATCGCACTAATATCAGTCTCTGAAAAACTACGGCTCTTAAGTGTAGCAGGGTCCGATTGTCTAATCAATTCATTACAAAGAGGAATCTGAAAGTATATGCGATAATACATTGCTTTTGTAAAAGGATTATCTGAGTTCCAGCTCATATTATGCAACTCAGGTATCCCGGGATCGTTCCAGGCGCATACTGCTTCATCGGTAGGCAATTCCTGCAGGTTATAAAGAACTCTCAAATATTGTGAAAACCCTTCATCAATTCCCAGGATATCAGGCTTTCCCGCCGGACCCTGGTCACCTGAGATTGCTAACCCTGCATAGCACTTTGCCAGTACATGAATGTAGTTTGCAGGATCGTCATAAACAGTGGCCGTATTTAAACCGTAAAAAGGCTCGCGGTTTAAATCCTTTGTACAGGATGTAAAAGAAAATACAGCTATTGAAAAAAAGATAAAACCTTTTGAAAAAATTAGTTTCATATCCTGAATTTTTAAAGGTTAAGAAGAAAGTTAAGAGAAAAAATTCGGGGGCGCGGGTAAATATTATTATCAATACCACCAGATGCTTCAGGATCAAGACCTGAATATTTCGAAATTACAAATACATTCTGAACAATAGCTGAGATTCTTAAAGAGCCGTTCTTCACTATGTTTCTGAATTCATAGCCTAAATTGATGTTATCGCATCTGAGGAAAGAAGCTTTTTCGAGATAATAGTCCGACTCAATTTGAGATATTAAGGCCTTTCTGAAATGTGTTTCGTTGTAATTTTCGACCACATTGTTTAAATAATTTTTTGACACATCAAAGTTTGCCGAATCTCCATTGGTAGAATTTACATTGTTGTAGACATAATTTCCCAGTTCAGCCCGTAGCTGAATGCCTGCGCTCCAGTTTTTGTAATTAAAGTTGGAATAAAATCCCAGATAAACTTTTGGTTCCGGATTCTTTAATTGGAACCTGTCATCAGGCGTTATTTTTCCATCGTGATTCTTATCTACAAAGGCCAGGGTATCAGTAGCGGCATTACCTGTAGGAATTACCGGGGTTCCATCCGCATTATATTTCTGTCTGTAGACGTAAAATGTATTAATGGCATATCCAACCGATTGAATTTGTATTGTGTTTCCTATTCCTGTACCTGATATTCCTCCAACAAGAATTCCAATATCTGTGGAATCCTTAACCTTTGTAAGCTTTGTAATCTCATTTTTATTAAAGGTAGCATTACCGCCAATTTCCCAGGTAAAATTCCTTGAATCTGATGGAACAAAGTTCAGAGCAACCTCTACTCCCCTATTCTTTAAGTTGCCCACATTTGTTAAGATGTTATTGGTGAAGTTAGTACCGGCCGGAATAGGAATTATTGCTAAAAGATCTGATGTACGCTTATCGTACAAATCCACGCTTCCGTTTATTCTCCCTTTCCCAAATCCAAAATCCAGTCCCGCATTATAGGTTACTGTTTGCTCCCATTTAATATTTGCGTCAAAGCCATCGGGGCGTAACACATAATAAAACTGATCTCCAAATTGATATTGGGCCGTGCTGGTACCCTGCTGATAATTCGCAATATAAGGGTAGTCAACAAAAATATCCTGCTGCCCGGTAACACCATAACCCAGCCGTAATTTTAAATTTGAAAGCACTGCTGAGTTTTTGAAGAAAGATTCATCACTTATTCTCCAGGCCAGTGCCGCGGAAGGAAACAGACCCCAACGGTTAGAAGGACTAAAACGAGATGAACCATCATCGCGCAGGGTTAGAGTTAATAAGTATCGGTCCAATAACGTATAATTCAGCCTGCCATAGAATGAGATTAGGGTATTCTGAGTCTTAAAGGGTATTCCAGCTGGAGTAACGGTATCACCCAAAGCATTAAGAGATGCATAAGAAGGGTTGCTGGTTATAAAATCCTGGTATGAATATCCTGCAGTAAAGTCAATGTTGCTGTAGATGCTTTTTAAATCTTTCGCATAGTTTAAATAAAACTCCAACAGCTTGTTGTCCTTTTCCTGTTTATACCTGGTGCTTGAACCGTGGCTGTAAAAAGATGAAGCTGCAGAATCAGGAACTAATACGGTTCCATTGCTGCGGGATAAATCAGTACCCAGGTTTAGGTTTGCCTTAAGCTCCGGTAAAAAATGAAATTTATAGTTAACATTTAAATTGCCTATAAAACGGTAAACATTGCTTTTGTCATCTTTTTGATAAATTAACCCTACCGGGTTTTTAGGTGCAAGCACATTCGGCTGTAAAGTGACTGGATCGAGCCATTCGAAGTATCCGCCGTAAAAGTTATTTCCTGAATAGACCGGCTCAGTTGGGTTGAATGTAATGGCTGAGCCTATAGCACCCTGGTCAGTAAAGAAATTGCTGGTGTAACCAAATTTAGAGTTCAATTCAATTTTTAAATGGTCCTGTAAAAAGGAAGGACTCAGATTAAGCGAAACGCTTGTTCGCTCCAATTGAGACCTTTGTAAAATACCCTCATTATGCAGGAAGCCTGCTGTAAGTCGATAAGGCAAAAATTTTATGCCTCCGGTAAACGTGAGATTGTTATCCGCACTGAAACCTGTCCGGTAGATCTCTTTCTGCCAATTGGTAGATGCATCTCCTAGAAAGGATATTTGTTTTTCGTTACCGCCTGCATTGATAAGATTACGCAACTCCTCAGCGGAGAAAACGGGTACCAGATTGGTCCAATGAGATACAGAGCTATTGGAGTTAAATTGAATGCCAAACCGGGAGTTCGAAGCACCTTTTTTTGTAGTAATAATGATAACACCATTGGCTGCTCTGGATCCGTAAATTGCAGCTGCAGAAGCATCTTTCAAGACTGTAATATTTTCAATCTCATTCGGGTTAATCAGGTTTAAGGGATTTGCCGAACCCGATATAGAGGAGGTGCCATCAGATTTTGTGGTATTGTCTACAGGTACACCATCGATAACAATCAATGGATCATTGCTTGCATTTAAAGAAGCTCCTCCGCGAATGCGTATCCTGTTAGCCGCACCAGGTGCACCTCCGGTGGAAGTAATTTCTATACCTGGCACCTTACCCAGTATTAATTGCTCAGGCGTAGAAACATTTCCTTTTTGAAAATCTGTGGATGATACAGATGCGACTGAACCGGTAAGGTCTCTCACCTGCCTGGTTCCATAGCCAACCACTACCACCTCATTTAGTGAAAGATAATCAGCTTTCATGGTAATATTGATGGCTTGCCTGCTGTTCCCTACTGTTAAAGGTTGCGTATAATCGGCATATCCAACATAAGTTATTTTAAGTGTGTAGCTGCCGGGTGGTACACTGTTGAGTTCATAGTTCCCAGCATCATCTGTATTTGAACCGTATTGAGTGCCTTCCAATTGAACCGTGGCAAACGATACAGAGGATCCCTTTTCATCTATTACTTTCCCGCTGATACTTGCGTATTGTGCAAATGCAGGATTAAACAATGACAAAAAAATGATTAACAGTAAGGGAATAAATCTTGTGTAAAATTTATGTTCCATGCTGAAAGAGTATTAGATTTTTAAATTTATTTTGAACATCAATTATAAGAAAAATATCACTATTGATTTTGAATGGTAAATAATAAATAAACACTTATATTTTATATTTCTATGATGTCATAGGATATCCATTTAAAATGATTATAGCTAATTAGTATTTAAAAAGTCAATCTATAACCTTTTGTTTTTTTACCTTAATCATGTAGGTTTGAGCAAACACGTTACTATGAAGTTTGCCATTCTCCTTATTTCTTTTACTTCCATTTTCACCATTGCAGAAGCACAGTCTTTAAGTCAAAGCCTTGGCAATAGTAATTCTTCTGTAAAAACAGAGAATGGTATCATTATTCACACGGATAATGGGAATGTCAAAGTCATTGTTTATTCAGCCAATGTTATAAAAATTGATATTACAAGGAATGAACAGTTCAGCGATTTTTCCTATGCCGTAATAGCAAATCCCGAATCAGGAGTAAAATATTCCATGGTTGAAAATAATGACAACTACGCTCTGGAAACGGATTCAATTAAATTAATTATCACTAAAAGACCTGTAAGGTTAGCGTTGTATAACATAGAAGGGAAACTGATAAATGCGGATGATGATGCTTTTGGAACTTCGTGGATAGACAATGAAATTACAACTTACAAAAAACTATTTCCTTCAGAGCGCTTTTTAGGATTGGGGGAGAAAACAGGAGACCTTGACCGCCGGGGCCGGGGTTACGAAAACTGGAACACTGATTTTTTTGGATACGACAGCCGTAACGATCCACTCTATTCCACAATACCTTTTTATATAGGCAACCATGATTCCCTGGTGTATGGCATTTTCCTCGATAATTCATCTAAAACCCACTTTAACTTTGGTGCCTCGCAGAACCGTTTTTCTTTTTTTTCTACCGAAGCAGGAGATATGAATTATTTCATGATCTGCAATTCTAATGTATCTAAAATTATTGAATCATATACGTGGTTAACCGGGAGAATGCCAATGCCTCCTTTATGGTCGTTAGGCTTTCAGCAATGCAGGTACAGCTATTTTCCTGAGAGCGAAGTATTAAGTCTTGCACAAACATTTCGGGATAAAAAAATTCCGTGCGATGTTATCTGGTTCGATATTCATTACATGCAGAACTATAAAGTTTTTACCTGGGATTCCATCCGTTTTCCAAATCCAAAAAGGATGCTGGATAGAATGGATAAGCTGGGCTTTAAAAATATTGTGATTGTCGATCCCGGTATTAAAGTAGAAAAAAACTACGCTCCATATGAGGACGGATTAAAAAATGACGCATTCATTAAATATCCTGATGGAACTGTTTATAGTGGCGAGGTATGGCCGGGATGGTGTGTTTTTACTGATTTCACGAAACCTTCAGCAAGAATATGGTGGGGCAAACTTTTCAAAGAAAATATTGATGAAGGGATTGACGGGGTATGGTGTGATATGAACGAGATAGCTACCTGGGGGCAGCTGATACCCAATAATATTGTCTTCAATAATGATGGCATTTCTACCACCCATAAAATGGATCGCAATCTTTATGGGTTCCAGATGTCACGTGCGACATATGAAGGGGAGAAAAAATTACTCTCCGGCAAGCGCCCTTTTGTGCTTACCCGCGCAGGTTATGCTGGCCTGCAGCGTTACACTGCTATCTGGACCGGAGATAACCTGCCTACAGATGAGCACATGCTTCTTGGAGTCCGGATGGTAAATTCTCTTGGACTAAGCGGAGTATCTTTCGCAGGTGACGATGTAAGCGGCTTTGGTGGTGATGCAACACCGCAATTATATACCCGCTGGATGAGTGTTGGAGCCTTCTGCCCATTTTACCGAAGCCATAAGATGTACGGAGCCCGGGACTCTGAACCGTGGAGCTACGGTGAGGACATGGAACAAGTGGTTCGCAGCTACGTACAACTTCGCTATAACCTGCTTCCTTATATTTATTCCGCATTTTATGAATCAACTGTAACAGGTATGCCGGTGCAGCGCAGCCTTGCAATTAACTATACCAATGATGAAAAAATTTATCAGGGCAATTACGAAAATCAATACTTATTCGGATCGTCATTGCTGGTAGTTCCATGCCCAAGTTCCCATTTTTCTGAGAAGGTTTATCTGCCTGCAGGTGAATGGTATGACTTCTACAATAACATGAAATACACTGGCAATAATGAAATGTATTATGAATCACCGATTGAAAAATTACCGGTATTTGTAAAAGCGGGAAGTTTTATTCCCATGCAATCTCCAGTTCAAACAACGGTTCAATTACCATCCGATACTCTTTTCCTTCACATTTATTATTCTCAAAACACAAGCAGTTTTATTTATTATGAAGATGCAGGCGATAGATTCGATTATGAAAATGGTGTTTTTGTTAAACGTAATATGGTATTCGATCCTTTAAAGCATCAAATAGTATTGGATAAAGTACAGGGCTCCTATTCTTCTCAGTTCAAAAATCTGAAGCTGATTTTTCATGGCTTTCAGGAAATGAAAAACACGGTAAAGATAAATGGAACCGAAACAGGTGTAAAGACAGGCAATTTCCCCATGATGGAAGTGAATATAAAAGACAAGCCACTATTAAACACCTTGTCTGCTGTTATTAAAAATAAGAATGACCAGATATTAATTCAATGGTAGTATAATTATACAGTACTTGCAGATGTAAATATTCAATGGATAATTACAAAATTCCTGATCAAACCCATATAGGTCATGTCCATCTCAAAGTGGCTGATTTAAAGCGTTCCCTGCAATTTTACTGTGACTTACTGGGATTTGAATTAATGGCAACTTATGGTGGCGACGCTGCTTTTATTTCTGCAGGAGGATACCACCATCATATCGGGTTAAATACCTGGTACAGTAAAAATTCCCCTTCCTCGCCGGTTAATTCAGTAGGTTTATTTCATACAGCTATCTTATATCCTACCCGAAAAGATCTGGCAATAATTTATAACAGATTGCTAATGGCAAATTACCCTTTTACAGGTGTAGCAGATCACGGGGTTTCTGAAGCATTGTATCTTAATGATCCTGATAAGAATGGTGTGGAATTATATTGGGATCGCCCAGGAGATGAATGGCCTAAACACCTGGACGGTTCTCTGCACATGTTCACTCACAGTCTCGACCTCGAAGATTTACTTAAAGAAAATGATAAATAATACATTGGTTTTAGCTAACCTCAAACATTTTATTCATACCAAAGCTAAATTTCTTCACCAATAGCTTTTATCAATCCTTTATCCATTATTTCATTCATCCTCCATCCACTTTTGCCGCAATGAATTATTTCCATATGCTCACTATCGAACGTAGTATGTAATTCATAACATAAATCAGAAGAAGAAAGTTTTAAGAAGTATACTTTTCTTCTAATCGTTTCCGTATTGATGTTAAAATAATGCCAAGCATTAATGCAACAAAACAGCCGTATAAGATTTCACCTGTCCGGTCCATAGCCACCTGCATTGCAAGCAACCAGTTTTCCTTATCTGTTATTGCAGGCACCATCAGTATTGCTACTGTTGCAGGCGCCAGTTTCCAACTGGAGGGGTATTTTTTAAAGGAAGTACTTATCAGCACCGAAACAGTAATAGCCGTCATTAATGACCATAGATTAATTCCTGCTATATACATAAACAGAAGACCAATCAAACAGCCCATTAATGTATTTACAATTCTTGAAATAGCTGAAACGCGCAATGTATCAAAGTCCGGATCCGATACTACAATAACAGAAATAACAGCCCATATTTTTTTATTATCGTGTAAGCAATTTAGTGACCACCATACGATAAGGCTCCCTAAAAGAATCCGGAATGAATAAAGCAATGATTTATTATTAAAAAGAATTGACCTCATATTTATCTACTTATACTTATACAATCTTTTAATCACGAAGTTCGTTCTGTGCTGCTTTTATTAGTATAGAATATATTATTTTAGCTACTGATTATTAGCTTTGTAATGTTTGTAAAAATGGCTATGGAATATTCATTAGTAATCTTTCAAAATTTAATTTCACTTTTAAATTATTAATTATGGAAAATCTTGAATTAAAAGGCAAATGGCATCTAATCAAGGGCAAACTAAAAGAAAAGTATGCTAATTTAACAGATGATGATCTTCTATATGAAGAAGGTAAAGACGAGCAAATGTGGGGAAGACTTCAGCAAAAAACAGGCAAAACAGCTGATGAAATTAAAACAGAAGTTGGGGCCTGGTTGAAATAACTTCAGTCTTACTTGTATAATCATTCCTGAGGAATTATTGCATATAAAAAGCAATAATTCCTCATTCTATTTTTTTAGGCTGAGCAACAGGTTAACCCAAATTTTAATAAGCTTATCCAAACCTTTAATTTTTTATATTTCGAAGAGCATGAGAATATTTAAATCTATAAATCCATTCAATCAGTCCTTAATTGCGGAACATGAATTAATCAATAATGGGCAAATTGAAAATAAATTAGAAAGGGCAGAACAAGCATTTGAAGTTTGGAAAATCAGCCCTTTTTCAAATCGGTCAGAATTACTTCACCGTGTGGCAACAAAACTTCGTGAAAATAAGGAATACTATGCAAGCATTATTTCGCTCGAAATGGGAAAAATATTAAATGAATCAAGAGCGGAAATTGAAAAATGTGCATTGACGTGCGACTATTATGCAGATCATGGTGAAGGTTTTTTAAAGGATGAACTCATTGCTTCATCCGCAAGAAAAAGCCTGGTTAGTTTTCAACCCATAGGAGCCATTTTCGCTATAATGCCCTGGAACTTTCCTTTCTGGCAGGTCTTCAGATTTGCTGCACCAGCTACTATGACGGGTAATGTGATTTTGTTGAAGCATGCGCCTAACGTAACATGCTGTGCTATAGAAATTGAAAAAATCTTTAAGGAATGCGGAGCTGTTGAGGGTTTATTTCAGTGTCTGATTGTGGATATTGACGTGACAGAAAAAATTATTGCTCACAACATTGTTCAGGGTATTACATTAACAGGCAGTGAATTTGCTGGATCGTCAGTCGCTTCACTTGCTGGAAAGCATATTAAGAAATCTGTGATGGAGCTGGGTGGAAGCGACCCTCTGATTGTTTTAGAGGACGCAGACCTGAGTAAAGCTGCAAAAATTGCTTTGCAATCCCGCATGCAAAATGCCGGTCAATCGTGCATCGCCGCAAAACGCTTTATTGTACTGGGAAAAATAAAAGATGCCTTCTTACAAAAACTTATTGAGGGCGTTCAGAATATTAACCAGGGTAATCCATTGGAAGAATCCACTACCATGGGACCTATTGCCAGGCAAGACCTCGCAGAAAAATTGGAAAACCAGCAAAAAGTGTCTATTCAGGATGGAGCTATTGTTATAACAGGCGGAACACGTCAACTAAATAATTTTCAACCCACATTACTGGATCATGTGCAGCCTGGAATGCCTTCTTTTGATGAAGAGCTCTTTGGGCCCATTGCTTCAATTATAGAAGCAAAAAACGAAAGAGAAGCTGTAAGCTTAGCCAACAGAAACCGATATGGCCTTGGCGCTTCAATATGGACTAAAGATCAGGATCGGGGATTAAAATTGGCCCGGGATATTAATGCAGGAAATGTATTTATAAATGCATTGGTTAAGAGTGATCCAAGGTTGCCTTTCGGAGGGATAAAAAAATCAGGCTATGGCCGTGAATTAAGCAAATATGGAATGCATGAATTCACAAATATCAAATCCATTTTTATGGATGAATAAATAAATGGTACTTTAATTTAACTTTTGAATAAGAGGGACTTTACAAAATCAAAAGTCCCTCTTACTGTCTTTTAAAAAAGCTGTTCATCTGCACTGGGTCCATATGTTCCCGGTATCGGTACGTTTAAGAGACGAAGAAAAACTCCTAATTGAGCACGGTGATGAATGGTTTGGGCAAGTGCATGCCGTATCACCTCATACTTAGTAAGAACAGTATATACTTGTTCGCCATTGCGCAGTGTCCATTTCGGGAGCAATTGATCTTCGGAAGCGCTGCTTAGTGAAGCTTTGCCGCTGGCGAGGGCAGTTTCAAAATGCTTCAGCAGGTCCTCCGTATTATCTATACCAGATTGCTGATAGGGAGTTTTGGCAAAGTCCAGCTCCTCTGTGTTAAGTGCCATCGTAACCCATGAGGGCAATTCAGCAACGTGGGTAGCGAGTTGTTGGATGGTCATGCTTTTTTCATGAGGTTTCCAACTGTACTTATCATTTGGCACCCGCTCCAGCATTTTACGGGTTGTTTGTGCTTCCTGATCAAATTCTTTCAGAAGCAAGGGAATAATTTCCATAGAATTTTTTTTTTTGGATTAAGAGAATGCAAAGAAAATAGAAACCAATATATCTTTATCAGATATACGATTAAGAAGCAAAAGAATTTTAGATACGGATTATTGAGGATAATTAAAATACTAAAAGATCAACTCTCTAATCCCGGTTCAGATTTAGCATTATAATACTTGCTTGTAACAATTGATATGGGTAAACCAATCATAATCATCAGTATAGTGGCTCCGATAACTATGGAATTGGGTGTCATTACAGATAAATGAGAGAATACCAAAGGAAGAATTATCAGGTTCATAATAATCCACGCAAACAATCCATATAACAAACCACTAATAATTTTTTGTTTTTTCAGAAATGGAATGTGGGGATATATAAAAAAATAAAAGATGGCAAAAGAAAATGCAATCATAAAATGCAGGACAATGCCAAAAATCACCATTTCACTTCCGCCATCATATGCTGTTTTTCCAAATACACCACTTGCAATGGATTGCAATAGCCTGGTCGCTGTTACTTTTTGAAGCATAACAGAATAAACTACTAAAGCAGTTGTTAAATCCAGAGTACCTGCTAAAAAGCCTGATGTTAAGATAGTTTTCAGTGGTGATTGCAAAAAAGAAGTGCTGGATGGCTGCATAACCTGAGCGGTATTTAACCGTTATTTAAATTGCGATAGAACGGGCTTTTATTGATTGGGGAAAATCATTTTTCAAGAAGTTTTTTCATTCCGTCCAGCACCATTGTCCAGTTTTCCTGCATGTGCTTTAGCTGATCCTCATTGTCGATATTATCCTGCGAAATAGTAATAAAGGTACCTTCATTTTTCGATTCAATTTCATAGATCACATTTGCATAATTCTCTGGCTTGTCTTCTTTACCACTCATTCCGCTTAAATAAGTGGTATGCAATAATTTTTCCGGGACTATATCAACTATCCTTCCTTTATCTGTATAAGGCTTATCCTTCCATATTCCTGAATAAGTAATGCTGCTTCCCTTCTTCCAGTCAGATGTTGTATCTGTGCCAAAAAGATATTGTTTTATAAGCGCCGGATCGGTTAATGCCTGCCAAACTTTATTGGTGGATGCATTGATAGTTCTGCTTGTTTTTGCAATTAAATTAGTCACCATAGCGTGGATTAAGTTTCAGAATTTTTTAAAGTATCGTTTTATGACTATTGAATAGTACTACTTTATTTATTATTTATTATCCGGTCATTATCCTTTTTATTCGTATCCGGAATAAATGAATTGCCAAGTTTTATCTCTTTTAGTTTGCCTGGTAACTGTTCTTCCACCGTAAATTCTTTTTTACCATCTTGCCATATTGCAGCGGTACTATTAAATTTAACAATCGCATTGTTCTGCAGGATGAACTCTAAATACACTGGTACCGGAATGCTGCCTTTTCGCTCTATCAATACATTCCATTTTTCAGAAGCATTTAAGGAACCTGATTCAATCTTCGATACTTCCTTTATGGTCAGGTCAGGATATCCTGATTCAAAGAACCAGGGCTTAAAAAACCAACTTAAATCCTGTGCCGAAACATCATTGAATGTATTGAAAAAATCATAAGGTACCGGATGTTTTCCATGCCATCGATTAATGTATTCATGTAATGCCCTAAAAAAGATTTCATCTCCGAGCAGGTTTTGAAGTGTCCAATAGAAAATTCCTGGTTTTCCATAAGAATTGGTACTATAGGAAACTTGAGTTTGGAGTTCAGAATTCGTAATCATTGGAACTTCATCATCAGTGCCCGCAATAGTCTCATATTTTTCACGCATAAAAATTCCTTCGTCCTCAGGTTCATTCAGCATTGGAGAAATTATGGACTCTCCTATAGTTGCCCACCCTTCATCCATCCATGCATATTTTGTTTCATTAATACCCATATAGAATGGAAAATAAGAATGGAATATTTCATGTGAGGTCAGCTGAACCATATCCTTACGGGAATCAGTAGAATTATCATTTACCATCATTGGGTATTCCATCTCATCAAGACCGTTAAATATCGTTTCGTGTTGAAAGGGAAAGGGAACAGCGGGATAAGTGTTGCTCATAATGTCTATGCACTTTCTGGAAACGCTTGCCACCTCTTTAAAATCTTTTGAATCTTTGTTATAAGCTGCATCGATAAAGACCCTTCGGCCTGATCTTTTATCTACCACTAAAGAACTACCGTCCCACAAATAATGGTCACTCAATGCAAAGGCAAAGTCAGTTACATCTTTTGCAGAAAATTTCCAGGTAAGTTGCTGGTTTGTTCCGGTAACCGGTCCGTTTTTATAGTCGGCTGCATTTATTATATCTATTTCCCGGTCACTGTGAAGAGCAGCCTGGTATTTATCAAAGATCTTTTTATCAAAAACTTCCCCTGCATTCATCAGTTCGCCCGTACCCCAAACTACAAAACCAGCGGGCATTGAGATTTCGACCTGAAAGTTTCCCCAGTCGTTATAAAATTCCTGCAAACCAATGTAGCTCCAGGTATCCCAGCCATCAATATCATCATAAACAGCTATGCGCGGAAAGGTGTACGCCAAAAAAAAGGAAGATGAATCAACTTCGCCGGTCCGGTTATGGGAACCTTTATTCACCGTATAATGCCATGTAATTTGAACGCTTGCTGTGCTCTCTGGCACTATTTTCTTAACAGGAAAAATGGTCAGGTTAGTGCCGAGTCTTTCCGAGTTTCCCTTCAGGCCCAAATCAAATTCTTCTCCATTTATGGATAACTGTTCTACTGTTACACCCTCATTTTCATCTTTTTCGTCAATGGGATAATTATGGAGCAGGCCTTTTTTATAATAATCAGGATAAAGATGTATTACTATTTTATGGAGTGTATCAGGACTGTTGTTGTGATATACTATGGTTTCTTTTCCGCTAAGTAAAAGTGTTTTGGGATCGAAAGAAATATTGATGTTATAGTCCCCACTATTTTGCCAGTAATTTTCACCAGGTCTGCCATCAGAAGAACGCGTGCCTTTTTCAAATGCTTGCTGAACATTCCGGGGGAAGTACAAATCATTTGATTGAAACTCAATGGGTTTCCAGACGCTTAATAGCATACATAAAAAAACCAATTTCATTTAGTTAATTCAATTTAATATTAAATTAATTTAGAATACTGATGATCAATCCCGGGTTATCAGTAGACGTAAATAATAAGGAAAAAGATTCTCTCACCGAAAATATTCACACAAAAAAAAGGGGCAGCAGGGCCCCTTTTTCTTTGTATCACGTTAAGACTATTCAATAACAAGTTTCTGTGTAAACTTACCTGACGCTGTTCTGATTTCAGCCACATACATCCCCGCAGTTACACCATCAAGATTTACTTTGAGTGCCTGCTCTCCAACGTTCATATCTTTATTAATAAAATAAATTATGCGACCCGTTATATCATAAATTTTTATTTGTACAGGACCATCCTGATCTACATTAAAATGAATCGTAAAAAGTCCTGCAGCCGGGTTAGGATAAATATAAACGTTACTTTCTTTATTTTCTGTAAGAACAACATCTCTGCCGGCTAATGTATTAAAAGTCTTTATGCCCGTATATCCTGATTGTGCAGACGGATTGGTACAGGTTGATCTTACTCTCCATTCGTAGGTGCTTCCGGGGGTAAGTTTTTTAACCGTTTTATTAGGACTGCTAGGGCTCTTTACAATCCAGTTTGTAGCACCCTGAAGCCGGTAGTTTAAAGAATAGCTGGAAGCGTTCGTAGCGGCACCCCATGAAAGCTGAGCCTTTGTAGCTGTAATATTCGTGGCTCTCATAGTACTTGTAGTAGGGCGGGAACAGGGATCCCAGGTAAATTTATGAATGCGGTAAATAGCATCTGTATAAGTATCATCCAGGCGCATTTCCCAAACCACGTTTTGATTTATATCAACTTCCGTTGCGGTAGGAAATTCAGGGACATATATCAGGCCCCAGCTAATTAAGGTGTTGCCATTTGCTAACCGCTGCATACTTCCCATGGCATTACCATAAACAGGTCCTGCAGAAGTATTACGTGAATATTTCCACACAAGAGTAGCTACTTTATTTACTTCATCCAACTGATACTCTTTTGCAAATGATTGTGGCGGACTGTGGTAATTACCATTGTCAAACATGGTAATATGTCCATTAGTGATTCGAATTACATCGTGCTGATGTGAAAATTTTTCCGCATCCGAAACAAAGGTGAACTGATTATTTTTCCCACCCCATCTCCATACAAGTCCTCCGGTAGTATGATTAATCTTGGTTACCTCATCCATTGACCGGCATGAAACAATTATATTTCCATCCGTATCCGGATAAATTGAATTGAGGTGTACATAATCGATAGTACTCGTAGTTAGCGGATCATGTGTATCATCTGTTACCTGGAAGTAGTCCCAGCTTCTCCACTGAAAAATCACATTTTTATTTTTATCCAATTCCTGAACTACGGCCCCGGTCACTATTGCGTCCGGATTATAGGTAGGATTGTAAATAGTCATATCAAATGGTTCCGCATCGTAGCTTTCAAGAAAAGAGTGACCGTTTGAATAAATTAGGAATTCGTGGACATCCGCTTTATAGCCATTCCCCATCTGAAAAGTATCAATAGAGTTATAATTTGAATCCAAAACCTGGAATGCCATTAATGTATCATTATATAACGTGAGGTAGTTATTACCATTGAGTGTAAAATTGTTTCCCTTGATGGTATCCCACTTTCCATATACAGAATCTCCGTTATTTTCTATAATACAGTAATGAGATGTACCTGTTAGGAAAAAACTAAAATTGTGGAAGAAAATCTGACCGGGTGCGGGATTGTTGTTAACCCAGATATCAAAAGGTGGTAAGGCATGATGCCAATCAGCAGGTGAATTAGTGCGTGAAATTACCGGTGGAGCTCCCATTTCTTCTGTATGAATTTGGGCTAAAGCATTTTGAATTCTTGCCTGAGTTTCCGGGTTTCCGGTATCTCCTATTTTAAAAGTGAAAGTAGTGCCTGTAATCGTCAATCCCTGCAGCGTTTTCATGCCACTTTTTACCGTTACGGTTACGGTTTCACCAGGCTTAAAAACCACAATTGGATTAAGGAGCACAGTCTTACTGTCGTCTGCTAAAATAATTTTTACTGCATGGTTCCCGCTCTTAGAACCAACTACAGAAAAAAGGGAAGCCTGCAGAGATGAAGGATCAATTAAGGCGCCATTTCGCAAGATAATCCCTGTCTCAACATGGTGCATCGAAGACCCGGGTTTGGGATTAACATATTGAAATTGAGCCCATATAGAATGGCTGCATAAAAGGAGCGCCACACTTAGAGACATTATTCGGGAGAAATTTTTCAAAGTCATTACAATAATTTTAGTTTGAAAGAAGTTAAAATGAGAACCGAACATGAGTGTTCAGTTAATTTGTGATAAGCGTTTACAGACAATAGAAAAGTAATATAGTTTAATGGTTGAAATCTAAAAATGGAGCATGTTTTTTATACACTGTTGGAAGTCTTAAACAATATTTATTAAAATTAATTCCAGGGAAGTTATATTTTTTACTGTTTTAATGTTTCATCAAGCCACCTGTAGAATTCACGATACCAAAGCAAGCTATTCTGCGGTTGCAATACATAATGAGTTTCATCCGGGAAAACCAGCAGGCGGCTTTTAATACCTTTAAGCTGTGCTGCCTGGAAAGCCTCCAATCCCTGGTTATAAGGAACCCGGTAATCCCTTTCACCCTCTATAATCATAATGGGTGTATTCCATTTGTCAACAGATTTTACAGGATTGGATTCGAGGTAACTTTTTGGCTCCGGGTTTTTCCAGTACGGTCCACCCACATCCCAGTTTGCAAACCACAGCTCTTCTGTAGATCCATACCAGCTCTCCAGATTAAATAATCCACAGTGAGCGATACACGTTTTAAACCGGCCGTTTCCTGCACCTTCCAGCATATAAACGGAATAGCCGCCATAGCTTGCTCCTACTGCCCCAATTCTTGATTTATCTACTGAAGGCCACTTTGAAATTGAATCTACCGCAGATAAATAATCACGGATAGGCTGGCCACCCCAATCTCCGCTGATAGCAGAATTCCATTGTACTCCATATCCCGGCATTCCTCTTCTATTGGGGGCTATTACAATATATCCGTTGGCAGCCATAACCTGAAAATTCCAGCGGAAAGAATAGAATTGTGAAAGTGCGGATTGTGGCCCACCCTGACAGTACAGTAATGCAGGATACCTTTTACCGGCATCATAATCAGGTGGGTAGATGACCCATGTGAGCATTTTTTTATTATCGGAAGTGGTTACCCATACCTTATCTATGCGGCTTGTCTTTATCCCTTCATAAGCTGACTTATTAACCTGTGTAAGAGGAGATATTTCTCCTGACTTTAAATCTATCCTGACTAATTCCGCCGCATGGTTCATATCCTGCTTCGAGGCGACCATAACTGAATTTAATTCTCCTGTAAAATCTGTGATATCATGATCACCTTTGGTAACCTGCCTTATATCTTTTACGGAATTTTTTGTAGCATCCGGCTGTAATGTCGCTTCAAAGATTTGTTCAGTGCCTTCAGTTACAGCAAGGAAATAAATCTTCTTCGCATCATTGCTCCATTGAATGGATCCTACGGTACCGTCCCAGTCTTTTGTTACGTTAATGCGCATTCCTGATAAAAGATTGGCAATTATCAGATCATTCTTATCTGCTTCAAAGCCTTCTTTTGCCATGCTCGTATACGCGATCCAGGTACCTTTTGGCGACATTGCGGGGTTAGTATCATACCCTTTTCCTTCTAAGGTGAGATCTGTTGTTTTACCTGTTGAGAGATTGTAATAATACAGATCGGTGTTGGTGCTCAATGCATATTCTTTACCAGTTTTTTTTTCTTGCATACATAAATGATTCCCTGGCCCAAACCATCCCATATAATATCTTCTGGCCCGCCATCGGGCTTTTGAGGTGAATCATAGGGTTCACCCTGCAGGATATCCTTATCGTCACTGAATTGACCGTCATAATAAGAGGCGTAAAAAATATGACTGTAGCTGCCATCTTCCCACTCATCCCAATGGCGATACATTAAATCATCGGCCTCGTGAGCTTCTGCTTTTGGAAGATCAGAATACCGGTCGTGGTAATTACTAATGACCTTAACCTCTTTGGTATACAAAACATATTTACCGTCAGTGGTAAATTTTACATTATCAATATCTCCTTCCACATTGCTGATCTGTTTAGGTGCACTGCCATCCCAGTTTGATTCCCACCATTGCCCTTTATATATATATCCCATTTTACCAGATGGAGTTACCTGTACACCAGATTCACTTCCCATTGTGGTGGTAATCTGTCTGGCCTCGCCTCCGTTAAGAGATATTGTATAGAGGTTCCGCTCGCTCTTATTAGCAGCCATATCATAATAGGTGACGCCATAGATCACATTATTACCATCAGGGCTCAGGGCTTCACCTGCAACTCTTCCCAGTTTCCACATTAGCTCAGGGGTCATTATGCCTTGTGAAAAGGAAGCATTGTGTATCAGGAATAGAGAAAAATAAAGTAAAGAATTCTTCATAAATAATTTTAAAAAAGGTTAAAAAATAGAATAATCTTTACCCCAGCAATTCTTTCTTTGCTGTTTGTAAAAGCTCTGTCACCTCTTCGCGCGTAGCGGCTTCACCATAAACACGAAGCAAAGGTTCTGTTCCTGAGGCGCGTATCATGATCCATTGATCGTTATCGAAATGATATTTAAAGCCGTCAATGTCTTCTATACGCCGCACCTGGTAACTTCCAAAGGAAGCATATTTATTTTCCCTGCAGTTCTGTATAATCTGCTGCTTAAGTGATTCATCGAGATGAAGATCAAGCCGGTCGAAAGAAAAGCTGCCTACTACGTCGTATACTTCACCGATAATCTGCTTCATGGTTTTACCGGTCTTCGCCATAAATTCCAAAAGGATCAATCCATCCCAGATACCATCGCGCTCCGGGATGTGGCCTTTAACGGCGATGCCTCCCGACTCTTCGCCTCCAACCAATACATCGTCCTGTACCATTTTATCGCTGATGTATTTAAAACCAATCCGGGTAACCTCCACCGGCAGACCATATTTCATGCACATCTTTTTTACCTTATCAGAAACAGAAAATGCAACAACCACTTTACCGGTCATGCCCTTGTATTTATGGAGGTAATGGATCAAAAGGAGGATAATGTGATGGGCATCCACAAAATTGCCGTCTTCATCATACATCCCAATTCGATCTGCATCGCCGTCTGTTGCCCAGCCGCATACGTTATTCGGGCTGTTACGGATCAGTGAGGCCAGTTCGGCCAGGTTGCGGTCCAGCGGTTCAGGCGCAATACCTTTAAAAGAGGGATTGTAATCGCAATGAAGCAATATGGGACTTTTCAGGATTTGGGGAATTACTCTTTGACCTGCACCATACATGGCATCGTAAGCGACCATTACGCTGCTGTTATTTATGGCATCCAGATCAAAACTTTTTCGTACTGCATCTACATACATGGTTTCCAAATCCACGTATTCCAATAATCCATCCGTTTCGTAATCATCTATAGAAACCAAAGGAATATCAACTAAAGCCGGTATCATTGTTTCCACTTCGGAAATTATAGCCGGAGAGCTCGGTCCGCCATGCTCACTTTTCAACTTAAACCCATTATAAGACGGGGGATTATGACTTGCTGTGATCACTACGCCTATTCCAGCCCCAAAAACTTTTGCGCCCATAGAAACCATAGGCGTTGATACAAACCCTTCTGCAAGAAAAGTTTTTATACCGTTCGCACACATAATGCGCGCCACAGCTTTTGCAAACAGATCGCCGCCGAAACGGCAATCGTGACCGATCACTATTTTAGGTTGCTCATAATTTTTTTTTAGCCATAGCGCGGTAGCCTGTGAGACCCGCATCACGTTTTCAACCGTATAGTCGAGGGCAATAATGGCTCTCCATCCGTCTGTTCCGAATTTGATAGGTGTCATAAGGTTGATGGTGGATTATTTTATAAATGATGATGGCGAAGATATACAGATTCAATAATGAGTCATCGGCAATTTAACTGGATTTCATCAGGTTATTCTAAATTAATTAACAGACCGTTACAGTAAATCAGAAGCTCTATATTCCTTATAACTTTGCTTTCTACATCAGAAGAAGTAATGATTAATCAGGCAGATACCTTTCGTCACAAAGGCATGCGAAAAAAATTAATGGAAGTAATAAGGAGTCGTGGCATAAGCGATACAGCAGTACTGCAGGCTATGGAAAATGTACCGCGGCATTTGTTTGCTTTTGATAGTGCTTTTATTGAACGGGCCTATGAGGATAATGCCTTTCCGATTGGCCAGGGACAGACCATCTCTCAACCTTATACGGTAGCATACCAGACACAGCTCCTTAGAGTGCAAAAAGGGGATAAAATTCTTGAAGTGGGAACCGGTTCCGGATACCAAGCTTGCATTCTTTCAGAGATGCAGGCCCGAATTCTTACCATAGAAAGATTGAGGCCCTTATATGAAAGATCAAAAATAATTCTTAAGGCGCTTGGCTATTCTCACATTAAATGTTTTTATGGTGATGGATATGAGGGATTGCCAACCTTTGCTCCATTTGATAAGATCCTTGTTACTGCTGCAGCTCCGTTTGTACCTGAAAAATTGATTCAACAGCTAAATGTTGGCGGTATCCTGGTGATCCCGATCGGGAGCGGAGATATTCAAAGCATGACCAGGCTTATTAAGATTTCTTCCTCTGAAATCAAAGAAGAAGTCTTTGATCAATTCAAATTCGTACCAATGCTGCCTGGTAAAAAGAATTAAATGCAATTGTTAGAATCACAGATTAGAAATTGGTCAGCATAATCTTTATTGAATTTATATAATTAGAAATGTTCTTATTTTTTGCAAGCATCATAAGAAGTTTTAAGAATTCATTTTTAATATTTTAATAATGAAGAAATCTTTCCATGTTTTTACACTATTGGCTTTATCAGCTTCTTTACATGGGCAAACCCCTCAATTATGGGGAAGCCTACAGAACCATGCAACTGGGAGGCGCTTATGGAATAGGTACTATTATCAAAATCAACGGGGATGGCAGGGAGTTTGAAAAAATTTATTCCTTTAGCAGTGGTTCTCCTCTTGCAATTTGTTGCCTGATGATGGTTCCTTAGTATATGGCATCACAGTTTCCGGTGGCCAATATGCTTTAGGGGAATATTTGTGGCAGCCTTATAAAAGCTAAGGATGGTAAGCTATATGGTTTAACCACTAATGGTGAGCACCTACGGAGTGGGAGTTTTATT
The DNA here is from genome assembly GCA_013816805.1 of Chitinophagales bacterium. Taxonomy (NCBI): domain Bacteria; kingdom Pseudomonadati; phylum Bacteroidota; class Chitinophagia; order Chitinophagales; species Chitinophagales bacterium. Next base: position 171,698 of record JACDDS010000001.1, on the reverse strand, counting down.
AAGCTTTAATCTTCTGGTAATATCTGTATAAAACTTCATGAATTTGATACGATTACCGGCTAATATCCTACGTCAAGTGTAATGCAGGCTTCTAATAATAAACTGTATGGAATGGCATCGTCTGCGGGATTGATGGTGGCGGATTGATATTCAGCTATGATATTTCAAACAGCCTCTTCAGTGATGTTCATGACCTCACCTTTTGCAACAGGTTTCATTGCATTTGGAAATCTTGTGCTTATTGTATGGAATAGCATTCGGTGTAGGTGCTACTGGTAATGGAGTAATTTTCAGTTTAAATCTGGGGTAATCACTTAAAGGCATTGAACCCGGTTACATCCATTCCCGTAATTAAAAGATGAATATCATGTGTTCCTTCATAAGTGAGAACAGATTCAAGGTTCATCATATGGCGCATGATCGGATATTCTCCGGTAATTCCCATACCGCCGTGAATCTGACGAGCTTCACGGGCAATATTGACTGCAATCTCAACGCTGTTTCTCTTTGCCATAGAAACCTGCTGAGGGGTAACCCTGTCTTCATTCATTAATACTCCGAGGCGCCAAACCAGCAATTGCGCTTTCGTAATCTCCGTTATCATTTCAGCTAATTTTTTTTGAATCAGCTGAAATCCACCGATGGGCTTTCCAAATTGAATTCTTTCTTTTGAATACCTTAAAGCAGAATCATAGCAATCCATTGCTGCTCCCAGGGCACCCCAGGCAATTCCATATCGCGCCTTAGTAAGGCAGCCCAGAGGGCCCTTTAAACCTTTTACATTAGGAAAAATATTTTCCTTTGGCACCTGTACATTGTCGAAAACCAGCTCACCGGTTGCTGATGCACGGAGTGACCATTTGCCATGCGTTTCAGGAGTAGTATAACCGCGCATGCCCCGCTCTACCACCAATCCCCTGATTTCTCCGCTTTCATCCTTTGCCCATACAACTGCTATGTCGGCAAAGGGTGCATTGCTGATCCACATTTTTGCCCCGTTAAGAACTACATGATCACCCGCATCCTTAAAATTGGAAATCATGTCAGAAGGGTTGGAACCATAATCCGGTTCCGTTAATCCAAAGCAACCCATCCACTCTCCTTTGGCTAGTTTTGGAAGATATTTTTTTTTCTGTTCTTCGCTTCCGTATGCGTAAATGGGAAACATAACCAGCGAACCCTGCACAGATGCCGCAGAACGAATGCCTGAATCGCCACGCTCAATCTCCTGCATCATCAAGCCATACGAGATATAATCCAAACCGGCGCCTCCATATTCAACCGGAATGGTAGGGCCAAAGCAACCAAGTTCCGCCAATCCTTTTATCAGTTGCTTAGGAAACTCGGATCGCTGTGCATATTCCTCAATAATTGGAGAAAGTTGTTTTTTCACCCATAAACGCACACTATCCCGGATTAACTTTTGTTCCTCACTCAATAACTCATCAACTAAAAAATAATCCGGATGCTGGAACTGATCGTCACGCATGTTGTAAAAACTTTAGGGATATATTAATGTATAACAAGGAAGCTAACAAATAGGTATTTGGGTGTGCAAAAGTAGAATGCAATCGTGTGATTCTGAAATTTAACCGCAGAAAGTTTAATTATTAGGTGTATGGATTTAACTATATGTGCAATTGAGAATGAACTATTTGCGGACATCTGACAATTACAATCTTAATACATCCCCTGCTTACATTGCCGAGTAATTAATCCCATAGCAGGATGTAGCTATATTTGATGTTTTATTCTAATGACTCTAATTGCCCTGGAAGGTTTAAGGTTTAATGCTGCTATTGGCCATTATCAGGAAGAGCAGGTACTAAAAAATACAATAATGGTGGATATTTATTTGGAAATTTCAGACAGCACCTTTCATGAAGAAGCATTAGAGAGTACCATCAATTATGAACAAGTGTATTTTTTAGTAAAGGAAATAATGCTGCTAAGAATGGAACTGCTTGAAACAGTTTGCAACCGTATTATTAATACGTTAAATAAAACCTTTCCTGCAATAAATGCATTAAAGGTACGTGTAGGTAAACTACATCCCTCCATCCATGGTATTATTGAAAAAGTCTATGTTCAAAAAGAATGGGTAAGAGAATAGAAATTATTGTACAAAAATGCCCGTGGAACCATCTAATTTTGCCGTATGAATAGTTCTGGTACAAAATTCAGTCAGATCAGCTATGAACGGCCTGATTTAGTGGAGTTAAAGGGAAAAATGGAAACCCTCTTAGCGCGGTTTAACCATTCCGGGGCAGTTGAAGAACAGATAGATATTATTAATCAGATATACGTTCTTAGATCACGTTTCGAAACCATGAGCAATGTTGCAAGCATTCGAAACACCATCGATACTTCAGATTCTTTTTATGAGCAGGAGCAGAACTATTTTGACAACCACCAACCATTATATCTTAACCTGGTAACGGAATTTTATAAAAGCTTACTGAACTCGAAATTTCGGACATTGCTGGAAGAAAAATATGGAAAGCAGCTTTTCCAAATTGCAAACCTGACTACGAAGATTTTCAGCACTTCTATTATTGAAGAACTTCAGAGAGAAAATGAACTTTCGACTGAATATACAAAATTAATTGCGTCCGCTTCTATTGATTTCGACGGAAAAGAATTGAACCTGTCAGGAATGGTTCCCTATAAGGTTTCTACATTCCGGCACATACGAAAAGCTGCACACCACAAGACGGAGGAATTTTTTATTGAACACGCCTCGCAGTTAGATAATATTTTTGATCAGCTTGTCAAGGTTCGGCATACAATAGCATTGAAGCTTGGCTATAAAAATTTTCTGACGGTTGGGTATATGCGAATGTATCGGACAGATTATGATGCGGGCATGGTGGAGCATTTTCGTAACTTAATAGAGAAAAAAATTGTCCCGATAGCAAGCGATCTTAAGGAACGGCAGCGTAAGCGGTTAAATCTGGATAAACTTCTGCATTATGATGAGCCGCTCGATTTTACTACAGGAAATGCAAAACCCAAGGGATCGCCTGATTGGATTATCGGGAATGCAGAAAAAATGTATTCTGAGCTCTCGGACGAGACCGGGGAGTTTTTCCGTTTTATGATGGATAATGAGTTGATGGATCTTGTTAATAAACCTAATAAGGCGGGCGGAGGTTATTGCACTTTCCTTAGCGAAATGCGTGCACCTTTCATCTTCTCCAACTTTAATGGTACCTCACAGGACATCGATGTACTGACGCATGAGGCAGGTCATGCATTCCAAACCTTTTGCAGCCGACATTTAGCACTGGAAGAATATTTTTTTCCTACATCTGAGGCTGCTGAAATCCATTCTATGAGCATGGAGTTTATTACCTGGCCATGGATGAATTTATTTTTCGATGGGCAGACCGATAAATATAAGTTTGCACACTTGAGTCATTCATTGCTCTTTTTACCTTATGGGGTTTCTGTAGATGAATTTCAGCATTTTGTTTACGAGAATCCGGAAGCCACGCCTCTAGAGCGTAATGCTGCCTGGAGGGCAATTGAAAAAAAATATCTGCCTCACCGTGATTACGATGGGAGCAGGTATTTAGAGGGAGGTGGTTTTTGGCATCGCCAGGCACATATCTACAAACATCCTTTTTATTACATCGATTATACCCTTGCTCAGATTTGTGCATACCAATTTTGGAAAAAATCTGAGGAAGACAAGGAAGCTGCAATGAGTGATTATATTCGCTTGTGCAGGGAAGGCGGAAGCAAATCTTTTCTTGAATTGGTTAAAGTTGCAAATTTGAAATCACCATTTGAAGAGGCTACCCTAAATGAAGTGGTAAGTGATGTCAAAAACTGGCTGGAGCAGGTGGACGATGAGCGGCTTAATTAGAGCTTGCAAAGTCGCTGCACATCCTTCAGTTTTCCTTCAGAATCTCAATATATCTTGTCCCTGATCAAAAAGATCAGTTATTAAATTTCCATTTTGAACCTTAGGAATCAATTGAAGTCAGAGGGTGACTGGCTTTTCAGGCACCGTGGTCAGCTTCCTATCCTTCTTTTAATAATTGCTACTCCGTTTATTCTCACCACAAGTTATAATTATAAAAGTGATATAGAACTCACCATTATTGATCTTGTATCTCTGCTATTTACAGTGGCAGGATTTGTAATACGTGCCCAGGTGGTGGCTACCACTCCAAAGGGTACGTCAGGCAGAAATATAGAATGCCAGATTGCGGAACATCTTAATACCTCCGGTATGTACTCCTGTGTAAGGCATCCCCTATATGTTGCTAATTTTTTAGTTTGGTGCGGCCTTATGATTTATTCTGTGAATATTGCGTTAATAGTAATTTCAATCTGCATTTTCTGGATGTACTATGAAAGAATTATGTATGCAGAAGAACAGTTTCTGGAAAAAAAATTCGGAGATCAGTTTATTACCTGGGCAAGCCGTGTACCGGCATTCCTTCCTTCAAGCCATCATTACACAAAACCCGATACAGGATTTTCCTTGAAAACAGTTCTGAGGCGTGAATATTCCGGATGGCTTTCTGCAAGTATCAGCTACCTTTATATAGACAGTCTTATATTCTATAAACGATACGGAAAATTTGGTGCAGATAAGCCTGTACTGATAGCATTTGTTTTAGTTGCTTCCGCAGCGCTGGCATTGAAAGCTATAAAAACCTATACCAGCCTTTTGGTTGAAGAAGACCGGTCTTAAATTTTAAGTGACTTTCATAAACCATTAAAAATTCTTGTGTATATGAAGGTTTTGGTTATTGAAGATGAAAAAGCACTGCTTGAATCCATTGTTCAGTATTTAAGCAAGGAAGGGTTCGTAGTAGCCGCTTCCACCGATTTCTATAGCGGTGATGAAAAAATTAGCCTTCATCAATATGACTGCATTGTTGTGGATATTACATTGCCAGGGGGCAGCGGTTTAAGTCTTATAAAGGACTTCAGGAAAACGAATACAAAAACTGGTATCATCATTATTTCTGCTAAAAATTCACTGGACGATAAAATCTCCGGTTTAGATCTGGGCGCAGATGATTACATAACCAAGCCATTTCATCTTTCTGAATTAAATGCCCGCATTAAATCTCTTATAAGAAGGAGAAATTTTGAAGGAGAAAAAGAAATTACCGCAGGAGAAATAAAAATCTTTCCGGAAAAATTTACCGTTACGGTAAATGAAGACGTGATCACCCTCACTAAGAAGGAGTATGATTTACTGTTGTTTTTTATATCCAATAAGAACCGCGTACTTACAAAAGAAGCGATTGCAGAGCATCTGTGGGGTGACCAGATTGATTCGGTTGACTCATACGATTTTATCTACACTCATTTAAAAAATCTGAGAAAAAAAATACTGGACAGAGAAGGGAAAGACTATATAGAAACTATTTATGGCATCGGCTATAAATTTCACATATGAAGCTGCTTACAAAGATCAACCGTAATTTTTTATTCACCTCAGTTATCCTGTTTGTTTTGTGCAGCTATCTCTTTTATTTTTTACTGAGATATGTTATTTATTGCCAGGTTGATGAAAATGTGACTGATGCAAAAACGAGGATTATCGAATTTGTGCAGCAAAATGGTGAATTACCGGTTGCACAATCATTTGCAGGTAATCGTCTTGAAGTAAGAAAAGTGAAACCGGGAGAAAAAGTTACAGAACAATTAAAAGACACGCTTATCTATGACATTGAAGAACAGGAAAATGTACCCTATCGCCAGCTTTCATTTTTGCTGCCTTTTAAAGATGAACCATATTGCATTTCTGTAAGCCAGTCGCAGTTTGAAGCTGATGATTTAATCACCAGCATCTTAATATATATGCTCATTTTTATTACTACTCTGTTTGCAGTCTTTTATTTTATAAACCGCCTTACAGCAAAAAATATATGGTCTTCTTTTAATGATACCCTCGATAAGCTGAAATCTTTTAATCTGATTAAGGAAACCAGGCCGTCATTCTCACATACAGGTATTAAGGAATTTGAAGAGCTCAACCAGTCCTTAAATACAATGACGAAAAGAATTTACAGTGATTACAGCCGGTTAAAACAATTTACGGAGAATGCTTCTCATGAAATTCAAACACCACTTTCTATTATTCGCGGAAAGATTGAAACACTTATTCAGTCTGATACTATTTCTGAAGATCAAATGCATTCATTACAGCAAATTAATGAGGCAGTCTCACGCCTTTCAAGGTTAAACTTTGTTTTGCTCACCCTCACCAAAATTGAAAACTATCAGTTTACCGGATCCGAACACATTGATCTTACATCTTTATTAGAAAATAAACTAAGTTCTCTGGAGGAGTTAATTCAACAAAGAAAAATTACAGTTACCATGCAGTTTGATAATAAAGCCTGTCTGGATATGAACGCTTCGTTGGCTGATTTGCTATTTGATAATTTACTGAGCAATGCCATCAAGCATAATAATGAAGGCGGCTTTATAACTATTGCTATTCAGCAGAAACAATTTAAAATATGTAATTCAGGATCAGCATTACAAATTTCTCCTGAAAAATTATTTGAACGCTTTGTTAAAAACAATCCGGCTTCAGATTCACTGGGTTTGGGCCTTGCCTTAGTAAAAAAGATTTGCATGAGCTACAATATGGATATAGAATTTATCTCAAATAAAAACATTCATACCATTACCATATCATTTTAAGCATGTTTTTAGTTTTTTAAGTCTGCTTCTTTTTTACAGAAGATCAAATAATACTTTGAAACTTTAGCCATCATATTCTGTGTGGATGACTTCTTGTCAAAAAAAACAGTTTATCTCCCCGAGTATTTCAACAATTTGTATTAGAAAGAGTGGAGACTATACTCCAGATTTTCTCCAGAATTCTAAGCTATTTTTAATTTCTATTTTGGCAGTATACAACTTTTAACGTTGTAAACGGTCTAATCTTCGCACTCTGTTCAGAACACGGCCATGACCACAAGAAATATAATTTTAGGTTTTGCAATCGTAATTCGATTGCTGCCAGGAAAACTACACGCACAAGTTCTGGAAACTGAAGAATCAAAACCCTTACAACCTGGTCAATTTGAAGTGGGAACGGGTTTAGAATTTCAAACTTCTAAAGAAGGAACAGAAACCGCATTACCTCTGGCAATTGAATATGGGCTCTTTAAAAAATTTACATTGTTGGTAGAACCTGTAGGCTTCACAAGTATTCTTCCTAAAACAGGACCGCATTCTAAAGGAATTGGTGATTTGGAGATAACATTGTTTTATCAAATAGTTTCAGAGAAAAGAATTTTACCTTCTATCTCTATCTCAGGGGAAGTGAAAATTCCAACTGCAAAAAACAATTTGATTGGAACTGGAAAAACTGATTACACTCCATTTATAATTTTGAGTAAGACAACCGGGAAATTTTTTACCAGCCTCAATCTTAGTTATACATTTCTAGGAAAGCCTCCTGGAGTTAGTGCAACAGATCTGTTTAACTATGCATTTGGATCCATTTTCACAGCTTCACCAAAGAGCATACTGTTTGCTGAAGTATATGGAAACACTTCTGCCTTTGGCGGCGCCGATATTCCGGAAGGAGTTGGAATAATCCAAAATACAAGTAACTCAGAACTTTCAGGAGGTGAAACGGTGGGTGCAATAGGTTACGGATATTATATAAAAAAAGAACTTCTCCTGTCCTTTGGTGTAAGCTATGATAATAACAATGCAGTTCTCTTTCGACCTGGTATTGAATGGAAGTTCGGAGGCAGGGACAACAGCCTAAAGAGGACTGCTAAATGAAGATTCAGTGAAAAACCAATGATAATTTAATAGTATTTTATAAACCAATTAACTAAAATGAAAAAAGTGATTAATATCCTTTTTGTTACTTGCTTCGCAAGCGCGGTCACTGCACAAACACCAGCTGTGCCCCCGGCAAAGAAACCACTTCTGGCTCCGGCGCCGGTTGAAAAGGCATTTGAGCAAAAATTTCCAAATGCAACCAACCTACACTGGGGGAAAGAAAGTTTAAAAGAGTGGGAAGCAGAATTTGTATTTAAAGGAGAAAATATTTCTGCAAATTTTACTTCTGATGGAAAATGGGTAGAAACAGAAAAAGAAATTAAAGCCAGTGAATTTCCAAAAGCTGTGGCGGAAGCAATTCAGAAACAATATCCCGGTTGGATCATTACCGAAGCAGATATAACCCAGACCGAAAAAAATGGAACTATTTATGAAGCAGCAATAAAAAACGGGAAACTTAAAAAAGGAGTGGCATTCAAGGAAGACGGCATACCTGTAAAAGAATAAAAATATCAGCTGAAGCTATGGCTGATTATCTCGCACGAAAAAGTAGGTAACCTTGAATCTATTTCTGACCGAGGAGATTGAGGTTTAAAATATTAGCTATCTCCGGATCAATGATGATACCGCTTTCGTAACGCGGGTTCACAATGTTATTATAGATGGCTCCAAAAGTATAGCTGATACCAACTGTTAAACCATAGCTGTAATTGGTTTGCAGTTCCCGGTGCTGCAAAACAATTTCTTCAGGTGATAACCCTACATTGCTGATGTCGCGTTGATTCCTGATATAGGAATAGTTGCCAAGCAGATTCAGAAATAAACCCTGCGCAAGGCGAACTTCTATCGCTCCAACTATATCGAGACGAAATTGATCAGGATGGTTTACGTATTCCTTGGCAGTGAAATCAAATATGAAATTGCCCCACCGCTCTACTCTCGTATATGTTGCGTCAAAAATGTGGTTGAGGAGAAACTCACCTGTTTTGTTGTAAATGGTAGTATCATTATAAAGAGTATAGAACGGTTGAAGCCGGTAACGAAAGGTGAGCAGGTGATTCACTGATTGATTATAGGGGAACAGATCGTACTCTCCTCCAACTGCAGCTTGAAACTGCGAGCTGATATTGCTGAAACTGGAAGAGTAATATCCGGCTTCAGCACCAAGGGACCAATGATCATTCACGCTTTTCACCACAAGAGAATTCAATAGCTTGATAAGTTCCGTGCTTTTGTAAGTCAGCGTATCGGTTTTGAAGCTATTGTAATCGATAATTGCATCACCGGTGAAACGAATTTTCCAGTCGTCAGTAACACGTGCCGCACTTACCACTGCATCTCCGGCAATGCCGGTCCCACTTGCATCCACAGCAATGTCGGGGTTGACTTCGAGCGTAAAAATCCAATAGTTCCACTTGTCAAATGATTTCTGTGCACGCTGTTGCATATCTGTATATTCAAAGCCAAAATATTTTCCCTGACCATTCAATGCGAAGTAGGGCATCAACCCCATCATGATCACGTTGGTAAGTTCATCGCGCGTTTGTCGCTTGGTATTCTCCAACGCGGCTGTATAAGAGAGCGTGTCATTCTTCCCGTCGAATCTTTCTCTGCCAAGAAAAAACAATGAGTAGCGCTGTCCGCCTGAAGCTGTAGGTTGAAGTGAAATCACAACCTGCACTTGAGAAAGTTTTGGATCGCGCACGTAATCAGCGTACCACATTTTTACTTTCACATAATCCTGCCAGTCGGGAATTCCATCAATAAAAATTTTGAGATAGCTGGAATGTAAAGTTGAATCAGTGTTGATTGAGTGTGAAGTGGAGTCAGTGCCACTTGTTTGCGCGAATGATTTTGTAGCTGAAATTATGAGAATGCTTAGCAACAACGTTTGCATTTTTTTCATTGGCTTAGTTGATAGTTTGGAAGTTCACTATTCAGCATTTATATCTTAGTCTGCTATTTCCTCCTTCATAAACTTGCCGTTGCGATCAAAGGTGATGTCCCAGAATTTTCCTTCCTTTCCTATTTGGGCCACATAATTAAGATCGTAGTTAGCACTTACAATTTTTGACGCGCTGGTCAATTTAAAAGCGCTGTAATTTTTAAAAATGTAGTCCCGTGCCTGCTGCGGCAATGATTCAATACCAATTTCTGATTCTGTTTCCTGCACCCTCCCGTATACATCATAATCCACTGTCATATCAACTCCGTTTTTATTGAACACTACTTCAAAAAAGCCATCACCATAATCCCATACAGGATTTTTCATTCCGGGATATGCTTTCTGAAATGAATCAAGAACAACGGGCGCCACAGCAACAGGACCTTTTAACTCTACCTCATTATCTTCTGATTGAGACCAGGCTACTATCGGTAGCAACAATATCAATACAAAGATTTTCAAGGTGTTCATCGGCTCATTTGTTCAGGGGCTTTTTGACTAATAGTTTAAAGGTTATCCGGAATTCTGAAGAAATCTTGAAGTAAAAAAAAATATTCAGCAGATAGAGCAGACAGGATTTCTTTAGAATGAGATTTCAAATTTACCCCCATCATTTAACAGCTAAAATTTTAAACTATGAAAGCAACCATGAAAATCTTCTTTACATGCCTGTTGAATTTTGCTGCAATAGTCACAACCTTGGCGCAACAGCCGGATAAGGACAATCCGAAACCGTTCACCACAACGCTGCAGCAGGATCAATGCACATTTGTTTCATCGGGAAGAAATACTTACAGCATTCTGGAGCCGGGATATCAAATGGTGTATCAGGGAATGGATGGTAAAGACAAAGTGGACCTCATTATTACCGTAACCAACCAAACAAGAAGGGTCGGGAGCGTAGAAACAAGAATTGTAACAGAAGATGAATCAGTGAACGGGAGCTTAATTGAAAAATCAAGAAACTTCTTTGCGTTCTGCAAAGAGACCGGAAGCATCTATTACTTCGGTGAAGAAGTGGACATTTACAAAGATGGAAAGATCACTGATCACGAAGGACAGTGGATTGCAGGGGAACAAAACAAAGCAGGGCTGGAAATGCCTGGCTTACCTCTACTCGGTTCACGATTTTTCCAGGAAATTGCTCCTGAAGTGGCAATGGATAGAAAAGAAGTTATCAGCATAGGTGAGTCGTATGAAGTGCCAGCAGGAAATTTTAAAAGCTGTTTGCGCATTCAGGAAACAACACCACTCGAACCTGGAGAAATAGAGTATAAGGTATATGCTCCGGAAATTGGCTTGTTGCAGGATGAAAATGCAAAACTGGTTAGATATGGTTTTGTGAAGTTATAATAGTGCAATTTTTCACTTAAGAATCGGCTACAGGATTTCTTCATAATCTCATCTAAAATTTGCAACAGTAGTCTCATTTATAAAATGATAAAGAGAGAAGGATAATTAATAATAATTTAACTAAAGCAAAATTAATCAACATGCAAAACTTTAAAACCCTGGCTATCGTGGTTTTCCTTACAGCCATCATGGCATCATGTCAAAAAAATAGTTTAATTCCAGGAAGTGATTCAACGAATGCTGTATCAGAAACCGCTGCCCGAACCTTAGCTCCGGGTTTTTCAGGCTACCCGGAGTTCTGGATTGATCCTAAGAACTTTGTTGTCGGAATTAATAACCAATATTTTCCGCTAACACCAGGTGATACTTTTTTTTATCAAAACGTAGTAGATGACACCGTTGTTGAAGACATCTATGTAACAACGACGCATGATGTAAAGGTTGTTGAGGGAATTAGCTGTGAAGTAATACATGATGTGGTTACCACAAAAGGGACGCTTACTGAAGACACCTACGACTATTATGCACAAGATATAAACGGTGACGTGTGGTATTTTGGAGAAGACACTAAAAGCCTTCAGGAAGATGGAACCTTTAGTACAGCAGGCTCATTTACTGCTGGTGTTGATGGCGCAAAAGCAGGTGTTACTATGTTGAGTAATCCTTCTGCCAATATCGGACAGACCTACCGGCAGGAATGGCTTCCTGGCCAGGCCGAAGATCAGGCAAAAGTGATAAGCACTAATGAAACGGTAACAATTGGCCTTGGTACATACAATAACTGCCTCCATACTCAGGAGATCACTATGCTGGAAAAGGGAGTAGTTGAAAACAAATGGTATGCTCCCGGTATCGGACAAATATTGACTACTGTAACTCAAGGCGGGAATGAGCGCGAAGAATTGATTGGGACAAATAAGTAGTAATTTTTTCCTGACTTTTTTAGTTTGTTGTGGTCTGTACCTCTGGTAAGCCGGGGTGAATACTATCAGTGAAGTTATTTGATTCTTCGTTCTTAAAAGAGGTACAGAACTTTTGAAAAGTGCTTTTGCATTGCCTTAATTTTGTTAAGATATTTCTGCAATACAAAATTCCTTCAGAATTATATTTGAATTTTACACACTAAAAAATTTACATTATGAGAATGATTTTATCGCTTTTAATTGTTGCAGGCTTCGCTGGTTGTGCCGATGCACAAAAAATAAAAGAAAGTCAGGTTCCGGCTACAGTTGTTTCAAATCTTCATAAAATGTATCCAAACCTGAAAGATTATGTTTGGTTCAACGAAGACGGAAACTACGAAGCAGAATACAAGATTAATAAAATGGAAGCAGCAGTTACATATGACGCAAATGGAACTTTGATGGAAACAGAAAGGGAGATTGCTGTTAAAGAGTTACCTGCGGCAGTTGCCTCCTATATCTCAGCCAATTATTCCGGAACAGAAATTAAAGAAGCGTCAGAAATTACCGATGCGAATGGCATGAAAAGCTATGAGGCAGAAGTTAAGGGAAAAGATATTGTCTTCGATTCTAACGGTAACTTTTTGAAAGAAGAAAAGGATTAATTCATGTCATATTCTCTTACCCTGCAGGTCGAATTGACTCGTAATTGACCATTTTCAATTATTAACAAATAAAAGAAATTAAGCTGCGACAGATACTGCAGTTTCTCTGAACTTTTTAGTTATAGTTAATTGCTTAGCGCTAAATTGCATCATCTATTATTCAATAAATTAAAAACTCATTGTACAAAATTTTCTTTGGATGGATAGTCTGTTTTGAGCTGCTTGGTTTCCATCTTTCCTTTGCACAACAAGTTTCGGTTCCGGTAATTATTCGAAACACTAAGGTTTCTATTCCGAATCTGTATCGAATGCATTTAGCCTCTGATGGAGGAGTAATTGCAGGTTCTTTTGCCCTTATTATTGTTGGGCAAGTTCTAAATGGAAATAAAGCAAAACTTATTGTTTCGGATTTAAACAATCAATCGGTAATAGATCATATTCCATCTTTCGATAAAAGTGCCATTCATCAGCATGATAAAAGTTTTTTGGTAGCCAGTGATGTATTACTGTACACGTCAATGTCATTGCCTCTCATTTCATTTATAGATAAGCGGGTCAGTGGTCATGCTCCTACCATTCTGGCTATGTATTTTGAAACACTTTCAATTGGAGCCGGTCTTTACTCAATAACATCCGGTGCAATTAATCGCCGTCGTCCCCTAACGTTTAATGATTCTGTTCCGAATTCAGTTCGCCTTGGCAACCGGCAGCAAAATTCCTTTTTTAGTGGCCATACTACCATTGCTGCCACAGCCTGTTTTTTTGGCGCAAGGATTTTTACTGATTTCCGGCCTTATTCAAAGTTAACCCCTTATGTATGGACTGCTGCTGCAGTAGTACCGGCCTTTGTGGCGTTCTCACGTTATAAAGCAGGGGAACATTTTCCCAGTGATGTAGTTGCAGGTTATGTAGTAGGTGCCACAGTAGGTTACCTGGTTCCTGCCCTTCATAAAGTAAGTGATGAGCGACTTGTCTTATCTCCGATTCTGGGAAAAGAAAGTGGTATTTCTATGGTGTATAATTTCTGAATACATCAGGGGCTGCCACTACAGGAATTGCAATTCTTCAGAATAAAAATATTTATAGGATAAGGCGATGCCTGAGTATTGCAGCTATTTTAGGAAGGAGGAAAAGTCACTTCTTTTTTAAATGCCTCGTACAGTTTTTGGTTTGTTGCAATGATTTCTTTTCCAAAAATATAATTTGATCCCCCACTAAAATCTGTTACCATTCCTCCGGCTTCCCTCACAATTAGAGCCCCTCCCGCCACATCCCAGGCGTTTAGATTGTATTCAAAAAACGCATCAAAACGACCACATGCAACATAACAGAGATCGATTGCTGCGGATCCAATACGCCGGACTCCACGGCTGTTGCTAAACAAAGATTTGAGAGTTAAAAAATAGCGGTCCATTTCGGCAAATCCTTCATACGGAAAACCGGTTGCTGTAAGCGCATTACGAAGAAGGTTGGTCTCCGTGACTGCTATTTTATTTCCGTTTAGAAACGCCCCTCCATTTCTCCAGGCGTAGAAGCATTCATCCAGATTAATTTCATATACTACACCTATCAGCAAATCATTATTTTGCTGCAAGGCAATGCTTACGCAAAATACTGGTACACCATGAATGAAATTAGTTGTACCATCGAGAGGATCTATGATCCACCGCAGTGATTCGCTTCCGGTTACTATTGTTTTCTCTTCCGTAATAAAATCTGCATCAGGTAAAATCGGTCTTAATCCATTCACAATTATTTTTTCTGCTTCCAGATCAACATAAGAAACCAGGTTGCGATCGCCTTTTTCTACAATATTGCTTCGCTTAAACTTTTTTTTCTCTGCAGCAATAAATTTACCTGCCGTAAGGGCAACCTCAATTGCTTTTTTGCAAATCGCTTCCAGGTTCATAAAGGAGTGAAAGAAATGGAAAATTTATTTGTTACCGATAATCAGAACAGGGGTTCCAATCTTTAAAGATCATGAGAATGCGAAAAAATATTATATTTTTTTATTTTTTTAAACAAGCCTGTAAGTATAAAAATAGTTGTTATAACTATGGCTGCTCGTCCAATATAATCTCCATTTTTTACGTAAAACGTTTGTTCATCACTTGCAAATAAGGTCGATTCAATTACTGCAGGTTTCCACCATGCTGTTTGTTGTGACACATCTCCCCGCTGGTTGATAAAAGCAGAAGTTCCTGTATTTGCTGATTGTGCAATATCCCTCCTGGTTTCTACTGCTAGCAACCGTGCATATTCCAAATGTTGTTTATGTCCTGCTGAGTTTCCCCACCAGCCATCATTCGTAATTATAAATAGTAAATTAGCGCCTCTACGAATATATTCTGTTGAATATTCACCATAGATGGATTCATAACAAATTTCTGGTCCTACGCCAACAGAATCTGTTGAAAAAAAAACACCCCGGTCTTTTTGTTCTCCCAAGCTTCCGCTGGCTCCACCCATAGAAATAGCGAGAGGTTCGAGAAATTTAAATATCTGAGGATATGGCATCTTTTCTACCCCTGGTACCAGCTTTGATTTATGATAGATGGGATATTTTTTTGACGTATCTAGCTGTATGGCAGAGTTGAAGGCATCCCAATAAAAATTTCCTTCAGAAGAGTATCTCGCAGTAGATGTTGTAGCGGAGGTGTATTTTGCATATGCACTAATGCCGGTTATTAATTTAATCCTGGGATAAGCATTTAAAAATTGCTGCGCTGTGTGAATGCTGGGATCATCCTTTATATCTGTAATAAAGATTCCCTGGGGAATAGCTGTTTCAGGCCATACCAGGTAGTCTGTTTGCGGACTTATCTTTTTTCGTGAAAGTTCAATCAGCGTAAGAAGCTGCTTATTAAGTGTGGTAAAATCAAATTTTTCATTGTAGGGATCTATGTTTGGTTGCACCACTACCACATGCTGCGGCTTTCCTTTTTCCCGATATGAAAAATAGAGAAGAACAGAAATAGATAAAGGTAAAAACAGCAGCAGGCAATAACCTGTTATATTTTTCCGCCTGATCGATACATTTCTTTTCAAAAGAAAATCACGTAAAATAACGTAACCTGAGATATTCATAATCCAAATCCATAAAGTTCCTCCAAAAGTTCCAGTGTATTCATACCACTGTACAACTTGCGGATATTGGGAAAATCCGTTTCCGAGATTAAGCCAGGGCCAGGTTAAATCCCACCTGAGATGAATGAATTCAAAGGTCATCCAATAACCAGCTAAAGCAATCCATCCAAACTTTTCACCCAGATGTTTTTTTGTTTGCTGGTAGCCAATTAATGGAATACACATAAGAAAAGGATTTGCCGTATTAGCAAATACACCGGCAAATACACTTGAAATATCTCCGGTTCCAATAATAGTATTACCTACCCACCATGTGGTCAATACGTTCCAGATTAATAATGCCAGGTAACTATATCCAAAGAAACTCCAATGGCCGTTTGCAGAATCAGCACAGATTTCTTCCAGCCATAAAATTGGAATGAGGCCCAGGAACAAAAATGGAAAGCATGGAAGAGGCGGCCAGGCCAGTGAGAGCAATACTCCACACGATATGGAGAGTAAAAGTTTCTGAATCCTTGACAAGTATATTATTTTAAATTTCGGAAGTAATAATTATTCAATTTTATCAAGCCTGTTTATTTGTTACTTCTGAATTCCCTCTACTACCACTACTATTTCTCCTTTTACATTTTTTGTGCTATAATATTTGCTAAGCTCATGTAGCGATCCGCGTTTTGTTTCTTCAAATTTTTTAGTAAGCTCACGTGATACACTAACCCTGCGGTCACCTCCACAGTATTCCATTAAACCAAGGAGCAAATTTTGTAACCGGTTTGGCGATTCATAAATAATTAAAGTTCTCTTCTCCTCAGATAATTCTTTAAGCTTAGTCTGCCTGCCTTTTTTTTGAGGAAGAAATCCGATAAAGGTAAATTCATTTGTTATCAGGCCTGATAAAATAAGCGCCGGTAATAATGCAGTGGCCCCCGGCAAACAGCTTACTTCTATATTTTCTTTAAGCGATGCCCGAACTAAGAGATAAGCTGCGTCAGAAATTCCTGGAGTACCCGCATCACTGATCAGGGCAAAATTTTCACCGTTCTTCATTCTTTCAATTACCAGGGGCGTTACCTCATGTTCATTGTGCTGATGATAGGAAAACATTTTTGTTTCAATAGCAAAGTGCCTGAGCAAAATTCCTGATTTGCGCATATCTTCTGCTAATATTACATCTGCATCTTTTAAAACCTGTATGGAACGAAGTGTAATATCATTTAGGTTACCAATAGGGGTAGGAACGATAAAAAGCATTTCTGACTTCTATATTTCGTAAATATTTATGGTATTAAAAGGACCCTGCAAAAACAATTAGTAAATTATAAAGCTCCTCAAACTTAGTAAGTGGTAACGTTTCCGGGCGATCATTGATATCATGATAAGCCGAAATGCCTCCCATGGTATAAATAAAAAAAGAGGGCACGCCGGCTTCAGAAAAAAAATATTGATCGCTGTTGGCAGCTTTACCGCGGGGTGAAATTACCTTTAAGAATTGAAGACTGTCGTTAAGGCTTACGAGCTTGTTAAATTGATCTTCAAAAAGTGTAGCATTTACGACTTTAATACCTTCTCCTCCAGTTCCAACAATGTCGAGGTTAATTAAAAACTTGATTTTGCTTAGGGGAAACAGTGGATGATTAACATAAAAATGTGAACCCACTAAGCCGCTCTCCTCACCGCTAAATGCCATAAAAACAACCGAGTATCTGGGTGGCTGTATTGAAAAATAATTAGCCAGGCACAATAACATCGCAATACCACTGGCATTATCGTTTGCTCCCGGAAAATAGGTACCGTGGCCCATTTCACCCAGATGATCATAATGTGCTGTGAAGACAAGAAAAGAATCGGAATAGTATGTGCCCTTTACATATGCAATTACATTCTGTGTTGGATAATCATTCAGAAATTTATTTTCAAAATTTGCTTTTACACAAACCTTTGTTTGCTCCGGCTGATTCTCTTTTACCTGCAGATAAAAAAAGGGAAGCACTTTTTGAGAGGCATCCCAGGTAAGCTTTTCATTGGAGAACTCAATGCAGCCCCTTGCTCCCAGGCAATTTGCCCCAACCAGGTTCTTCTTGAGACTAATAAATTGATCTGAAGTAAAATCTTCTTTTTGAAATGTAACAACCCTATTTTTTAATCTTTTATGTTTAAGATTTAATATTAACCTTTTGACCACAGCATCAGATGTATCAGCAGAATTATTTTTAATGGCTAATGTCTTATACTTTCCATAAGTACCTGATGATACCGGATCAATCAGGAAATCCCTGGCAGGAAATAATTTTTGATGGTTGATAGTAACAGATGCTGTGCCCGGAAAAGTATTTGCGTCCAGAGAAAACTTTTGAAAATAATCCTTATTAAATTCCAAAAGACTCAGCTCCCTGTATTGGGTACTGATGTACTGAGCTGCCTTCCATTCACCCGAATCAACGTATCCTCTACCATGCATGCCTGATGAGGTAAGTGTATCAATAATAGCATGTGCCCGTAGTATAAGTGCTGATTGCGGATGTACACTTAAGGTAAAAAAGCAGCCTGCAAATGCACCAATAATTATTCGGCCGAAGTTACTCATGCACTGTAAACTCAAAATACTCCATAACAGGATTTGCTAATAATTTTTTACAGGCAACTTCTGTTAGTTCCTTTGCCTTGTCCAAATTATCAGCATCCATATTTAGCTGGATGTGTTTGCCAATCCGAACATCATTTATTTCGCTTATGCCCAGATTATTTAAGCCATGGTGAACGGCTTTGCCCTGTGGATCAAGAAGCTCTTTCAATGGCATTATATTTATGTCGGCCCTGTAAATCATATTATAGTAAAATTACTGTTATACGTTAAAAATATTTCATGCCTGGTTTTTTAGTAAAAAAGTATTGAACAATGCACGTAAGAATATAGAATACAATAGAGGCTGCCAAGCCTGCATATTTAAAAACGATTATCATTATTATACTGATCAGTAAATAAATTATCCTTACTTCATTTCCTCTCCATGTATATGATTTTACCTTAAGAGAAAACATAGGAATATTTGAAACCATTAGCCAGGAAAAGATAATAATCAGGGTATACAATAGCCACGGGTTAAGGATGATAACAGACAGGTTAAATGCATTGGTAAAAATGATAAGAGGCAAAGCAGCAGTAAACAATGCACATGCAGGAGTAGCAAGGCCCAGAAATTCAATTTCCTGCCGCTCATCCACATTAAACCGGGCAAGCCTGAGCGCAGCACAAATAGCAATTAAAAATGCCGGCATCATATAAAGTTCCGGAATAAATAAAGCGTTTGGCCTAAGCTGAAAGGCGGCATTCAGCAACTGGTAGTAAATACACGCAGGCAGAAGGCCAAATGTTATCATATCTGCAAGTGAATCGAGCTGTGCTCCTACTGGAGACTGTACCTTTAATATTCGGGCTGAAAATCCATCAAGGAAATCAAGTACCACGGCTCCGAATATCATAAAAGAGCTTAAGTACAAACGATTATTGAATCCAAAGATGATTGAAACATTTTTTCCGCCTTCATCCAATTCATTTACCTGCAAAGGAAAAATGTGATCATTGAATGTGAAGATGATACCGAGGCAGCCCAGGAAAAGATTTCCGAGGGTAAAAAGATTAGGAATATGCTTAATAAAACTTTGTTTCAGCATTTAGAATCCGGCGGCGAAAGTATAGCAGAACTTTGAATTAAACCTGTGCATTTATGGTACCTCTTTAAAAAATCACTTTTTGTACCAATGCAATTGAAGTTCCCTTTATTTCAATGAAATACATTCCTGAACCGGGGCGCGGTAACGTCAATTCCCCCTTACCGGGAACAACATAAAGGGATTTATTCCACAACAATGTTCCCATAACATCATACATCCTAAATTCAAGATTGTCCGCGTCTGAAATGTTAAACCGGATTACAGCACCTGTTATAATAGGAATAATATAAAAAGATGAAGTATTTTCTCCTATTAAATTGCTTGGTGTATTATAATCTTTAAGGTTAACGCTTCTTTTAGGTTCAGAATTTCGACTGCAATTTGAAATATCAAACTCTATCTTATTTCCGGCATCTGTAATTTTAATGCCTGTAATTGTAATCGCCCCCCCCGCATATACCAGAGAGCCGTGCTGTACTCTTTTATTAACAGAATTATAATTGGACCACTTTACCGTTGAACCCTCAATTGGTACAAAATACTGCAGCCTCCGTAAAGTAATATCTGCTGTGCAATTTTTATAAGCAGGCTGGACTACACCATTAACATACATTTTTTTTAAAAATATTCTGCCGGACCACGTGCAGGGCTGATCTACTATGCTGGAATCAAAATCAAGGTAGCCATTGATGGCACCGTAAGGATCACCATTCGCAGGATCACCAGAGCCTGGATTTTGATTTATAGAACAGTTTGAAAAAACCGGGAACGATTTTGTGCTATTGTATAAATAGAAGGCTGGAGTAGTTTCATTATCTAAAAAATTAGCACCTTTTCCATCATGATCTCTCTGATCCCAAAAAAAAGTAGTACCCTGATGGCTGACCTTCAGTGAATCGTAAAATGATGGTTTAGTTGTCCAGGTAATAGTCTCATCATTTTTTCCATGAACCGTAAATAATATGGGTAGACCTCTTCTCTTATTTACATCTACCATATGTCGCAGCTCCATTAGATCCCATATGCGGATTGAATCACCTGTATCGGGATTTAAAACATCAGTGGGCAGGTTTGCTTCAGCAGTACCATAAAGCTGTGTGTCTTCATCAGTGGATGTTCCACCATGTACGGGAGGAACTACTGCATATACTGCAGCAATTTTATCAGGAATTATGTTGGCCGTTATCAGCACTCCAAATCCGCCTGCCGATACCCCAACCAGGTATACTTTATTGCTATCAACAGACAAATATTTATCAGCCCAGAGTATGGTGTGAATGAGCCTGGTTTGTGTATACGTTCGGATAGTTCCTGTCTTCGAAGTCGGGTTGCTGTCCGTATACATATCGAAGTTTTCATGATAACCAATCCAGAAAGTTTTATCACCGGATTGCGGGCCGGTACCATTATCCGGGCCCGGTAACCAATCATCGCATCCCATAATAGTGCAATTGGTAATCGTCTTATTTTCAAACTGACCCAGTCCATTACCTTTTATAGAATTTTCCAGCAATCCTTCATAAAAAACAAATAACGGTTGATGGATGAAATTTCCCCGTTTAATTACATAAAAATTATAAACATAAGAACCCTGGTTACACATTGCAGGGTAATGAGGTGTATTTTGATTAGTGGCAAATTGAGCATAGTACTTTGCAACATCTCCTGTTTTCCAAATTGCTGAATCCTGGTAAATTGGTTGCGGGTCTGCTACCATTTCCATTACACCAACCGATAAGCTATTAGATCCGGGATTAATGGTTTTATCTTCAAAGTTATCTGACAAAGTGATAACAGTTACTGCATAATAAAAAGACCCGGAAGAAGTGCACGTAATAACATATAACCCATTGTTGGATTTAAGAGGTGCTGCATCTGCCTTCAACTTAATAAAAACAGTTTTTCCTTTAACTGATGAAAGACGAACATTTCTGGATGAACTGTCACGCACATCGCCAATGTATTGCGAATGTTTCAGATCATTTTTTGTGTTTATCGGAGTAGAAGATCGGTATACATTATACCTTAAATTGGTCTTATCAGGAGATTTCCATGTAAGAAATACCTGCCCATCCTGATATAAGGATTGAAGCTGGTTTACTGTAAAAGCATTTGCCCCGGTAATTCCAATACCTAAAAAATATAAAAATGCTATAAGTAATTTCCGAAGTAATAAAATCATGGTTGTTTTATTTATGGGAGGAAGCTAAACTACAAAGATACAAAGCGGTAAATCATTACAGTAAGATATACTCTATTTAACAGGCATATACAGGCTAGGTGCAAGGCTTAAATTTAATTTTTTTTGAAAGTAACTGCTCAATAATTTTGGGATACCATATATGTTCAAGTTCATGTATTTTCATTTGAACCGAATGAATATTATCTGATTCAGTAATTGGAAAATGCTCCTGAAAAATAATTTCCCCTTCATCATATTGCTCATTGACAAAATGGATTGTAATGCCTGTTTGTTTCTCTCCTGCGTTTATTACCGCTTCATGCACCCGTGATCCATATAATCCTTTACCTCCATATTTTGGAAGTAAGGCCGGGTGAATATTTATAATTTCTGCTTTAAACCTTTTAATAATTTTATCGGGAATCAACCATAAAAATCCGGCAAGCACTATTAAATCTATTTTTAATTCTGTAAGCAGATTTATTACAGTGTCTGTTTCATATAAGTCTGTTCTCAAAATAACATAATAAGGAATTTTATTTTTAACGGCTATGTCAATTACCCCGGCCTTTGAATTATTGCAAATAATGCACTGAACTTTAATATCCTGATGGTAACGAAAATAATCAATGATGGTATTTGCATTAGACCCGGCACCTGAAGCTAATATAGCAATGCGTTTCATAGGGTATTGTTCACCGGCATATCAGCGTTAAGTTATTCAGGTAGGCCAAAAAAAATTTTCGATAATAATAGAATCGGTGCCTATGTGTTATTTAATGTATTGCAATAAAATACCCTGGAATGACTATGGAGATATAATTGCAAAAACATCCAAAAGTAGAAAAAGGCTTTATTATTACTGTTCCTGCAGGTGTTCTGCAAGCGGTAATTCTACAACAACCTTATTTCCTTTGCCGATATAGTGAAGAGATAAAAGCGAGTTAAGGATGGCTATTCCTCGCCCATGGTTATCAAATACACGTGCGTCATCAAAGACAAGAAATTTATCGAAATAAAATCCATTTCCCGCATCTTCAATTAAAATAGAAAGTTTTCCATCCCGACGTTTGAGGGTTACGTTCACAAATTTATTCAGATTTTCCCGGAGAGAAAGTCTGTGATTCACTTCGGCAGCAAGCTGATTTTTTGCTATAAGTGCCGTTTTTTCATCGTAGGTGATTCCAAGGTTCCCATGCTCCACCCCGTTTGCAAATAATTCAGATATATAAATAGCTTCCTCAGGCCGTTGACATTGCCTGGCTATAAGAGCAGCAAGGCTATCTCCTTCTGAAACCGTACGCAACCGAAAAACCCCTTCTTCCATGAAGTGAAGCGCCGTCTCTGTTTCACGAAGATGCTGAAGCAAGTTTTTATTTCTATTATAATCCAAAAGAGCCGCGCGTATGGTGGAATGAAGCAATTCGGTTTTTACAGGTTTTACGAGGTAAAAAAAGGCCCCCGCCTCTACACCCTGTTGTATATTTTCAGGGCTATCCATAACCGTTTGCATGATCACCTGAAGGTTTTCAAACCGCTTTTGTTTTTTTATTCTTTTTAGCAATTCGATTCCTGAAATATCCGGCATGCTCCAATCGAGCACCATTACTTCAATGTTGTTTGAATTATCATCCAACATACTAAGAGCCGCATTGGCATGATGAACAGCATGAACTTTATAACCTTCCTTTTCCAGAGAATCTTTGACGACCGTAGTAAAAGGAATGTCATCATCGACAACAAGTAGTGAATGAATCAAGGATAGTTAATTAAATACAATGATTTAGAAAATAAATAATTTGTTTTACGCAAAGGAGGGATTAAAGTTGTATTTGATCAATTGTTTGCAAAACCTGATAGTACTATGACAATAATATATAATATATATAACTAATATTTTTTAATTCTTTTTACCTCCTAACGCGCACGCTTTTTTATAATGCTTCACGTTACCATTCAAGTCAAAAACTTCTAAATATATTATATAGATACCTAACCTCGATTTTTCACCATTGTTATCAATACCATCCCATGTAAAATTGCCTGATTGCCCAACTATTTGATTTTTAACAATATCAATTATTTTTCTCCCCTGCGCATCATAAACAGTAGCATTAGCAGTATACCCAGGTTTATCAAATTGATAATTTACAGATACTATATCATTAAACCCATCATTATCCGGAGAAAAAACTTGCGGTGTAATCGAAATTGCATTAGTTGCTTCCGGAGAATAATATTCTGAATTCTTATACGATGGGGTGCCGTAACCTGCAGTTGATGCTGCCGAATGCCAGTTTGAAGAATCTTGAGTGGGAGCGTTAAAGCTTATGCGTTCAAGTGCAACTCCATCATCGCTGGCCAGTAGAGGAAACTGCCAGCTTTCATAGTAATGCAGCTGATCTATTCTCTGCAAAGAAGAATTTAAAAGTACCATTACTCCTTCTGTATTGCTTAATGATGGTATTGGAGTTTTAATGAACCATTCCGGGTTTTGTGCTGCATACTGTAGTTTCACTGCGTCAGGATTTTCTGTAAATACCACGTATTGCTGAGGGAAAAACGAATATCCGTTGGGAACAGGCGATATTATATCAAGAAGCGAATCATTAGCATCCGTAGTGGCAATACGCAAATCCTTAAGATCAAAAATTTTATTGCTCTTATTATAAATTTCCACGTAATCATATCCGCCCGTTTTCGGATTGAAAAGAATCTCATTTATAATTAAATCTCCAATGGAAATTGAAGCAGGTATTGCCAGCTCAAGCGATGCATTGGAAATTCCATCGTTTATATTTCCACACAGATCGGAAATGTTGTGTATGGAAATTGTATATATAGTGCTGGAGTCTAAGGGAGTTCCCAGAAAAAGCTTTACAAGAGAAAAATCAGTATTTCCTGCAATTACGCTTATTAGAGTTTCCGATGGACTAATAGAATAATGGGTGAGATCCGAGGCACTTGAATTATCCAATGCCTCACTGAAAAACAGATCTATCTCCGTTAAACTGACTATAACCGCTTCCAGAAGCTGTGGAGCCACAGTATCCGGATTACTAGCATAAATAGAATTTTGCCGGTCAGGAGTTCCCCCGCTCAAATCTTTTGACTCACTCCAGTTGGTAAAGCCTCCGCAAAAATTTCCCGGATCGATCAATTCTAAAGATCTTCCTCCTGTAGTAGTTGCGTCGTGATACCATGTTGCATTATAACTTACGGAATTTATCTTTAATCCACTGGCATCAGAAAGTGTTAACACATCACCTTCATTATTCAGACTTATAGCAGAAGAAAGTCCAATTACGGCACCATAAACGGAAAATGCTGAAACATAGCTCTGACTGCAGAGAAGAACATATCCGTTTGGCGGCAAAACAAAGGGTGGAAGTATTACGGATGAAGTAGAATCACTAAATGACCAGCCTGCAAGGTTAACTGGATAAGATGTTCGGTTATATAATTCAGTATATTCTGAATTTGGTAGTCCGATAGGTGGATCAGGATCAGCCATAATCTCATTAATGATGATATCATTCTGCTTAGGAGTGTAAAAAGAAAAACCTACAGCGGTGTCATTAATTATATTTCCTGCAAAATCCTTAACACCTGATATCACCAGCGTATCAATTAAACCATTAGGGAAATTAATACCAAAAGTAAGGTGCACTACATCCGGGTTAGAAGAATCGCCTGCTGCAGAAATCGGATTTCCTACCCCATTATTTACGATATAGTTGAATAAATTTTCTGAAGATGCTGTATCTACTGGTTCACTGAAGATGACATCCAGTTGGTTAGAAGATTGCACGATAAGCGAGGACACTGAAGGAGCTATTGTATCGCTCACAGGTGGACCTATATAAACGTTATCAAAATAAAAACCACTTGCCCGGGTGCTTGAATAACGGCACAAAAATCCAAAGTAATTAGTAGTAATAAAGGTGGTATCAGTTCCGGTTGCCTCTAATGAAAAAATTGTTCCACCTGAAAGATCAGAATAGACCGACCAGTTACCCGATTCATCGCGAACAACCTTAACCGTAATAGAAACAGGATTGGCGACATGACCATCTATGCCATGGGCAATCAATTTTTCAATAGTTCCGTCTTGCAAATAAAGGTCAATGGCATCTGTATCCAGTCGTGACCCAAACTGAAGAAAATAACCATTTAATGAATCTTTTAAATTACTCTGATCGCTTGCCAGGTATACTCTTAAATAATTTTGATCGGAAGGTGCAAAATTAAAGGCTGTGAAAAATTGCCATTCAGTACCCAAAAGCCTGCTGTTGGAAGTTTGCAGGTAAGCCGTATCGTAAGTAGAAGTAGGAGGAGGTGCACTCAGTTGTAGTTGAAAAAGAGAGTTAATTATAAATTTATCCGTATCACCTGCCCAAGCCGGATTAAAGCTGAAATTGCCGTCGGAGAAATCATCAGTTACCTGTCCAAAAACTGAAAAGGTGCAAAGGATAAGAGCATGGAAGAGAAGTATCTTTTTCAAAAAGTATTGAGATTGCTTGAGGATTTTAGTAGTGCTGAAATTCTCCTTGTAATTATTAAATTATGTTTTTTTTCTATAATGACTAAGGCTTATTCTGTAAAATTGTCTCAATCCGGGCCATTACATCATCGGTAAGTTTAGGAAGTATTTCCAGGGCATCCAGATTTTCTTTAAGCTGGCTTGTTTTTGAAGCGCCAAGGATTACGGTGCTTACATTAGAATTTTTCAGGCACCAACCTATTGCAAGATGAGGCATCCTGATTCCAATTTCCAGCGCAAAAGCGCTAAGTAGCTTAATTTTCCCCAAAACATTTTCGTCATTCAGCTTTTGTTCCTTCAGCCATTCCAGGCCTTTCATAAAAAGACGTGTGCTACCAGGTTTGCTATTGTTGTATTTGCCTGTTAAAATTCCTGAAGCGAGAGGAGACCAAATGGTAGTTCCCATGCCATAGCGCTCATATAAAGGAGCATATTCTGCTTCAAAGCGCTGACGGTGAAGCATATTGTATTGGGGTTGTTCCATGGTGGGAGCCATTAAATGGTGCTTTTCTGCCACTGTATGAGCCTCTATGATTTGTTCTGCACTCCATTCTGATGTGCCCCAATAGAAAACCTTACCCTGTTGGATAAGCGAATGCATTGCCCACACTGTTTCTTCAATCGGAGTTTGAGGATCAGGCCTATGGCAAAAAAACAGATCGAGGTAATTTACTTTTAAACGCTTCATAGCAGCGTGGCATGCCTCCATTATATGTTTACGGTGCAGTCCTTTCTGAGTAGGAAGATTTCCTGTTCCAAAAAAAACCTTGCTGGACACCATATATGAATCCCGGTTCCAGTTCATATTTTTCAGAATCTTACCCATCACCTTTTCCGATTCACCCCTCGCATATACTTCTGCATTGTCAAAAAAATTGATGCCATGATCATAGGCTATTTTCATGCACTTTTCTGCTACACTATCGTCAATTTGTTGTCCAAACGTTAGCCATGATCCAAATGATAATATGCTGACAGGAAGTCCCGAATTACCCAATCTTTTATACTCCATAAAATAATGCTTCTGGCGAATATAAGTAAGAAAGTGTAAGGGTAAGTAACAAGAATAAGAAGTTGGAAATCAAATGATTTTTCGTGCCTGCCGAAATCCTATTTTTTAAAAAATCGTGACATCTTTGACTCAAATTTTATTCATGAATTGCAGCCAGGTGAAGATTTACTTATTGATAACTTTCGTTGTACTGATTCACATTAATTGTAACACTTCTAAAAGTTACAATGCTACAACAGTAGGTGAAATCGAGGATTTAATTAAGAAGGGTAATATGGCGGAGCATATTGCATTAAAAGAATTGCAGGATAAGCCTAATGTTTATGCATTGGGTTCAGTTACGAACTTAAAGGGATTTATTGTAATTGAAAACAGCAGACCATTTACTTCTTATATTACAAATAACCAGGTAAATATTGATTCATCCTGGAATACGACTGCTACACTTCTGGTTTACGCCCAGGTGCAAAATTGGAATGAAATAGAAATTCCGGCTGCCGTAAAAACATACACGCAGTTGGAAAAATTTATAAATGATGCTTCTGTTAAGAGCGGCTTGAATACTGAGGTAGCTTTTCCTTTTCTATTGAAAGGAACGGTGTCTTCTCTTAACTGGCGCGTGAGCGATTGGAGCCCTGGCGATAAGGAAATAACCAATAAGAAAGTAAAAAATTCAGGGTTGAAAGGGCGAAGCGAAAATGTAACTACTACTGTTGTTGGTTTTTATTGTACGAAACAGTATCGCGTTCTCGCAGAACATGATACCAAAATGCACCTTCACTTTATTAGTGATGATAGAAAAGTATCCGGCCATATTGATGAAATAACCATTGATGGTAGATTAAGGTTATACCTGCCCATGGAATCGTTTAAACCCAGCTAACCCTGGGAGAATTGTTTAAATGCGAGACTTCTAAGAGGTCAGAAGCGGATTCGAACCGCTGTATGAGCTTTTGCAGAGCTCTGCCTAGCCACTCGGCCATCTGACCATTTAAAGCGCAAAAATAATAAAATTAGATTGCCTGATAATTTATGAAGATAATAAGAAACGATATTAAGCACTATGCAATACCGTCGCCCAAATATATATGATAGTGTAAATTATTACGTATCGGTTCCAGATAATAGGAAGGTACATAGATGTACTATTTTTTCTGCCGTGATATTCTATTCCCATACTTTTATAACTTATTTAAGGCTTTGAACCAGAGAGAATACAAGCATATTTTTTTTGATTTAGATGAGACGTTGTGGGATTTTAAAAAAAATTCTTTAGAAACGCTGACCGATATTTATGAGGAGTTCCGGCTGGATAAAAAGGGTATTGGCCGGGATGAATTTCTCTCCAGGTATTATCATCACAATACTATTTATTGGGATCAATATCGGAACGGGCTGATTGAGCGGGAACATTTACGCATCATACGTTTTAGAAGCACCCTCAAAGAATTTGAAGTGCAGGATGAAATTCTAATCAAAAATCTTTCTGAAAAATACCTCGAAATTCTGCCTACAAAAACCCATCTGCATACCGGAGCTATTGAAATACTGGAATACTTAAGGCTGAAGTATTCTTTACATATTATTACTAATGGGTTCGAGGAAGTACAGAATAAAAAGCTTCACCATTCCAAAATCATCTCTTTCTTTAAATATGTTATTACCTCGGAAATGGCAGGAAGTCAAAAGCCTAACCGTGAAATTTTCAAATATGCTCTTGATAAGACAAATGCTTTCATTCTAAACAGCGTTTTTATTGGCGACAGTATAGAAGCAGATATGGCAGGTGCTAAAGCTATAGGGATGGACCACGTTTTTTTTAATCCGGATAAAGTTCTGCACCAAGAAATTCTGATGCATGAAATTTATTCGCTGGCAGAATTAAAAGCACTGTTGTAAAATATTTTACAAGGTGGTTCCTGATAATAACAACACGAGCAATGCTGCCGGTAAAATAAACAGACCATATAGAAAGAGTATTAAAAACTCCTTAACTACAGTTTTAATCCACGATTGCCGGTATATTCTTTTTAAGGCGATAAGAAGGTAAATAAATAATATAGTAAAGATAAGACCTGCATGCGATGAGGCTGAATGAAATACACTCCCTGCCAGCAATACTAAAAGAAAAAGCAGAAAAACAAATGAATGAAAATACAGTGTAAATACACCGTGATCGATCAGATAGATCTTTCGCCGGATATATACCAGTTTCATGATAAGCGCAAATATTGGCAACAACAGGAAAAAAAGTTTTGGAAGGTTATGCACAAATGATTCCAGCCATTCCTGGATCAGCTCGCTGCCATTTTCATGCGCACGCATATTCAGATGAATAAGTTGTCTCTCAAAAAGCTGACAAATCCAGGAAGGACGCTGGTTAATAGCCAGCCTGTTTACAGAATCTTCGTATGCTTCTACGGAGGATGGTAATTTACTGGATGATGAAAAGATGGCGTCGGAACCTTTGTTTTCAGACTGCTGCAAACCAATCCTTAACCCGGTTGAATCTTTTTCCGACGTATCCCCGATTATACGGGATATTTTTTCACTGTAATTCTTATTTAAGGAATCAACTATTTGTTTTTGCCGGGAAGCACTTAATCCCTTCATTCTGTTTTTTAACTCCAAATCCGTACGTAGCGTAGAATCTTTCAAGGAAAAAAAAGACAATGGATTATTAGAAAAAGTTTTGATTATCTCTTTATTAAATACACTTACAGAAATCAGAAAAAATATAACGCTTATAAAAAAGTAAAGCCGTACGGGATGTACATAAGAAGCTCTCTTACCGGAAATAAATTCACGTGTTAAGAAGCCTGGGTTAAAAATCAGGGGTATAAATGTTCGGATAAACCTGCTATCGAGGTGCCAGTAGTCAGAAAATCCATGTGCAAGCAGGTTGTAGAAAGGTTCATGGAGGTGTTCGTCTCTCTGGCCGCATGAATAGCAATATTGTCCCCGTAGCGGAGTGCTGCAATTCAAACAAAGCTTAGATTCAAATCTTCCTGCTATATCATTCCGGTCGATCTCAATCTTTTTCATGAATTCAGAGACTTGAGCATCAGCATAAATTCCGAATGCATCGGTAAGGGTGCCTTTTAAACCGGATCTTGTTTCAATCAAATAAAGGATTGCGCTCTCATCGGGATCGCTGCTGCCCTCTACCCTGTTAAATGCTATTATTTTAACTTCTTCCGCAGGAAATGTTTGCTGTGTTTCAACGCTGGTCAATTTCTCTTCATGTACTATAAAATGATGTTTGAAGCCCTGATCAAACGCAGCTTTTTCAGCATCAAGTAAGGTTGAAAATTGATTTTCGGGAAGCATGTAAGTAAAAGGCAAAACTATTTTTCAAACACTTCTATTTCGTGTTGCTTCTTCACAAGATCACCAAATTTGCCGATAAAACGGGTAGCACGCACAATGTGGTTATCAATCCAGTGATAGTTACCACCACGGGGTTTACCAAGCAGAATACCATGGTATTTAAAGCCATGTTTTTTAAGCCACGTCTCCGTAATCCCACGGAGAGATTCTGTGCGCGAAGAGAAGAAATATATGATGTGACCTTCCTCGTACCACCTGTTAATGGTAAGCAGCGCATCAGCGTACGGCTGGCAACTTACCATACGTGCCGGCTCTTCATTCGGAATATCATATGTAATCGTTCCATCGATATCAATCAGAAAATTCTTTGTGCCAGGCTCCATAACAGGACTTACAGAATTTCCTGAATCATCAATTACGCTCCTGAGTGTAATGTTCTCCATTTAAGTTTTTTTTATCAGGTCCGGATATTCCGATAATTCTTCCTATCAGAATTACTAAGTATAAGGCTCCCTACATCGCTTCAATAACAGATATATTTTGAGGCTGTAGTAATAAATGCTTTGCAACAGAAATTGGCATTTAATATACTGACGCTGCCTCCCATAATCGAAAATATCTGTAATATCTTTTAAAATTAATGCGACACCAATCAAAATAGGCTGGGTTATTACAGCGTTTCTGTAATCACGCTGTTTCAATGCAACTACATTACCTTCTTTTTAGCCTTTTTAAGCTGTTTGGTATATGAATAACCGATAAATTTAAACCGAAGCAACCGGGTCATTCTAAAATTGTGTAAGTATACCACTGTCAGCAAGTCTTTTTCAGATAATACGCAAGTTGTACTTTTACTGCTCTTTATAATATAACATGAATATAAAGTTTATAAGGTCATTCGTTGGAGGAATAATTATTTTTTTTGTTTTTTATTCCAGGTTATTGGGACAGCAGGCAGACAGGTGTGGAACTATGGAATACCTGGATCAATATGAAAAGCTGCACCCAGGAACCAAAATTTCTATAAAACAAGTTCAGGAACAGGCGGCTCAATGGATCCTGGATCATACATCCACACGTAATATTGCCACAATCCCGGTGGTGGTTCATGTAGTATATAATACAGCTGCTGAAAATATCTCAGATGATCAAATACGCAGTCAGATAGATGTTTTGAATGAGGATTACCAGGCAATGAATTTTGATACTGTTAAAGCTCCACCAATTTATAAACCCTTAATAGGTAATGCCGGAATGGAGTTTTGCCTTGCAGCTGTTGATCCGTTTGGAAATGCAACTACGGGTATTATTCGCACCTCTACCACCCATATCTCCTTTGACCTTGATGACAGTGTAAAATTTACCAAAAAGGGTGGTGATGATGCATGGCCTTCCACAAAATATATGAACATATGGGTCTGTAACCTCACTCCTCCTAAATTAGGTTTTACTACTCTTCCCTCGGGAACTAAAGCAAATCCTACTGACGGCGTGGTAGTTACTTATCGGGCTTTTGGTCGGGAAGGCAAATATTTGGATCCCCGCTATAATCTCGGACGAACCTGTACACATGAAGTGGGGCACTGGCTTGGATTAACCCATATCTGGGGGGACGATGGTGGCTCATGCGATGGGTCTGATAATATTGATGATACTCCAAATCAGGCTGATGCTAATTATGGTTGCGTGGCCTTTCCTCACATTACCTGCGATAACAATGGGGACATGTCTATGAATTATATGGATTATAGTGATGATCGCTGTATGTATATGTTTACGATAGACCAGGCAAACGAAATGATAGGGATTTTAAATACAACACGTAAAAGCATTTTAAGCTCTACTGCAGGATGTAACACCACTTATACTTATAGTAACGATGCAAGAATAAATTCGATAATTGTGCCTGGCGATACGGTTAAGGCACAGTCATTTAATCCTATGGTTCAAATCATGAATAAAGGACAAAACGACCTTACCTTTTTGCACATTGAATACCAGATTGACGGACAGGATATTCAAACATATGATTTTATGGGCAATTTGCCATCTGGCTATGTCGCTAATATCACGCTGCCTTTAGCATTCACAGGTGAAGGAGGACAT
This sequence comes from Chitinophagales bacterium, assembly GCA_013816805.1. Taxonomy (NCBI): domain Bacteria; kingdom Pseudomonadati; phylum Bacteroidota; class Chitinophagia; order Chitinophagales; species Chitinophagales bacterium. Next base: position 139,119 of record JACDDS010000001.1, on the reverse strand, counting down.
ATTTTTACAGTCTGGAGCACTGACCCCAATCAGCAGCAGGATCAATACTTAAGTAACGATACTTTGACCACTATTTTTACAATTACCAGTGTGGTTCCAAAAAATACATTTGACGTCTCCTTCGATTCCCCTTCGAGCTTAAATATTACCATACAAAATCCTGGTGCACCATCCGTATTGCTCGCAATTATAAATTCTATGGGAGAAGTGGTGTATCAAAAACAACTTTCATTAATAAGTCAAACTACCTTCAATTTCGACTTTGCAGATATGGCCACAGGTGTTTATTTTATTCAGGGTAAGGTAGGATATTATTATACCAGGGGCAAATTTTTGTATATAAACCCGGGTCGTTGAATCAGTTCCTGAATGCTCTGAGTTAGTGCTGTCTATTTCGCGTTATAAGTTCGTACTGTAATCACCAAAAGCTTTTCTGAAACATATATAAACTAAGTCATGTGATAGCTTTGCCGGATCAAAATATGGAAGCTCTTCTCTGACATTCATAGGATTATAATAAATACCATTTGCGTATTGAAATGAATTCATGTAGGTTTGCGCCTCTTAAAATCGCTATAATCAAAATCTTTTCCCCTATGAAAATGATTGTCCTGCTTACGGGCTTAATCACCCTATTAATCTTCTCTGAAAGTTTTGCTCAGGCTCCTTCAACCACAAATCCGGTATTGTTTACTATTGGCAGTGAACAGGTTACAAAAGATGAATTTGTGAAGGTCTATCAAAAAACCAATGTAAGCGGTGAGGCAGATTTTAGTGAAAAATCACTTCGTGATTACCTTGATCTTTATGTGAATTTCCGTTTAAAAGTAAAGCAGTCCCGCGATATGAAGATGGACACTACAGCGGCGGTGTTAAATGAATTTAAAACATACCGCAGTAAGCTTACACCAGCTTACATGTTTGATACTACCATACTGAGACAAGCTTATAACCGCATGCAGAAAGATGTACATATAGAACATGTTTTGCTGAAGCTTGATCCCAATGCTTCCCAGGCTGACACGTTAAAAGCTTATAAACGCATTACTAACTGGAAAAATCAAATAACATCAGGAAAAAAAGATTTCAATACGCTGGCTGCTGATTCATCGAGTGATCCATCAGCCAAAGACAATAAGGGAGATTTAGGATATATAACTGCCCTGCAGGTAATATATCCGTTTGAAACTGCAGCTTACAGCACCCCGGTCGGTAAAATGACTATTGTACGTACCCGTTTTGGATATCATTTAATTAAAGTTCTTGATGTTAGACACTCACGGGGAATGATAACTGCATCACATCTATTTATAAAAGTTGCGCAAAACGCTACCTCCGAGGATAAAACCAAAGCCAAACAAAAAATTGATTCTTTATATCAGGCATTAAAGAATGGCGCCAGCTGGGATGACTTGGTAAAGCAGAATTCACAGGATAAAACATCAGCCGCAAATGGTGGAAAATTGCCATCATTCGGTACCGGACAAATGGTTGGCGAGTTTGAAGACGTGGCATTTGCGTTAAAAAATCCGGGAGATATGTCAGAACCTGTTCAAACGAAATTTGGATGGCATATTATTAAGCTGATTGAAAAAAAACCAATTGGCACCTATGAGCAAACCCGGGACGACATTAAGAAAAAGGTAGAAAATGGTCCGTGGTCAGAATATGCAAAACAATCGTTTTTAAACCAGGTAAAAAAAGAATACAGGTTTACTGAGTTCCCTGAAAAGAAGAAAGTCCTGATGTCGAAAATGGATTCATCACTGCTGAAAGGTAACTGGAATGATTCTGCGATGATGAATATGAATGATGTGCTTTTCACATTTACAGATACCAAATGGGTTCCGGAGAAAAAAAGCTATACTCAAAAGGATTTTGCAGACTTTATTTTAAAAAATCAGCGTAAATTTTTGAACCAGGGTGGGCTGCAAAGCATGTACAATAAACTTTACGATGCCTTTGTGCTTGCAAGTGCTGGTAACTTTGAAGATGCGCGCCTGGAATCAAAATACCCCCCTTTCAGAGACTTGATGGAAGAATACATGAATGGTATATTACTTTTTGATCTGGCAAGTGATAAGGTATGGACAAAAGCAGTGGAAGATACAACCGGATTAAAAACTTTCTATGAGGCAGGAAAAAATAATTATATGGGGCAGGAAAGGGCTCAGGTAACTACTTACATGTGTAAAAATAAGGACTGTGAAGAAGATCTCAAGAAATATATGGCTAAAAATAGTAGCGATAATGATCTGCTTTCAAAATTAAACCGTAAAGGAAAAACAAACCTTACAATTGCGACAGCAGAATTCGAAAAGGGTAAAGAATCAGAAATTGAAAAACTCGGTTGGGGAACGGCTGGCACTACATATACAGTAAACTCCGATTCTGTGTTTAAAATAATGAAAATTGTAAGCATTTTACCACCTGCTCCTAAGCAATTGACCGATGTAAAAGGATATGTAGTGGCAGATTATCAGGAAAATCTTGAAAAGAAATGGATTGCGGATCTTAGACAAAAATATCCCGTGAAAATCAATGAGCAGGTTTTTCAAAGTATTGTTAAAAAATAAGACACTCTTTTTATAGTACTGTGAATAAGCATGAAATTTCCTTTTGACTGCTTTTTTCTTATTGCTCTGTTATGTTCCTGCAACAATTACCATCCGGCTATAAAAGATGAAAAAACCCCAATTGCGCGTGCATTTGACAAATACCTGTACCAATCTGATATTGAGGGGATAGGTAAAGATGCTGCCACACCATTAGATAGTTTGCAGCTTGTTAAAAATTATATTGACAGCTGGATTCGCCATAATCTTATCGTGCATTATGCCGAAGAAAATTTGCCCGCCGATCAACGGCAATTGAATGATCAGCTTCGTGACTACAAAGAATCCCTTGAAATATATCTATATGAAAAAGCACTTCTTCAGGAAAAAATCGATACTTCCGTAAATGATTCTGAAGTCTATAGCTACTTTAAAAACCATTTGGAAACATTCCAGTTAAAAGAAGATATTGTCCGGATGAAGTACGTAATATTAAGACTGACAACCGTTATAAGCCTTGACTCAGTCCGTATTTGGATCAATCATCCTAATGATTTTAATTTCACCAAACTTCGAAGCTTCTGTAAACAGTACGCGATAAATTATGCTATCGGGGATAGCGAATGGTACAATATGCAGGAAGTAGCCGCGTTGCTTCCTGTTGAAAAGATTAATTTTAGCTTCATCAAATATAATAATAAATACATCGAAGTACCGGATTCACAGTATGCTTACCTCGTAAAGTTTGGAGGATACCGTACTAAAGGAAATATTGCACCTCTTAGTTTTGTAAAGGAAGAAATCCGAAATCTTATTATTAATAAAAGAAAGCTGACACTGATAAGCGGCATTCATAAAAGCATTTATGAAGATGCCATGCAGAGGAATGATTTTGAAATTTATGCTTCGAAAAAGTAATTAATGCGCATTATAATTATTATATTTTTATTTCTTATCACCACCATTGTATCAGCCCAAAAAGTGATTGATAAAGTGGTGGGCATTGTAGATGATCGCATCATACTTCTTTCAGATGTGGAAGCCCAATACCAGCAATATGCTTATCAAAGTACTTTACCAGTGCCGGCCGATTTCAAATGTGAAATCTTAAACCAATTCCTTATAGAAAAGCTTCTTATAGCTCAGGCAGTAATTGATAGTGTAACTGTGAGTGATGATGAAGTAGAAAATGAGCTGGATCACCGGGTACGTTCTTTTTCAGGCATGGCTGGAAGCGTGGAAAAATTAGAAGAGTATTATGGTAAATCCATTCTGGAAATTAAGGATGAATTCAGAATCCAGATCAGGGAACAACTCATTGCGAATAAAGAAAAGGGAAACATAATTACTAACATAAAAGTTACTCCTTCAGATGTCCAGCAGTTCTTCAATAGCATTCCTACAGATAGCTTACCCTACTATAATGCGGAGGAAGAACTTGGCGCGTTAATTATCTACCCTAAGGTGAGTATTGAGATGAAAGAATATTCTTACAAAAGAGCGGAAGATCTATTAACACGGATTAAGAACGGAGAAGACTTCTCAGCATTGGCCAGTGCTTATTCAGAAGATCCAGGCTCAGCGGATAAAGGTGGAGAATTAGGATTTGTAAACCGGGGTGAGCTGGATCCGGCTTTTGAAGCTGCTGCCTTTTCTCTTAAAAACCCTAATGATATTTCTAATATTATAGAATCAGCTTTTGGGTTTCATATTATGCAATTGATCGAGCGGCGGGGTGATCGTATTAATGTCCGGCACATTCTTATTAAGCCGAAAACTACCTCTTATGATCTCACGAATGCAGGTAAGCTGGCAGATAGCGCTTATTATCTGATTCAATCGGGAAAATCATCATTTGCTGAAGCCGTTAGCAAGTTCAGTGAGGACGAAGGATCAAAAAATAATGGCGGTATGATTATAAACCCTGCAAGCCAAACTTCCGCATTCAATATAAGTGATCTTGGTACCTATGATCAAAGCCTGGTTACTGCCACAGATACGCTGCAGGTAGGAGCCGTTTCAAAGCCTACCATATTTCACGATAAACAAGGGAAAACGGGCTTCCGACTCATCTATTTGAAATCCAAATCAAGACCGCATCAGGCAAACCTGAGAGATGATTACGATAAAATATCCGGTCTTACTCTTGCGAAAAAACAGGATGAAGCCGTAAATAGCTGGCTTAAGGACCGTATTTCGAAATCATATATTCTTATAGAACCGGAATTTCAAACATGTAAGGTTTTAGACAAATGGACATACAACACTCAACAATAACATTTCAGTCTGATGCGGCTGCAGTAGACGGTTTGGCAAGCTCCTATAAACGACTGACTTCGGAAATTCATAAAGTTATTATAGGCCAGGATGAAGTGGTAAAGTTCGTTCTCATTTCTATTTTCTGTGATGGACATAGTTTATTGGTAGGCGTTCCGGGTTTGGCAAAAACACTTTTAGTAAAAACTATTTCTGACGTGCTTGATCTAAGCTTTAAGCGCATCCAATTTACACCAGACCTGATGCCGAGTGATATTATTGGCTCAGAAATTTTAAACGAAGCGAGGCAATTTCAGTTTAATAAAGGGCCGATTTTTGCAAACATTATCCTTGCAGATGAAATTAACAGAACACCTCCTAAAACACAGGCAGCGTTGCTTGAATCAATGCAGGAGCGGTCGGTAACCTTTGCCGGTCAGTTACATTTGCTGCAGCTTCCGTTTTTTGTACTTGCAACCCAGAACCCAATCGAACAGGAGGGCACGTACCCGCTTCCTGAAGCGCAATTAGATAGGTTCATGTTTAATATTACTTTGGATTATCTGAATATGAATGAGGAAGTGCAAATGGTGAAAAATACTACGAGCGCGCGTCAGTCAATTCTGCAGAAAATCATTTCAGCAGATGATATTCTTTTTTTTCAGCAACTGGTAAGAAAAATCCCTGTTGCTGATAATGTTCTGGAATATGCGGTTTCACTTGCCAGGCGAACCAGGCCTAACACTGAAAAAGCTCCTGCCATTATTAATAATTACCTGTCATGGGGGGCTGGTCCGCGGGCATCCCAATTTTTGGTTTTAGGCGCAAAGTGTCATGCAGCTATTAATGGTAAATACTCACCGGACATAGAAGATGTTAAGGCTGTAGCTGCCCCTATTCTACACCACCGTATTGTTCGTAACTACAAAGCTGAGGCAGATGGTATTTCTGTTGAAGATATTGTTCAAAAAATATTATAAGCTGACCTCATTATTTATCACCTTGAGATAAGCCTGCAGAATTGGAAGTACATTTAAGCTTATTAAATTTATATGCTTCCTGCTGTCAACGTTATACTGTCTTTTATTTTTTTAATCTCTGTAAAGATCGATGCTTCATTTATTACTACGGATTATTTACAGAATGCCTATCTGATTTCCGGAAACAGCTCGCTCGTAAAAATGGATTCTGCAGGCAATATCCTTTTTACTTACAACCAGAATTTATACGGCTCTCTACGCTCTGTAGATGCTACAGATCCATTGAAAATTATACTTACCTATCCGGATTATGGAACAATAGTAATGGTTGATAATACCTTATCAGAACTGTCTGTAATGCGGCTGCGACAAATTGGTATTTTGAATTTTAATGTGGCTTGTGTTGCTTCCCGCGATAACTCCGTTTGGGTGTTCGATGAACAGGACTATAAGCTAAAAAAAATTGACCGTAATAATGCCATTTCACTGGAAAGCAGTGATATGTTTTCATTAATTGGAAAAGCGGTCCATCCCTCCTACATGCGGGAACGGGATCAATATGTATATATAACCGATCCAGATATTGGTATTTTAATATTTGACAATTACGGAATTTATAAAGAAACACTTCCATTTAAAAATATCACTAAATTCCAGGTGCGTAACGACCAGGTCTTATTCCGTGTTCAGAACGCTCTTCACACCTATCAGGTAACAACAATAATGGAACAAAAGATAACACTTCCCGACTCAATTGATATAATGGATATTAGCATTGAGCGGAACAGATTATATCTACTTAAAAAAGATGAGCTTAAACTATTTAAGTTTTAATTTATGAGATAGAAACTGAATTGTTTTTATGAATCTAGAGCATTTTTTATAAAGTTGCAACACATGCACTGCAACCACTAAAAGCTAATTAATTAGGATATACAAGAAGTATAAAGACTTTATGACTTATTTTTATGATATTTAGTATCGTGAGCACTTAAGGTAAGCAGTTGCCATTTTTCATATTTTCTGTCTCAATCCTATGACCGATTACCAGAGTATACAAAATAAAATGCACTTGCTGGAAGAGGACCTCAACTTAGCACTTGAGCCACAGGATCGAATACGAATTTTAAACAGCCTTTCGCGCGAGCTGTATGTCTACTCTCTTGATCGTGCACAATCAATGGCTAAAGAAGCATGGCGCCTCGCTATAGAAATCAAAGATCAGGAAGGCATTGCCGCTTCACTTAACAGCGAAGCTTTATGCTGCCGTATTCGGTCAGACTTTAAGAAGTCACTTCAGCTTTCACAGGAAGCGTTTAAGATTTATGAAAAAGAGGGCAATAAAAAAGGGCTGGCTGAATCGCTGAGTAATATTGCTTTTATGCAGTTGAATATTGAAGAAATAGATGAAGCGTTACCAAATGCCCATAAATCCATTTCTCTTTCTCAGGAGGTAGGCGATATAAAATCCGAAACATTTGCCAACCTGGTAATGGGAATGGTATACGAATGCATTGGTAATTATCCTAAAGCTTTGGAGCATCATTTAAAAACGCTTTCACTTGCCCGAAGCATTAATGATGGCTCTAATGAAGGGGCTGCACTCCTTAACCTCGGAATTATTTTTCGAAAAATTGGAGAAATCAAGAGAGCAATGCAGCATTTTGAGGATTCTTACAAAATATTTCAGGCTCTGAGAATAAAGCTGCTGGAAGCTGCATCGTTATATCATCTGGGAACGGTATATCGCGATTTAGGGGAATATAGCAAAGCACTGCAGCATCTCAGGCTGAGCCTCCAGTACCAGAAAGAATTAAACCATGTACAGGGGCAGGGTGCCTGCCTTATGAATATCGGTACTGTATATCAAAAGCTTAAAAAATTTCAGGAGGCAGAAGAATGTATTCGTCAAAGCATAGAGCTGGCACGTGTATTTGGAAGAAAAAATTATGAATGCAATGGCTTATGCTGTCTCGGTGAATGTTTTATGGAACAAAAAAGGGACCGGGAGGCAATACACTTGCTTGAAGAAGCGCGTGCAGAAGCCGAACAATATGCATTAAAAGAAACGCTGTATAAAATACAATTAGCTCTTGCACGCGCCTATGAAAGACGAAATGATTTCAAAAAATCATTGATATATTTTAAATCCTCAACTGCCTTAAGAGAAGAATTAGTCAATGAAGAATCAAGCCGTAAGAATAAAGGCCTGATGCTGCTGCATGAAGTGGAAACGGCTAAGCGTGATAAAGAAATAGCTATTAAAGATAAAGAACGGGCTGAACAATCTGAAAAATTCAAAGAGCAGTTTCTTGCAAATATGAGCCATGAGATCCGTACACCTATGAATGCGATTGTGGGCCTCATCAATTTACTGTCGAAGACTAAGCTGGAAGCTCTGCAATTAAAATATGTGGATGCTATCCGGCAATCGGCAGATAATCTATTAAGCATTATTCAGGATATTCTGGATTTTTCAAAAATAGAATCCGGACAAACAGAACTGGAAGAAATTAATTTCAGCATTCGCGATTCTGTGGAAATGGTATACAATACCATGCGTTATAAAGCAGAGGAAAAAAATCTCCAATTTTCAGTAACGTGTGATGAGAATCTGCCAGCAGAAGTAGCGGGCGATACTGTACGTTTAAAACAAATTCTTATTAATCTTACGGGCAATGCAATCAAGTTTACTGACAATGGTTTTGTTAAAATTGAATGTACTATTCAGGAAGAGAATGAAGAATTTTGCGCAGTGCATTTTGCAGTAACTGATTCAGGGATTGGAATTCCGGAGCAAAAAATGGACGATGTATTTAAAAGTTTTGTGCAGGCAAGTGCAAGCACTACCAGGAAGTATGGCGGAACAGGGCTAGGATTGTCTATTTCCAAACATCTTGTAGAGATGCAGGGTGGAACGATAGGTGTTACCAGTAAAGTGAATGAAGGAACTCAGTTTTCTTTTACCATTCCTTACAAAAAATTAGCTGCTGAAGAATTCTCTTATGTTCCAATAAATTCAATAGTCTCAGAAAGTTCATTTTCTCTTGATGGCTTGAAAGTATTATTGGTTGAAGACAATAAGTTTAATCAACTGGTAGCTGTTGATACACTTGAATCTCAAATCCCTCACGTAAAAGTGGAGGTTGCTGAGAATGGAAAAATAGCCCTTGAAAAGCTAAAAGCGATGCCTTTTGATGTCATTTTACTTGATTTGCAAATGCCTGAAATGGATGGCTATGAAATGGCAGAACTTGTACGGAACCAATTTGATTCCCCGCTTAAAGATATTCCGATAATTGCGCTTACCGCTAATGCTACCAGGACAGAGCAGGATAAATGCATTGAAAAAAGCATCGATGGCTACATATCAAAACCTTTTCGATCTTCAGACCTGATGGAACAATTACAGTCGGTATTAACTGGGTAATAATTCACTTTGGTTTTCTATAATAAAACATCTTTAATAAATAGTGGCACCTTCATATACATTTTACAGAATTGTAATTATGCCAAACGAAATATTTCAAGCAGGGAACTCTCACCTTTCAATTTTATTTTACCAAGAGACTCAGGATTTTCGTTCTTAATTTTTTCCAGAACATTTCTGGAAATAAGCAGTTGGGAATGAAACTCTTTATTCAATTGCTCTATACGGGCAGCCTGTATAACTACATTCCCTACAATGGAATACTGTTTCCGCAGGTCCGTACCGATATTTCCTGTAATCACCTCTCCGGCATGTATTCCTATACCCAGCCTGATTAAAGGCAATATGTTTTGATCTGCTGCTTCCCGCGTTTTTTTTAAAATTCCGAATGCCGCATCCACTGCGTTTTGGCAATCATTTACGGATGAAAAGGGTGCTCCGAAAGTCGCCATAAATCCATCACCCATAAACTGGTGAATGATGCCATGATATTTATTTACTACTTCCACACCTATTCCAAAGAATCTATTTTGGAAATCGAGCACCTCTTCCGGCTCAAGTTTTTCAACCAATGGAGTAAAATCCCTGATATCAAGGAACATCACTGCAACAAACAAACGTTTATTGTGTATGTCCTTTTTCTCATTTATTATTTGATCTACAATAGCATGTGAAACGTGCTGACCAAGCACCAATCGTATACGATCACGATCGTTTACTGCCTGGTATGTGTTTATGACCCTCCGCTTTATTTCCAGAGCCACGAAGCCGGATGCTACTCCGCAAATAAAAATCACAAAGCTTCTTCCCAAAATAATGGTAGTGGATATCAATAATGGTGATGTTCCCTGCGGAATCTCAACTACGTGGATTAGAACTTTAGCTGCTAAAAAATAGCCTGCTGCTGCTACAAATCCTGTAAGGACAGAAAGCCGGAATTCCAGATGAAGTGTTGATAGCACTATAAATAGAAAATAAAGTAAAGTAAACGGTGTAGAAAGTAATACAATGGTATTCATCCGTGTCAGCAATAGCAGCATCATTAAAGTCGGAAAACTGCTTTCTGCAATAAGGTTAATAATTTGAAAAGAGATTGAAACAGGCTTTTTCTGTTGAATACACTTTTTTACATAAGCTCTTGTAGAAAATTCATATATCAATAAAATTAAAACAGTAATAGAAAATACCGGCAGGAGATTGATTAAAAGAGTATAAACTTTTTCCTCCCTTATTATGAAAAAATTGATGCAACCTCCAATCGCTCCGGCAATAGTGGCCCTGATAAGAATGTTAATTCGAAGCAATTCACTTTTAGAAAGTTCAACACGAAAGCGCTCTTCAAAAGCCGGATCAAATCGGGGTGACATCCATCTTTTGATTCTTCTTACTATGGAAGGGATTCGTATCGTTGTTACATATTTATATAAATCCATCAGTGAATACAAATATAACCGGACTAACCATTAAAGGCAGGCACAGGCTTATTCATTATCTTGACGGTTACTGAATATTTCAATTTTAAAAATTCTATTTCTTGTTCAACCTGTTTTTTAAATGGTTTTATAAGCTCTCAGGCTGGAAGTTAGGTGACAATCTGCCACCAGAAATTAAAAAATGCGTGATGCTGGTCGCACCGCATACCAGCGGTTGGGATTTTATTTACGGTTCAGGTGCCCGGGCGTGGCTGGGGTTCGGAGGAAAATTTTTAATAAAAAGGGAGTTTTTCAAATTTCCTTTCAAGCGCATGTTTATTAAAATGGGAGGAGTTCCGGTGGACCGTACTCAAAACAACAGCATGGTGGACGCCATGATTCAATATATTAAATCTAATGACAGGGCAATTATTGTATTTCCTCCTGAGGGAACACGTAAACGGGTTACTAAATGGAAAACAGGATTTTATTACGCTGCCCTCGGTGCAGACGTTCCCATAGTAATGGCTTATCTGGATTATGCTGAAAAGAAAGCAGGTGTAGGTCCATCCTTTGTTCCTTCAGGTGATATTCAAAAGGATTTTATTATTATCCGGGACTTTTATAAAAATATAACTCCAAAAATTCCGGAAGATTTTGCATTACCGGAATAAAGCAAAAATTAACCAACCCTCTTTGCATTATATAGATAGCTAATATTAAACCCAATTCAGGTACGGGTTTATAGGTTATTTCTTGCTATAATATATAATGGGGCATGGTCTTATAATACGATATACATATAAGAGTTAAGGCATATGGTGCTTTTTATTTTTGTTTGGTTTCAAAAACAGGATGTTTTAGTTTTAGTTAAAACCAAAAACACCATGAAACACTCACAACTTTTAGCCCGCTCTCATATTTTGCGCATTTTTTTATTAGCATTTTATGTGTCTTTTTATTACCCTTTTATTCCTTTGCTTACACCATATCAGGCCTTAAGGCAACGTATAGTAATGGCCAGGTTTTCCTTACCTGGATTAATTCCGATGCAACCAACTTGCAGTATAACGTTTACCGTTCCGCGTCACCTTTTTCAGATCCAAAACAATTAACTGCTTCCTTGCTTCTTGGTTTTGTAAGAGATAACTCAGCCAAGAATATACGCCTTTCACAGCTTGATTCAAAGGATGTCTTTTTCAAAATAAAAGATAACGGAGATCCGCTTTTGAGTAATCAGGGATTGTATGCTGTTACGTGTACCGATAATGAATTCAACTACTTTGCCGTAACAGTAACTGATCTTTCAACCGGTTCAGAAGTAAAAAAAATCTGCCTGGTGATAACAGTTTATCGGCTCCTGTAAAGGAGAAAATTGTACAACCAGAAGCAGTTTTCCAGGATTCCATTATTCAGTCAAATGGTGAAGTAAAAAAAAGATACACGCAATTTGTAAATAATCAGGAGACCAGTCTTTATCCCGCTATGAATAGTACGGGCTCTTATGGATTTAATTTTTCACTCGTAAAAAAAGGCAGCGCTGAGAGCTATCCTCTATTCATTCATTACGATGGCCCTTCATTGGCAGCCCGTGCAAACGGGGGCAAATCTGATTTTATTAATTGCTATGTGCTGTTAGTCGATGATTGGCTGCCCATTCAAAAGAAAGATGGATCCTTTGGGGATAATTCATACATGTGTTGTTACCACCAAAACTTTAATATTTATACCGATCAGAATCCAATACCCACTACCGGAACAGTAAAGACTTATTTGCAAAAAAGATATATTGAATCCGTTCATTATGCAGAACGGCATCTGCCAATCGATGCATCAAGAATTTATACAACCGGTACTTCTCATACCGGATACGGAGCATTGCTTACAGCTGCGATTTATCCTGAAGAAATTTCAGCAGTCTATGATATTGTAGAACCAATTTCAATAGGCTCTAACGGGGTTTCGGTATATGAGGAAGAATGGGGAACCAGCGCTGTTAAATTAAATACTGATGTGCTGATTCCAGGAACCAGTGATCCATTGCTATTCACCAAGCTCAGTGATATGCGGAGGATGACCTATTATAACCGCGAATTAGATGTTCCCTTAATTTTTGATGTTCATGGAAAAAATGATGATAAGGTAGGCTGGACTGATGGAAAGATTGAATGGTTTGATTCTCTGCAGAGCAACCATTATGGAGGTGTTTGGTATTGGGATCAGAGAGAACATGGCGGCGGAGGCAAAAATTTTTCTAATGATGAAACTACTCCGGACATCTACCGCTATCAAAACAATAAATCATATCCGGCATTTTCAAATTGTTCTATAAATCAGGATCCGGGCAATGGCTCAAAAAATGATGGAGATCCCTATGGCGCTATCAATGGCTATCTTGACTGGGACGATTCTATAATTGATAATTCCTGCAATTACTCAGTAAATATATTTATAAAAGATTTTTATGTAGGCGGAGTACTTGATCAGGATCAGTATAAAACATGCACTACCGATCTCACGTTTCGGCGTCTGCAGGATTTTAAGCCATCATCTGGTACCACCATAACATGGAAAAATCTTGATAACTCTAACAATAAGATTCAAAGTGGCTCCTTTACTTACAAAGGAGGTTTAATGACGCTGAAAGGAATGATCGTCAATAAGAGCGGAAATATCATTTTCACTGAAAATCTCCCATTGCCAGAACACACCCGGTAAAGATGCTGCGGAGGATTCAGACCATTTGCAATTTTATTTTACAAAATCGGCTTCAGGATACATTGCTGCTTTTGAAACAGATCAGGCCGAAACTATCGACTTGCTAATGTATGATGTGCGGGGAAGAATAGTTTTTCAGAAGAAAATACACCTTGCCAGCGGTGATAGTTCGTTCGACCTGACTGCACCTGGAAAAGGAATCTATCTCGTGACTATAAAAGGAAACTTCACCTCTCACTCTGAAAAACTTTTATTCTAATTAAATTTTTAGTAACCAAAATCAGGAAGGACGATAAGGTGTTGTAAAACTTACCGGATTCTGCAGAAGGAACCAATAATTTTGGAGTTACCGCACCCGTGCCTGGGATTTACTTACTTAAAATAAAGTGTGAATCAATTGATAATGTATCTAAATTATTATTTTAATTACATTTTTGTTTAGTCCGTCAATTAAGGCGGGTTAAGCAATATCTTTTTTAGATCAGGTTAAAACAATTTTTTACAACTTGGGGATAACCTCACTATTCGTTAATTAAATAACTTTTGGTGTATTCTGAAATACAACAGTTATAGTTATCTTCATGCAAAATTTTTCCGATGAAAACAAAAACCCAACTACTGTTAATCTTATTGTTATTAAGTATGTCAAGAAGCACATTCGCGCAGAATCAACCTTCACAACCGGATATGCAGGCAATGATGGCTAATATGATGCCTGGCCAAGTACAAGCCATGATGGCTAAATCAGTCGGTGATTGGAAGGCCGATATTACCATGTGGATGGATCCATCCCAGCCTGCTTCAAAAACAACTGCAAAGGTAAGGAACGATATGATGATGGATGGGAGGTACCTTTCCACCAAATATACAGGCACTATGATGGGGAAACCGTTTGAAGGAATGGGACTTATGGCCTATAATAATGCCACTAAAATGTTCTATAGCAGTTGGGTAGATAATATGAGTACGGGAATGTCTCAGTTATCAGGTACCTGGAAAGATGAAAATAAATCCATTGAATTGAGAGGTGTCACAAATGATCCTATGTCGGGAAAAGACATGATGATGCGCCAGGTGCTCACTTTTCAAAATGATAATACACAACTTATGGAAATGTACATGACCATGAATGGCCAGGAAATGAAAACAATGGAAATAAAGATGACCCGATAGTCGTTTGGAACAGGATAATAAAATCCCGCTTTGTTTTTTTCCTGAGCGGGATTTTTTATGTAATAGCTTTGAGGCATCACATTAATTTTTTTTAAGTGAAAGCGGCAAAATACCTGGCAATTTCTAAATCTTTCGACATTGATATTCCGTAAATAAATTTTAAATTAAGACCATGAATTATTTATCAAACCTGTTTTTGGTTCTGTTTTTAACGGCCGGTTTTTCATCATGTGCTCAGAAAAACAAGGTAATTTCTCAACCATCTTCCATCGCTGATGCACAACGTGATCTTTCGGGTTACAAGCAGGCTACTTTTGCTGCAGGATGTTTTTGGTGCGAAGAAGCGGTTTTTGAAAGTGTAAAGGGTGTTCAGGAAGCAGTGTCGGGCTATGCAGGCGGGGAAACAAAAAACCCGACCTATGAAGAAGTGGAAACCGGCTCAACAGGTCATGCTGAGACAGTAAACGTATATTATGATTCATCGGTAGTTGATTATCCAACGCTGCTTAAAGTATATTTTGCTGCTGAGGATCCTACGCAGGTTAATGGGCAGGGCCCGGACCATGGAACCCAATACCGATCCATTATTTTTTACAGGAGTTTAAAAGAAAAGCAATTGGCGGAAAATTATATTTCAGAGCTTAATAAATCAGGAAAATATGCTTCTCCAATTGCTGCCCAGATAATACCGTTTAGTATTTTTTGGAAAGCTGAAGATTACCATCAGAATTATATAGCTCACAATCCAGCTAATCCTTATGTGCAGCATGAATCAATTCCCCGCATAAAAAGATTTCAGTCTCAATTACCTGGTTTGGTAAAAGAGGGTCATTCCCTAATTGGTAATGGTAAATAAAAAAGCGGTGCTCTTTCTATAAGCACCGCTAATTCTAAAAATGTAAGTTTATTCTATCACTATTTTTTGCAATTGTTGCTGATCTGGGGTAAGCACCTTGATAAAATAAATGCCTGGTGAAATGTCTGTTAAAGATATCGTCTGATCATTTTCACCATAAGAACATTTTAAATTCCAAGATTTTAATATCCTGCCGGCCACATCGGTAATTATCGCAGAGGTCGTATTCTCATTATTAGCCGTCCATCTTAAGTGCATGAAATCATGTGCCGGATTTGGATAAATGCTTATGTCATTAAAACCAGTCTCATCAATTACCTTTTGAGCATCGGTTTTAAAGGTAATGATGGGGGTAAAATTTGATTTCTTATTACCATTTTTATCGCACCATGTTTGAACATGCCATTCATAATTTTTACCTGCGCTTAAACCTGTTACGGTATAGGAGTGTTTGGTGGAACTAATCTTGACGCTCGTCCAATTAGTATTTCCTTTCTTTCTATACTCTACATAATACTTTACAGCTCCTGTAGCATCATTCCAATTTAATTTGGCTGAAGTGGTAGCTATATTGGAGGTATTCAGCAATTGAGTAGATGGCCGGGCACATGGGTTCCAGTTATACCTAAGAGCACGGTAAGTAATATCATAATAGGTGGGATCGTACTCCATTTCCCAAACAATATTATTATTAGCATCTACCTCGGTCATGCTGGGCAATCCGCTGTCTAATGGAATTTTTCCCCAGCCAATTAAAGTATTACCATTACTCTGCCGCTGAACGCTTCCCATAGCAAAACTCGTCATGGAAACGCCGTTTACTGCCGGGCGATTATAGCTCCATACTAAGGTTGCCTTCTTTTTTACTTCATCCAACTGATATTCCTTAGCATAGCATAAATCAGGGGTGCCCCAAACGTTATTATCGAATAAGGTAATATTTCCGTTTGCTATCCTGAGGCAATGGTGCTGATAATTAAATTGTGCAGGATCATTCGTAAACGTAAATTGATTTTTAACCCCGCCTAAACGCCAAATAAAGCTGCCATTGTTTACATTAATTTTATCAACCTGATCGAGATGCCGGAACGATACAATAAGATTGCCGTCGGTATCTTCATCCATAGAATTTGCATGCGTAGCATCAATAGATCCATTGGCAAGGTTTTCATGAAGCGCTTCCGGAACGTCAATGTGATCTATTGTGCGCCATTCAAAAATCAAATTATCGTTAGCGTCAAATTCCTGAATGGCATTTCCTATCACCAGGGCCTCCGGCTGGTATGAAGGATCATAGACGGTCATATCTACAATTTCATTATCCACCGTGAGCATATAATGGTGGCCATCCGGATAGATCAAAAATTCATGTACATCTGCTGAATAACCATTGGCAGGATTAAAGGTCTTAATCTTTACATAGTTTGAATCGAACTCATCGTACCCCACAGAGGCATAAGAAGTGAGATAGTGATTAAAATTAAGCTTCCAGTCAAATCCCTTTGAATTGGATTTTAATGAATATACGGAGTCACCACTGTTTTTTATGATCCAAAGCCGCTGGGTGTCATAACCCAAAAAACTGAAATTACTGAAGAATACATTTCCTGATGCAGGGGTCGTGTTTTTCAAAATTGAATAGTAAGGATTTGCAGTCCGGTTTGAAGTTATATCCTGTTGTTTGGGGTCAATAAATTCTTCCTCTAGAGACTTGTTTCTCAATTCTACCATTCTCTGCTGTTCTTCCGGTGTATACTGGCGGTGAATAAAGAAAGAAAAAGAATAAGGTTCTATAGTTTTTCCATCCGCCTGTTTAACACCCTGTTGAAGAGTTACGGTTACCTCTTCACCGTATGAAAACGGTACCAATGGATTTAAAACTATAGTTTTGCTATCAAGGGCTACATTGAGTTTAAATTCATGTTCCCCACTTAATGAACCTTTAATCTGAAATAAGTAAGGTTGCACAGATGACAGGTTAATTAAGGCTCCGGGCCGGATAATGATATTTCGTTCAGGATTGTGATATTTAGATCCGGACAATGGAGCTATAAACTGTATTTGAGCCCTTGTATAGGTAACAGTCAATAAAAAAAGAACAGCCATTAAAACAACTTTTTTTACCGATATATTAAATGATGCAATGCATTTTTGTAATTGTTGCTTATTCATAAATTATTTGGATTGGAGTTAGAAAAAACGATCACTAAATTATGGCATGCTGGCACGTTTACCAAATAAAACCGTTCATGAAAAATATTGAAATAGAGATATAAAATAAGGAGGAAAATATTTTAATTAAGATCTACATCCTTTATAATGGAGCGTTGGCCTGTGGTAGCAAACGTAATTAATTTAAGCAATTACGATGCTGTTAAATTGCTTGTAAGAATGAAGATGATAAAACTGTAAAAAAGAATGGACCTGCTCGTTTAGATTAGGTCCATAATATATTTTAAGCACTCTATAGTAAACAGATAAACACCTACTTTGTGAGCCATTCTTCATCCTTATATTCTCCAAGCACAGTCACTTCTTTTCTGCTGCCTTCATATTGCCTGATGCTACTTTCCATTGCATCCTTGGTCACACTTCGGATTTTTACGGCTTTTTCTTTGGATCCAATATTACGCACTTCAATGTAAAAACCATCTGCCAGCTTTGCGGGTTTGGTAGGGGGTCTGCCTGTATTTCTCATCTTTCTTTTGGTTTAGTTAATAAAACACATGCAAATTACACTTTTTCGCATTATAAAGGTGAGAATTCATATTTTAATGCTCGTTTTAAATTAATTAAGGGCAGTGTACTCATTGATTTTAATAAAAAAAGGAGACCTTCTGAGATCTCCTCTAGAATATTTATAACAAATATTATCTCTGGATTAGAATTTTTTCGGTCAGTATACCTTTATCCGTTTCAATATGGAGCAGGTAAATACCATTGGATAACGGAGGAAGGCTAATAGTAAGCATATCCCCCTGATACATAGTCTTTTGACCCTCAGCAACGGATATGTTGTCTATTAAATTCAACAGTTGAACCGAACTAATTTTTATCACATTACCGCCATTTGTAAGTATAATATGCGAAGAAGCGGGATTGGGGGATATAAGTATCTTTTGCAACTCAGGAATAATATTATGAACACCGGTTACAATATCGACTATTTGACAATTTTGAATGCTTTGCAGGCATAAATCGTCAAAAACGGTCAGGCACACATTATATCTTCCATCCTGGTTATAGTCGTGAACAGGATTGGTTGAAGTACTGGTAGTGCTATCACCAAAATCCCACGTATACGCAGGTGTACCATTACTTGTAGAGGTATTAGTAAAAATCACATGATGGCCACCGGTGGAATCATAGCTAAAAGAAGGAACCGGGGAAGGATCCACCAAAACATTCACTGATGTGCTCTTTGCGCAGCCTTTAGAGTTTGTTACCGTTAGCGAAATCGTGTAAGTACCGGGATTACTATACGAATGAGCAGGACTATCCAGAACGGAAGTGGTGCCATCACCAAAGTCCCAAAGAAGTGAAACAATAGAATCATTTGTGCCACCACTTGACTCATTAAGAAGACTTACAGGAGAACCTGTACATATTTCATCATTTGTAATTAAGATAGCTATGGGAGAAGCATTAATATGAATATTTGCAGTTGCCTGGCCTGAACAGCCGGCGTCATTGGTGACATAGAGCGTAATTTGGTAATTGCCAGTATCAGAATAGACATGATTAGGGAATTGATCTGAAGATACAGTGCCATCACCAAATGCCCATGCCCATGAAATTATAGAAGTTCCGGGTAATGTAAGTGAGGCATCCCATGCTACAATTGAATTACCCGAACAACCAACCGAATCAGCTAAGATGTTTGGGATAATGCAACTCTGATAAGCAGTATCCTTGCATGGTGTAAATTTTGAAGTATTCCCGGCTGTATCTGTAGCAGTAGCTGTTACAGATAATGTTGTTACAGGTGCTGTTAGTGTAAAAACTCCATTTGCTCCTGTAATTATTGAACCTAAAAAAGTCTGGCCTTCACAATCCGAGGCAGAATCATCTTCAAAAACTTCAATCTTATAACCCGGAACAGCGTTTCCGGTAACCCCCTTATTTGACACGGTCATCAATGCAGGATAATCAATACCACCATTTCCGCCATTAAGAGTTATTCCCCCGCCATTATTATAAATTGAATTCTGAGAAAAAGTATTTCTCTCACAATTGCCCTCAAGAAAAATAGCATCGGCTCCATTATTTGCAATCACATTTGGCTGGCTTAAGGAATCTCCTCCAATAATCACATCTGAAGAAGCACTGGCAAGATAAATTCCATAGGTTCCATTTCCAGTAGCCGTACCGTTCTTATCTATTCCTATTCCATTTCCCCTGATTCTGGAAGAATAAAAAGTGCCATAAATCCCTGCCTGATAATTTCCTGAAATAAGATTTTGTTCCGTTAGGGTATCACCCCCAATATCAATATTTGAGTTCAAATCCTGGGCATAAATTCCATATTCATTTCCTACAGAAGGTTGTCCGCCACCGGAATATTTGGTTCCAATATAATTATTTGTGATGTTGACCCCAATCACGTTTTGTAAATAAATACCATTCAGATTCCCTGATATTACATTTCTGGCTCCTGGAAGTTTTCCGCCTATAATTATTGCAGACGAACTGGTACAAACAATACCATCGGTGACAGATCCATAGGTATTTCCCGAAGTATCAATACCAATGTAATTACCTTTTATTTCATTATGGTTGCTGCTCAAAATCCTTATACATGCAGCAGAACAATCCACAATAACATTTCCGCGATTAATATCACCTACTCTGCAATAAGATTTGGATACATATATACCATATTGAAAGTGATGAATAAATAATCCAAAAATAAAGCTGGAATCTGCTGCAAGAGATATTCCACTAAAACCCTGGGTGAGCGAAGTAATTTCAACTTTTGCTGTGGAAGTTCCCAGAGGATCTCCTTTCTGTGTGGAAGCATCAATTACTACCTCATCTACACACGCAGTAAGATCCCGTTGCAGCACAATCATTCTGGATGCGGCATCGTTGGGCAAATCGAAATATATGGTATCTACCACGCCAAAATTTGCATTTGAGGAATCAATGGCAGCTCTTAATGTGCCGGGACCATCGTCAGCATTACTGGTAACCGTAATTATTGAAGCCTGTAACTGCTGCATCAATAAAAGACAAATACTTATAATAAGAAGTAATCTGTTTTTCATAATATTCAGTTTATGGGTATTTTTTTGAAAGATAGGATTTATTTTACCAGATGAAATATCTTTTTAAAAGCATATCCTCTGTTCGTTTTTATCTGTAAAGCATACATTCCTCCTGCCATATTACTTATTGAAACAGGTATCGAAGAATTAGACACAAACGAATTATGATAATAAACCTCTGCTCCCAGATCATTCAACATTCTGATCTCTTCAATTTTTAAATCCTCCTTAAGACTATTTACCATAACAATATTTCCGGCAGGATTAGGCGTAACGGAAATATACTGACTTATGGTGTTTGGAAGGGAAGCTATACCTGTAACAAAAATAGCCTGGCAAATGGTGTCACTTGCTCCGCAAGAGTTATCTGTTACAATTAAACATACATTATAGGAGGCCTGAGCAGAATAATTATGAATAGGGTTACTCAGATTACTGGTGGTTCCGTCGCCAAAGTCCCAGGTATATACTGAATTAGTACTATTTATTGAGGTATTGGTGAATTCCACCGAAGGATAGGCAATGTTATAAACAAAGCCTGCCTGGGGTTGTGAAATTATGTCAACAGTTTGAGAATACGTTCCGAAGCACCCAAGGCTGTTTTGTACTGTAAGAGTTACCTGGTAGGTACCATCGGCAGTGTACTGGTGAGATGGACTTGATACATCGCTGGTTGAACCATCTCCAAAATTCCAAAGCCAGCTTGTAACGGTAGCACCGGTGCCTCCTGTTGACTGATCAAGAAAACTGATAGTCTCATTAAGACAATTTTGTGCAGGTGCAAAGAAAAAAGCAGCAGGTTGTTCGAGTATGGTCACCGTATCATGGGCTGTTCCCATACATTGAGATCGGTTTATTACTTCCAGTGTTACCACAAATACACCCGGAGTTTGATATGCATGAGTAGTATCGGGGGAATTTGCATTTGCCTGGTCTCCGAAGTTCCAATGCCAAAAGACGAGAGTTCCGCTTGTATCGGTCTGGTCAGTAAAAGTCAATAAAGTACCCTGGCAGGCTATGGTATCAGAAATGGAAAAGCTAACCGTAGGCCCGGTTACAATACTGATTTCTGCTTTGCGGGTATCCATACATCCTAAATTATCTGTAATAGTCAGTGTAACAGTATAAACGCCCACACTCTCATACTGATGCCTTGGGTTTTGCTGGGTGGAAGTGGAATCTTTATCTCCAAAGTCCCAGAACCAGCTTACAATGTCGAGCGAATTGTCAACGGTAGATTGGTCCGTGAATTGAACATTTTCACCGACACACTTTGGGGTACTGGTAAACTGAGCTATAGGAAAATCGTGAGTAGTAACACTTATTGAATAAGAGTTGCTACATCCGAAATTATTAGTGACCGTAAGTGTTACCGTGTAAGTACCGGGAGTAGTATAATAATAATGAGGATTATTTCGTGTGCTGGAGTCACCATTCCCAAAATCGTAAAAATAACTTTTGATAACTGCTCCATTACCTGCTGTGGAGGAATCGGTAAAATTTATCGGAGTACCTAAACATACATCGGTTGCATCTGCACCAAACTTAGCTTGTGGTGGATCATGTACCGTAATATTCTCACTATGAGAGCTGGAACATTGAAGATCAGTGGTCACAGTTAGTGTTACTGAAAAAGTCGCTATAGAATTATAAGTATGAGATGTATTTTGAGAAGCGGCTGTAGTTCCATCACCAAAGTCCCAATTATAGGAAACGATACGCGAGCCTGATGTGCTTGTTGAATTATCGGTAAATATAACCAAATCACCTATACAGGGATCCTTTGTGGAAGCAACAAAACCAGCCTTTGCACCGGTTGTTACTTCTATTGTTTTGGTAATGCTGCTTGTACAACCTAAACTGTTGGTTACCGTTAAGGTTGCCTGATAACTTCCATCTGTATTGAAAGTAATAGTAGGATTCTGTTCCGTCGAAGTTTCCCCGGTGCTAAAGCTCCATGACCAGGAAGTAATTGCTGTATTAAAATCGCTAAGCGATTGATCGAGAAACGTGATAGGGGTACCACTGCAAGCGGAAGGAGGACTATTTATAAAACCAGCGACTAAGCAGGAATTCTCTGATGTGTCTTTACAGTCTGCAAATGCTGATGTATTACCAAGGGAATCAGTGGCCAATGCAGTAACCTTGCCATCAACTGAAAATAGTACTGTAAAAACCCCATTTGAAGCTGCAATAGCTGATGTAATAAAAGTTTTTCCTTCGCAAGTATTGCAGGTACTAACGGAGTATATGTCCACAGCAGATCTGGGTGGAGCAGTACCCATAATTCCCTGGGCATCAATAATTTTAATTTCGGGCATCTGAATTCCCTCATTTCCGCCATTCGTCACAATTCCACCATTACCGGTTTTTTGCGAATTACAGAAGATACTGTTTCCCTGAATAGTAACCGTTTTAATAAGCTTTTCCTGGAAATAAATGCCCTCCTTATCATTGTAAGCAATCACATTTCCGGAAGTACCACCTATTTTACCGATTAACAATTTTTTTGAGCCTGATAGTAAATAGATACCATAACCACCATTTCCAACCTGATTGATACCGGTGCTATCCGTTCCAATTTTATTTCCCAAAATGCTGGACGCATTCATACCGCTTTCAATACCATTGCCAGTATTGCCGGAGATAACATTCATATCTTTTGATGAATCACCTCCTACAGTAATATTATTACAAAAGCTATCTATATAAATACCCGTAGCATTAGGGATAGCTGCAGAGGTATTTATGTCCGTACCAATGTAATTTTTGTTTATCGCCATGTAAGTACAGGCCGCGAGAAATAAGCCTGTAGTGTTTCCTGAAATAATATTAGAACCCCCGGCTTGTTTACCACCGATGGTAATTTTACTTCCATTTTCTATCAGAATACCGATACCTGTTGTTGAAGAACCTTTTTTTCCTGTAGTATCAATTCCTATAAAATTCCCAACGACTGAGGCTTGCTTGCAATCTTCAACATGAATACATTGGTCAGTACAATCGAAAATAACATTCCCATCATAAGTGCCTCCAATACGGCAGTCGCTGCCGGTTACAAGTAGTCCGGTTGTAAAATGATGAATAAAGAAACCGTAAATTTCTATGGAATCACCACTGAGATAAAAACAGTTACTTAAATAGGAAGAGCCGACAATCTGTATTCTAGTTTGCGATGACCCAAAGTATTTACTAAAAGGTTGTGAATTTGCATCAATAACAACTCGTCCTGTAATTTGGGGTAACGGAGCAGTTAAGGTAATGGTGCGATCAGCAACTGAGCTGGAAACTATTGCAAAATGGATGGAATCAATACCTGATTGGGCATTGGCATCCAGAATTGCCTGAGCCAAACTTCCGGGACCTGTTTCTGCATTGTTAGTAACAATAAATGTGGATCCGAAAGCCGATTTAAAAGATATAAAAATTAAGAAAAAGACAAAAAGGTAGTTGTATCTCATAATGAAGCATTATTTAATCTGCTAAGTTGTTTTTGAATATAAAAATGAAAGAGTATAATACATTTTCAACGTGCATATTTACCACAATTATCCTGTACCAAAAAATAGATTACCATTAAAATCCTGATATATTACTATAGGCGCAGAATTGAAAAGCATGTGTGCTATGACTTGGTCAGACAAAAATTTACATCATAGGTTTAACAAGGCTGTAATTATTTGAATCAGGATCTTACATAAAAGAAAAATCCCCGGCTTCTAACCAGGGATTTAATTGAATTCATAAATTGATTATAATCCGAACGCATAATAATATTGACCTGGAAAATCAGGATACCGGCCTTCCATCATTACACCACCTTTTTTACTTGCTAAAGCATTTTTAAGGTCATTTACACTGTTGATGTTACGATCACCCAGCTTTGTAATAATGAATCCTTCACGGATACTGGTATTACGGCTGAGAATGCCATCGTTAAGCTTAATCACCTTTACTCCACCATTCAAGCCTAAATCCTTCTTTTCTTTATCATTTAATTCCGTGAATTCTGCACCTAAGGCTTCCAAAGTAGCCTGAGAGCTGACTTCTTCTTTTTTAATGTATTCCGTATTCCCTTCCCTGTTTTTCAGAACTACATCTGCAGTTTTTTCCTTTCCTTCCCTTAAATAAGTTACGCTGATTTTATCACCGGGATGGTAGCGGGAAACTTGTTCCTGCAGTTCAGGAGAAGTATTAACCATACTATTATTAATTTTGGTTATTACATCACCATGCTTTAAACCGGCGGCAGAAGCGGCGCTGCCACTGTTTACGGAATCAATATACACACCATTCAAATTATCGAGGTGTTTTGCCTTAGCAAGATCATCTGTAACAGTTGCAATGCTAACTCCAAGAAATCCGCGCTGAACTACACCGAATTTCATAAGGTCATTCACCACTTTTTTAACAATGTTCACTGGTACTGCAAATGAATAACCGGCAAATGTTCCGGTCGGTGTAGCAATAGCGGAATTTATACCAATCAGTGCCCCACGGGTATCAACCAATGCACCTCCGCTATTCCCTGGGTTTACAGCAGCATCTGTTTGTATATATGCTTCAATCGCATCGTTGGACTGGCCACGATCTCTGCTTTCACGTCCAATAATATTGATATTTCTTCCTTTCGCACTTACAATACCTGCTGTTACCGTAGATTCCAGGTTAAATGGATTCCCTACAGCCAAAACCCATTCTCCTACGCTTATGGAATCTGAATTGCCAAAAGAGATGAATGGAAGATTATCCTCATCAATTTTTATAAGAGCAAGATCCGTAGAGGCATCAGTTCCTATTACCTTTGCCTCATAGGTTTTTTTATCCGCGAGAATCACCTGAATTTTATCACCTTTATCAATCACGTGGTTATTTGTTACAATATAGCCATCATCAGAAATGATAACACCTGAACCCGATGATTCAGATGGCTGCTGCTGGAAAGGCTGACCGAATGGATTAAAGTCGTCCCCAAAAAAATCACGAAAAGGATTAGCCTGATCGTTACGGGAAGCCTGGCGGGGAGCATAGCTGGTCTTTATATGTACCACTCCAGGGGTTGTAATTTTAGCAGCATACCTGAAGTCTGTAAGTCCTGCACTTGGCATAGGGTCATAATTAACCTGCGCAAAATGAGAGGAAGCCTGCCTCTGTTCAAAGGAGACAGGGTTGTATTTATTATCAAGATATTTGTAAGCTGATACAGCTACCAATGCACTAACGATGGCCACAAAAGCAGTGAGGCCAAGTTTCTTAATATTCATAGTTTGTGATTTAATTTTTACGCTGTTGATTATTCAAAAAATATGCCTTTAAAAACGAATGTATTTTATTGAAATTACCAGGCAAAATACTTTAACTAATTTTTAACAGGATTGATTCATTCTGAACAACAAATTTAAAGACATAAAGAGGTTCAAAAACAAATTTCGACAGGTGTGAAATTTTAACGTGTTACCTGTAGTTTAAGACTTATGAAAGCAAATAAAATAAAATTTGAAAAATTTCATGCAGCAGGAAATGATTTTATTATAGTAGATGATCGCAATTTATCATTTCCCTCCGCACAAGAAAAAATTGCCCGAATGTGCCACAGGCATTTCGGCATAGGCGCCGATGGGTTAATATTATTGCAAAACCATAAAGACGTTGATTTTGAAATGATCTACTATAATTCAGATGGATTAATTGGATCTATGTGCGGTAACGGCGGCAGATGTTCGATCATTTTTTCACGACAATTAGGCATGGTTACTTCTGACGTTACCTTCCTTGCTTATGATGGAATTCATAAAGCGAAAGTAACCGGAAATGACCTGGTCCGGATTTCTATGAATACGGTTTCAAAAGTGGAAAAGTTGAATGAAGCATTTGTATTAAATACCGGATCGCCCCATTACGTAGTGTTCACAGATAATTTAAATTTTGAAATTGCTCCGGAAGCAAGAAAAATCCGGAACAATGAAACTTATAGAGAGAAAGGAATTAATGTAAATTTTGCCCGGATTGAAAACGGGGACCTTTTCATGCGTACCTATGAACGTGGTGTTGAGAGCGAAACATTAGCCTGTGGAACAGGAACAGTGGCAACCGCCATTGCGGCTTCTTTATATACAGAGCGGAATGAATTAAAACAAAGTTGGATAGTTCACGCTTTAGGCGGTGATCTAAAAGTTGATTTCAGCAGGGAACAGGAAAATCTTTTCAGCGATGTCTGGTTAGAAGGCATTGTTACCCATGTATTTAGAGGAGAAATGGAGATATAATAACTAAATACATATTAAAAGCGAAAGCCCTTCAGGAATTCTACGGTTTTCATTATTCTTTTTCCTTCCAGTTGTAGTTCATGCACTTCTATCCATCCATCTTGAGCAGCAAAGCGCAAAACTGAATTTTCTGCAGTATTGATCTGACCAGGTGAAACAGTGGGGGTTTCCATAATTTTTCCGGCAGAAAAAATCTTTAATATTTTATCATTGATAAACGTAAAAGCTCCCGGATGAGGAGACAATCCCCTGATTTGGTTATGTATCGTATTACTATTTTCGTTCCAGTTGATCCTGCAGTCTTCTTTAAAGATTTTAGGTGCTTTTTTTAAATTGTTTGTTACTGGTTGTTCCACCTGCGGATAGTCTCCATTTCCGATTGCCTGTACTGTCTTCAGCACCAATTCTGCTCCGGCTATTTTCATTCGGTCATGCAATTCTCCCGCTGTCTCATTTTGAACAATACTTATTTTATCCTGGAAAATTATTTTACCCGTATCAATTTCCTGCTTAAGGAAAAATGTTGTTAACCCTGTTTCAGTTTCGCCGTTCATAATTGCGCGGTTAATCGGGGCAGCACCACGATATAACGGCAATAAAGAAGCATGAAGATTAAATGTGCCCAGGCGAGGCATGCTCCATACCACCTCTGGCAGCATTCGGAATGCCACTACTACCTGCAAATCAGCATTTAGTTTCTTAAGGTCATCAATAAAATTTTCATCCTTTAAATTATTTGGTTGCAGAACCTGCAACCCATGGTTTAATGCAAATTTTTTAATGGGCGAAGATTGTAGTTGCAATCCTCTTCCTGCGGCTTTATCAGCAGAAGTGACCACAGCAACTATATCATAATTATTTCTGATTAAAATTTCAAGGGAGGGAACCGCGAACTCCGGGGTACCAAGGAAAACTATTTTTAAACTATTTTCTTTTAATCCGCTCATAACTTATAAGTAAATCAGCCATCAGAATAATAAACAGAATAATAATAACGATTGAATAAATTCCCTAAAGGTGAATACATTAATCAAAATCGGGATACAGCAAATATTTCTTTCTTGTCACCTTATATTGAGACAATCCGGGTTCCCAGCTTCTGCGTATCTCCATTTCAGCCACTCCTTTTTCAATTTGTATTCTTAATTTATCTGTGCCTGCAAGCTTATCAAAAAAAGGGATAAAAAATTTATCCTTGCCGGGGGTCGCTTCATACATTGTCATCAGCCATTGCAATAAAATTTTCTTGTTTTCAAAAAAAAATCCGGTATTAAGTCCTGATAAATCCTTACCATGACACTTCACATTCAGGTATGGAGGATTTTTTGCTCCGGCCATGCTTACAGGTGTGAAAACAACATTTCCACCTTTAAATAGCGGAAAGCCGATCACCTTGAAAGGCTTATCTGTTCCGCGGCCTACACTTACTGTTGTTCCTTCAAAGAAACAAAGTGATGGGTATAAATAGATAGCCGTCATGTCCCGCAAATTGGGAGATGGGGTTACCGGCAAGCTATACATCATATTGTGATCATATCCACCGCACGTTACATATCTCAGTTTACATTGTTCACCATTGGAAAGCCAGCGCTCGCCATTCAGCATCAGGGCATATTCTGCTGTAGTCATTCCATAAACCAATGGAACAGGATCAAGTCCTACAAAAGATCTGAAAGCAGTATCCAATACCGGTCCGTCAACATAGAACCCATTTGGATCCGGCCGGTCCAGAATGAACAATTCAATATTGTTTTCGGCGCATGATTCCATCAGATAATGCAGTGTGGAAATGTAAGTATAACAGCGCACACCTACATCCTGAATATCATAGACAATAACATCTAAATCATTTAGATCCGCAGGCTGAGGTTTCAGGTGATTTCCATACAAAGAAATTACCGGAATTTTAGTCGCTGAATCAATTGTATTCAATATATTTTCGCCTGCATCTCCTTTACCTCTGAATCCATGTTCAGGGGCAAATATTTTTTTTATAGTAAGATGGTAATGCAATAAAGTATCTATAAGGTTCTTATTTCCAAGAACAGAAGTCTGGTTAACACATAAGGCAATATTTTTATTTTTAAGATAGTTTACATATTGTTCTGTTCGTTCTGCACCTGTTGTTACATTATCTTCAGGTTGTATAACCTGAGGGAAACAGGAACTATAAAAAATGAGGAGAATGAGTTCAGTTAAAAAGAATTTTTGCATACAGATATTATTATATATGAAGCCCGCTAGCAAAAATAGCGGACTAAGATTTATCATTGCTAATAAATAAGCCTTATAATTTGAAAGGATCATCCAGATATCATGAATCTTGAATAT
The DNA here is from genome assembly GCA_013816805.1 of Chitinophagales bacterium. Classification (NCBI taxonomy): domain Bacteria; kingdom Pseudomonadati; phylum Bacteroidota; class Chitinophagia; order Chitinophagales; species Chitinophagales bacterium. Next base: position 109,875 of record JACDDS010000001.1, on the reverse strand, counting down.
TTCATTTCGCAAAGGATCGCTTTTAACCGCTCTCCTTCATTTTCAAGGTTGATCATAAGGGTTGCCATTACAGCCGTTGCTTTAAGTCTTGCAGTGATGATTATTGCCGGCTCAATTGTAAGTGGTTTTCAAAAAGAGATCAGTGAGAAAATGTTTGGCTTCTGGGGTCATATCGCCATACGGTCTATTCAACAAGGTAATTCTTACGAGGAAGTTCCGGTTTCATTTATTCAGCCATTTTATCCCTCACTCGATACGGTAAAAGGTATTCGTCATATCCAGATTTTTGCGACCAAAGCAGGAATTCTTAAAACAGACTCCGACATTGAAGGCATTGTTCTTAAGGGAATTGGACCCGATTATGATTGGAGCTTTTTAAACCATTCCATGGTTGCTGGAAAACCATTTAATGCAGCAGATACTTCAGCAAGAAATAAAATAATTATTTCGCAATCCACTGCAGAGCGACTGCAATTAAAAGCAGGTGACCATGTGTTGGTATATTTTGTTCAGCAACCTATGAGATACCGGAAACTTTTGATTGCAGGAATTTATAAAACAGGATTAGCAGAATATGACCGCTTGTATGCCCTGGTTGATATTGAGCAGATTCAAAAATTGAATGACTGGCAGGCTGATGAGGTGGGGGGGTTTGAAGTTTCCATAAATGATATAAACGACATGGATAAGTTTGCATATCTTATCAATGAAAAATATGCCGGCCAGGAATTAGCTGCACAAACTGTTAAAGAAGAAAATCCGAATCTGTTTGACTGGCTGGGATTACAGAGCATGAACGAGCATGTGATATTGATCTTAATGATTCTGGTTGCAATAATAAATATGACTACCGTGCTTTTAATTTTAATCCTGGAAAGAACTAATATGATCGGTATCCTGAAATCGCTGGGAGGATCAAACTGGTTGATCCGTAAAATTTTTCTTTACCAGACCGCCTATATAACCGGCACCGGTATATTATTAGGGAATGTAATTGGAATAGGATTATGCCTTGTTCAAAAATATTTTCATGTAATTACTTTGCCGGAAGATTCTTATTATGTGCGGGTAGCACCAGTATTGCTTAATCCGGCCTTTATAGCAGGATTAAATATCGGGACATTATTGGTTTGTTTTTTTACGCTGATTATACCTTCCTATCTGGTTTCCAGAATAACTCCTGTGAAAGCAATACGGTTTAAATAAATTTATGGAAGGCAGCATTATTGAGTTACAACTAACAGGCTTTAATTAATGGTGTATGGGCAGATCATTATCACTTTGTTTAAATAAATGATAAATGGACTAATGATCCCGATTGATTGCTGGATTATTTGCTAAAATGTTTTCTTCCTGCTCTTGCTTTTTATATCCATACGGACAATGAAGACATCCGTTTTTACAGCAGTAGCCCCGATTTATATGATACTGCTCCGTAAAAACGAACATGCCGTCTGAATTGATATAGTAATCTTCACCCTCTGTTAATTGCGCCATAATTTTTTTCCACTCTTTAAACCACAAACTTGCCTGTGTAATTAAATGGTGTTATTTCTTTTAATTCTTGTTTAACCTCATCATCAATGTCGAGTGATTCAATGAATGCTAATATTTCCCGTGAAGTGATTCTTTCATTTTTTCGCGTTAATTCTTTAAGTTTTCCGTAAGGATCCGGGTAACATTCGCGCCGCAAAATTGTTTGAATTGCCTCTGCAACAACGGACCAGTTTCGTTCCAGATCTTCCTTCAGTTTTCCTTCGTCCAAAATCAGTTTATCCACCCCTTTTAGTATTGAATAAAAGGCAATCATGGTGTGTGCTACAGGCACACCCATATTTCGAAGGACAGTTGAATCGGTAAGATCCCGCTGAAGCCGTGAAATCGGCAGCTTGGCTGAAAAAAATTCGTACATGGAATTTGCTACCTGCAAATTTCCTTCGGCATTTTCAAAATCTATAGGATTCACCTTATGAGGCATTGCCGAAGATCCCACTTCACCTTCCTTTATTTTTTGTGCGAAATATTCCATCGATATGTACATCCAAAGGTCGCGGCAAAAATCTAATAAAATGGTATTGATCCTTTTCAAAGAATCAAAAAGTGCAGCGAGGTTATCGTAATGCTCGATCTGAGTGGTGTATTGTGAGCGCTTTAAGCCTAATATATTCTCTGTAAAGTTGTTTGCAAACGCAACCCAGTCCATTTCAGGATACGCAACATAATGTGCATTCATATTACCTGTAGCGCCTCCAAACTTGGCAGAGAACGGAACAGCCTGTAACTGTCTTTTCTGCTCTATGAGCCGCTCCACAAAAACAAAAAATTCTTTGCCCAATAAGGTAGGCGACGCAGGTTGTCCGTGGGTATGAGCCAGCATAGGAATATCTTTCCATTGTAAACCCCTTTCTTTTACTTTCTCTGTAATTTGAGATAGTAATGGCAGGAAATGGCTATCAATAAATTCTTTGAGCGAAAGCGGTATAGCAGTATTATTTATATCCTGGGATGTTAACCCGAAATGGATAAATTCGACGTATGGATTGAACTCCAATGATTGAAATTTTTCCCGGAGGAAATATTCTACTGCTTTAACATCATGATTCGTTGTTCTTTCAATTTCCTTTATGCGGATTGCATCTGCTTCATTAAAATCTTTATAAAGAGAACGTAGCTCCAAATATTTATTCCTATCAAAAGAATAAAGCTGTGGCAAACCCAATTCTATCAATGAAATAAAATATTCTATCTCGACATATACACGATATCTTATTAAAGCATATTCAGAAAAATACTGATCGAGGATGGAAATCTTTTCGCGATACCTGCCATCAATAGGAGAGATTGCAGTGAGTGGCGACAAATTCATGCCGTAAAGATAAGATGCAATAGCTTTTAAAATGCGAATTCTACACTATCCCTCCATTACATATAGAAATAAGTGTGATAGAAATTCATAAAAACCTAATCATACAGTATATGGTTATAAGCATCACCTATACACTGTATAATGTTGGTAGGAAGCAGCGAATAAACAGATGTTTTTTTTGCTGCTATATCACCAGCTAATCCGTGCAGGTAAACGCCCGTTAAACTTGCTTCCTGCGGTGTATAATGCTGGGCCAATAAAGAAACAATTATCCCGGTAAGTACATCCCCGCTTCCCCCCTTTGCCATTCCTGGATTTCCCGTAGGATTAAAGTAACTCCTGCCACCTGGTGTTGTGATGCAGGTATACGCTCCTTTCAGGATTATAAATATCGAATGCTTCGCTGACAGTTCCACTTGCAATTGATGACGATCAAGCCAATCTGAAGTTTCCCCGGCCAACCGTTCAAACTCTTTCAGATGAGGTGTAATAATGGAATTTGCAGGAAGCAGGCTTAGACTATTAGTTTCCTGTGAAAGAATGTTGAGGGCATCTGCATCCAAAACTAAAGGCACTGTAACTTGCTTTAAGAGTGATAATAAAAAGTCTTTCTGTAAAACCTCTATTCCAATACCAGGCCCAATGGCAACTGCAGAATACCTGGTCAGATCGATAGCGAGATCGGGTTCCAGTATTGGGTATTCCAGGGTCATTGCTTCCGGTATGGAAACATTTAATGCGAACGATTCCATATGAGGAATGTGAACGGTCGTCAATCCGGCACCGGTATGGACGCATGCCTGTGCGCATAGAATGGCGGCACCCATTTTACCTGTATTACCTGCATGAATCAAAGCATGACCATATGTGCCTTTATGATCAAATTCTTTTCGAACCCTTATATATTTTTTTACATCCGTTTTTTCCAGTATAAAATTATTGCAGGGAAGTGATTGAATGAAAGATTTATTTAAACCGATATCCACCTTTTCCCAGTGGCCTACTGATTGGTAATTTTCAGGAAATAGAAATGAAAGTTTCGGGACTTGAAAAGCAATAGTATGATCAGCATTAAATTTATTACCTGTTGAGGCTTCGTCAGCAAACAACCCGCTTGGAATATCTATGGCTACTTTAAGTGCATCTTGTTTGTTTAAATATGTTATTAATGAATTCGCAATTCCGGTTATTTTTTTATTCAGCCCTGAACCAAACAACCCGTCAATTACAACGGCATTGTCATTTATTACCGGAAAATCCTGTTCTTCTGCCAGGTAATGCTCCATACCTGGCATTATGTTTTTTATCCGGATCAGGTTCTCTGAAAATTGATCAGAATAATTTTGCTTATTGGCCAGGATATAAATGCTCACCTTGTAGTTTTTGATATGGAGCAATCGGCCAATTGCCAAAGCATCACCTCCATTATTACCATAGCCACAAAAGATAATTACCGGAGAATCGGGAGAATAATATTCAATGTATGCATTAACAAAGGCCTGCGCAGCACGCTCCATTAAATTAATGCTTTTTACAGGTTCATGCGCTATAGTATATTGATCAGCAGCACGAACCTGCTGTGCGGAGAGAATTGGAATCAAATGAGCAGTTTAAGAAGATTATGCAATCGATACTCTACGCAGCAGTCGGAGCTGGTGAGTATATTTTTTTTGTGTTTGATTATAAATCCCGAAGTGATCGATCTGATCGATACGCACGCAACCTGATGCATGAATAATACGCTGATCTTCCAGTATAATACCTGCATGGATAACTTTTCCATCTTCGTTATGAAAAAAAGCGATATCTCCGGGTCTGGTTTCCTCTATAAAGCTTAGCAAAATGCCCTCTTCACTTTGCTGCCAAGCATCCCGCTTTAATCTAATGCCTGCCATTTTATATACTACATTAATGAGTCCCGAACAGTCGACTCCAAAAATGGATCTTCCTCCCCATAGATATGGAGCATTTAAAAAACACAAAGCCAAAGCGCATATACTTTCGTTATTCATTTCGGTCTGCAATGTCATTTCCTCCAACTGAAAAATTTCTTCATTAATCATGAACTTATTATTGTTGAAGAAAGGAAGTGAGCTTCCCATTGAAATATATATGTTTTTGTTTTCACTTCTGGCCAGAGCTAAAGGCAATAAGCTACAAATAACCGGCATTGAAGTAAGCTCTTTATAAACGGTTGAAGAAATGGGCTGATATTGCTTTTCATTGATCCATCCAATATAATTATCGCTGTAAGTATGAACTTTAGTCCATTTCTCTCTATTTTCAAGTATTTCGAAAACCTCACCAAAAAGAAGCTGGCTAACCATTTCACTCTTTTCTGATGGTTGCTCTCTAAGTGGAATTACAGATAAATCCCCAATGCCAAAGTTCAATGGATTTAATTTACGCTTTGAATAAAATTGTTGTTTTTTTCTACCATTTCTCCCTTAACAGCAAAATTATCTTCCCCGAATAATTTCATACTTGTTTTTGTCTTGATAATATATCCCTGCGAAACTTCATAGAATAATTCCTCATCCGAGCCTGATAAAAAATTGGAAGCATGATTAATTATATGAATGTTTTTCACTTTACCGGTATGTTTATAAAAAATTACTTCTAACAATTGTGTTCGAAGATTGATGTCTTTTGCTTTGTATTGGACTTCTTTTAAGGAGGAATCATTTTGCGCATTGTGTATCGTGTCGATGGAATATTTTCCGGCGTACGAGGCCTTATTAATTTCTGATCCGTAAAAAAGTGAAAATTCTTTTTTCCAATCAGTCCATGGCATTTGATGCTGATCACTTACACCATTGATTTCCGATGTTTTAATTGCAACTAAAGAGTCTTTGTATAGCTGGGCAACCTGTTCATCAAAAAAACCTGCTAGATCAAAGTATAATTTTTGGTAACCAATGTTTGTATTCGGTTTTGTGCATGAAAAAATAACAATACACGCAAAGGAAAAAATCATGAATCTTTCCAAGGCTGAAATAAAATTTTTTCTCAACAAATTGATTGAATCACTCTGAAACATGTGACATCTTTTGAGCCCATTATTTGTATATGTTTATTATGGGATGGATTAAGATATTTCCTGTCATCTCCTCAGGACTCTCTATTCCCATCAATGCTAAAATAGTCGGAGCAATGTCTGCAAGTTTTCCATTTGCTAACTGAGGTAAATAATTTCTATCCAATAGAAAGAGCGGAACGGGGTTTAACGAATGAGCTGTATTAGCAGATCCATCCTCATTAATCATGTAATCTGCATTTCCATGGTCTGAAGTAATTAAAATCACATAATCACGCTTCAATGCCGCTTCTACTACTTCTTCCACACACTTATCTACCGTTTCTACAGCTGATTTTACAGCTTTCATTACCCCTGAATGACCTACCATATCAGGGTTCGCAAAATTAACACAAATGAAAGGGGACTGCAATTCCTCAATTTTACCGATTACACAATCTCTCACTTCCAAAGCACTCATCTCAGGCTTTAGATCGTAGGTTGCAACTTTAGGAGAAGGAACCATAAAACGATGCTCACCCTCAAAAGGTTTTTCTCTGCCACCATTAAAAAAAAATGTTACATGCGGATATTTCTCCGTTTCTGCTATACGAATCTGTGAAAGACCATGTAGGGCAAGTATCTCACCCAGCGTATTATTTAAGTCTTCATTTGAAAAAATATTATTTACGTTTTGATAAACATGATCATAAACGGTCATCGTAGTATAATTCAATATCATCGCTTTCATACCGAACTCAGGAAAATCCTGCTGCGTTAAAGCGCGTGTAATCTCCCTGCACCGGTCTGTTCGGAAATTAAAGCAGATTACTGCATCGCCATCTTTTATTGTTTTAACATGGTTTAATTCATTATCCGTCTTTATTATGGGTTTAATAAACTCATCCGTTATTCCTTCACTGTAAGATTCTGAAATTGATTCCAAAATATTTTCAGTCCTTTTTCCTTCACCATTTACTAACAGGTCATAAGCAAGCTTTATTCTTTGCCACCGGTTATCACGATCCATCGCGTAATATCTGCCTATAACAGAAACGATCTCTCCCGCAGAATGCCGGAGGTGTTGTTCCAAATCTGATATAAATTCATAGCCACTGTTAGGATCAGTATCACGACCGTCTGTAAATGCATGAATGTACACTTTCGATAACCTATATTCTTTAGCTATGTCGCACAGCGCCTTTAAATGATTAATATGGGAATGTACACCACCATCTGAAACGAGGCCAATGAAATGTAGAGATTTGTTGTTATTCCTTGCATATTCCATTGCATTAATTAAGGATGGATTGTTATGCAGTTGCTTTTTTTCAATCTCGTTATTGATGCGCATCAATTCCTGGTAAACCACGCGACCTGCTCCTATGTTCATATGACCCACCTCTGAATTACCCATTTGACCATGTGGTAAACCAACTGCTTCACCGCATGTTATAAGCTCACAATGCGGATATTTTGAATACAGGCTTTTTATAAAAGGAACATTTGCCTGGTAAATTGCATCACTTGCAGGATGTAAGCCATGTCCCCATCCATCCATAATAATTAACATTACTTTCCTCTTCATTTCCGGCATGGAACAAAACTAATTGTAATTTCATCAAACAGCGGATTACAGTATCCCCAAGCCTGTTGGCAATATTTTTGTTAAATTATTGTAAATATCTGTCAACGATGAAAAGGATATTACTCGTTTTATTAATAATCACTCCATTAATTACATTATCAAAGAACGATATTCTCGATACTATTGCTACTGCAATACGTTCTGCCAATTCAAGAGAATTATCTAAATATTTCGATGCTACAGTTGAAATTACTATCGTTAATAATGAATCAGTTTACAGCAATGCTCAGGCTGAAATGGTATTGAGGGATTTTTTCTTAAAAAATTCAGTTCAATCATTTGAGATTATCCATCGTGGAACTTCGGGAGAGGGTTCTTCTTATGGAGTGGGCACTTTGAAAACATCAAACCAGATTTATCGCGTATATTTTTTGGTAAGGCAGCGGGATAATACACAGTATATTCGGGAACTGCGATTTGAAAAACAGTGATCATACGTGAATTGGGAAGAATTTATAACACAATCATTATATGAAGACGTGAGGGATGGAGATCACACCTCCCTTTCATGTATTCCTTTAGAGGCAACGGGACAAGCTCAATTAATTATTAAAGACCAGGGAATTATTGCCGGAATGGAATTGGCAAAAATGATCTTTACTCACATTGATCCCTCCATAAAATTTATTTCCTTTATTGAAGATGGATCGGAGGTAGATAAAACACAGATTGCATTTGAACTGAGCGGAAATGCCAGGAAAATTTTAATGGGCGAACGGCTTGTTCTTAATTGCATGCAGCGAATGAGCGGCATAGCAACGCTTACAAAAAAATTTGTACAAGAAATAGCAGGCTTTCCTGCCAAAATCCTGGACACCAGAAAAACCACACCCCTTTTCCGTGAGGCAGAAAAATGGGCCGTACGTATTGGCGGCGGATACAACCATCGCTTTGGATTATTTGATATGATACTTATTAAAGATAACCATATCGACTATGCTGGTGGAATTATAAATGCCATTGAATCTGTTAAAAAATATCTTACCGAAGAAAAGCTGGATTTACGGGTGGAAATAGAGGCCCGCTCTTTAGAAGATGTAGTCTTGATATTAAAATCCGGTGGGATTGATCGGATTATGCTGGATAATTTTAATATGGAAGAACTTAAGGAAGCTGTTGCCTGCATCAATCAACAGATATCCGTAGAAGTTTCCGGCGGAGTGAATCTAGATACGGTCCGGAATATAGCTGCTACTGGCGTTGATTATATCTCAGTAGGTGCGCTCACACATTCCTACCATAGCATTGACCTGAGCTTGAAAGCAAAGATATTATAGAGGGTTTCGGATGGTAATTTTGTGGAAAACTCCATATTCACAAGATTTTTCTTTCAGTTAATTTTGGCTGAAACTAGACGCCCGTCGGGTTATTCCATGTCCAATAAAAATAAAGGCTTGCGCGGAATTGTTTATTCTACGCTGCCGGATTTCAACTATATAAAAGACGAAAAGCCTGCTTCTTCAACCTTGCCTGGTGCACAGCAACAACTTCGTGTTCGGGTTGAAAAAAATCATCGTGGAGGAAAAACAGTTACCATCGTTGATGGTTTTGTTGGAAGCGTTTCCGATTTAGAGGCACTTGGAAAAATGCTTAAAATCAAATGTGGAACAGGCGGAAGTGTGAAGGATGGATTGATCCTGATTCAGGGTGAACATAGGGACAGGTTGCTTAAAATTTTGATAGAAATGAAATACAAAGCAAAATAATATATTTCAAAAGCTAAATATTAATGCCCGATTTCTGCCACTTACATTGCCACACACAATATTCTCTTCTTGACGGAGCAGCAGATATTTCCACTCTTATAGATAAGGCTGTGGCTGAGGAAATGAAAGCTATTGCCATTACCGATCACGGTAATATGTTTGGTGTTTTCGAATTTGTAAAAGAAGCAAACAAAAAAAATATTCTGCCTGTTGTTGGTTGCGAATTTTATCTGGTGCCCGACCATCATAAAAAAGAATTGATAAGTGGCTTTGGAAACGATGAAGACGGAACCCGAGGTAAAAAATCATTTCATCAGATACTCTTAGCAAAGAATGAGGTAGGCTATAAAAACCTGATGAAGTTATGCTCAATTGGTTTTATGGAGGGGTATTATTACAATCCCAGAATTGACATCGCGCTAATTAAGCAACACCATGAAGGTTTGATAGCTTCTACCTGTTGTCTTGCAGGAATTATTCCGCAATACATATTATATAAAAGTGAAGAAGATGCTGAAAAGATTTTTGTTCAATGGCTGGATGTTTTTGGTGAAGATTATTATGTGGAATTACAACGCCACGGTATTCCAGAACAGGATAAGGTAAACCAAGTGCTGCTGCGCTTTGCAAGAAAATATAGGGTTAAGGTAATAGCTACCAATGATTCACACTACGTTAACCGGGAAGATGCAGAAGCCCAGGATATACTATTGTGTCTTCAGACCAATAGGTTACTTAATGACCAGAATCGGATGCGTTTTTCCAACGACCAGTTTTTCTTTAAATCAAAACTGCAAATGGAAGAATGTTTCCGGGATATTCCGGAAGCACTGGACAATACCATGGAAGTAGTTTCGAAAATCGAGAAGCTGGATCTGAGAAAAAATATATTACTTCCAAATTTTCCCTTACCTGAAGGTTTTTCTTCCAATCAGGAATTCCTTGAACATCTTGCATGGCAAGGAGCCAGGAACCGTTATAATGAAGGGAATGACAAGGTGAGAGAACGCTTGAATTATGAGTTGCAAATTATTAAAACTACCGGCTTTGCGGGTTATTTTCTTATAGTACAGGATTTTATAAATGCAGCACGTGAGCTTGGTGTGTGGGTTGGCCCCGGCCGGGGATCCGCTGCAGGTTCAGCAGTAGCTTATTGCATAGGAATTACAAATGTAGATCCGCTGAAATATAACCTGCTGTTTGAAAGATTTTTAAATCCCGAACGAATATCAATGCCCGATATGGATATTGATTTTGACGATGTGGGCCGGCAAAAGGTAATTGATTATGTGGTTAAAAAATATGGGCAGAACCAGGTAGCTCAAATCATCACATTCGGTACTATGGGGCCAAAAACCGGAGTGCGAGATGTAGCAAGAGTGCTGGGCTTGCCACTGACTGAATCAAACAGGATTGCCAAACTTATTCCGGAAATGCCGGGAATGACTTTCGAGCGTGCTTTCTCTGAAGTAAGGGAATTATCGGAAATGCGCAATAGCCCTGAAATGCTCATAAAAAAAACACTTAAAATTGCTCAAACTTTGGAGGGATGCACGCGTCATCATGGTATTCACGCTGCCGGAATCATCATTGCACCCACAGATATACGGGAATATGTGCCCGTTATCCATTCCAAGGATTCCGAACTGCTGGTAACCCAGTATGAGGGTAAATTAATTGAAGATGCAGGTTTGCTGAAGATGGATTTCCTTGGCCTTAGAACCTTATCTATTCTTAAAGATGCTATTGCAGGTATTCAGCTGAATCATAACATTACAATTGACCTTGAAAATATTCCACTTGATGATGCTAAAACTTTTGAGCTTTTTCAAAGAGCAGAAACCATAGGAATATTTCAATTTGAATCGGCAGGTATGCGCAAATACCTGAAGGATCTTAAATGTACCCACATTGAAGATCTTATTGCAATGAACGCATTATACCGCCCGGGGCCAATGAATAATATTCCGGAATTTATAGAGCGAAAACATGGAAGGAAAAAAATCTCGTACCCACATCCATTGCTGGAAGATATTCTTAAGCCTACTTATGGCATAATGGTGTATCAGGAGCAGATTATGCAGGTGGCACAGGTTATGGCAGATTACACCCTGGGGTCTGCGGATCTGTTGCGGAAAGCAATGGGTAAGAAAATTCTTTCAGAAATGCAAAAGCAACGGATCGTTTTCGTAGAGGGTGCAAAGAAAAAAAGAATCGATCCAAAAGCGGCAGATGAGATATTTACTACCATGGAAAAGTTTGCAGAATACGGTTTTAACCGTTCCCATTCTGCCGGGTATGCAATCATTGCTTATCAGACTGCTTATCTTAAAGCAAACTATCCCGCTGAGTTCATGGCTGCCACGCTTTCAAATTACATGGGCTCTACAGATAATATACAGCATTATTTGAATGAGGCTAAAAGAATGCAAATCAAAACCCTTGGACCTGACATAAATGAAAGCGATGTAAAATTTACAGCAAATAAAAAAGGAGAAATCCGTTTTTCCCTGTTAGCAATCAAGCGTATGGGAGAGGCTGCAGGCTGCGCAATTGTTGAGGAAAGAAAAAAAGGTGCATTTAAAAATATATTTGATTTAACTAAGCGGGTCAGCTTGCGGGCATTGAATAAAAAAGGGTTGGAAGCTTTGGCAATGGCAGGCGCTTTCGATTGTTTTGAGAACACACACCGGGCTCAATATTTTACGATAATGGGAGGTGAAAATATTTCAGTGATTGAAAAAGCAATCAAGATTGGTAATAGCGAACAAATAAAACCTGATTTGAATATTCAATCACTTTTTAGTGATTTCATCCATAGTGAAATGGCAATACCGTCTTTGCCGAAAATAGAAAAGTGGTCCCCTATTGAAAAGCTTGGGAAGGAAAAAGAGGTAACCGGTGTGTACCTGTCTGGTCATCCTCTGGAGGATTACAAACTCGAGATTGAAAACTTTTGTTCCTGCTCTCTGAATGAATTGGAAAGCTACAAGAACCAGGAAGTAGCCATTGCAGGTGTGATAACTTCTGTAGAACAAAAGATGAATAAATATGGTAAACCCTTTTGTGTTTTTAGTGCAGAAGATTTTAGTGGTTCATCGGAAATGGTACTCCATGGAGAAGACTATTTAAGGTCTAAATATCTTATTGAAAAAGGTAATTTACTTTTTATAAAGGGTAAATACCAGCTCCGGTATGCAGGAGACGACCGGTATGAATTAAAGATCTCATCTATGCAGCTGCTTCAGGAAGTGCGTGAAAAATTAACAAAAAAAATAACTCTCGACATTGGCCTGTCAGATATTTCAGATGATCTGATTTTAAAAATGGAAAACTGGTTTAATCATTACAAGGGAAATTATCCATTTTCCATCCGGATAAATGATGCGGTTGATAACTTTTCTCTTTGTTTCAACGCACAGAAGGGAGGCGTAAACCTTAGTGAGGAATTTATGAGCGAAATCAGAAGTTGTCCTCAGTTGGATATTAAGTTAAATTGAATGTCTATTAATAAGTTATCGATCTTAGCGCTTGAGTATGAAGAAAAATATTTCCGTTCCCATAAAATCTAAGAATCCTTCAGAAAAAATAATTAATAAAAAAAATACTGCATTTAACTTTCTCCCTGAAAAAATTGATTTGATGCGGCAGGCTATAGTAACTGTAATCTGGCGTCGTGATGAAATTTCCGGCGCCAAGTTAGAAACCGAAACAAAAAAAGAAATCCATGAGCTCTTTTCCAGTGATTTTCAAAACTATTTTGACAAAGTAAAACAGGATCTTGAAAGCAAAGGGCTTATTGAGCTAGCCCCTGATAAAAAGCCTCCCCATTTTCGTTTGAAGCAAAAACTTGAGGAATAAGGATTTAGAAGAATGAGTTTAAAGTAAATGAAATTATAATAATTTTTAATAACTATGTCCGAACTTTAAAAAATTTTCATTGTTTCAATACTTATATCACTAAAAAAACTTCAAATGGCTTTACAATTGACTGATACGAACTTTAAAGAAACCGTGATTAATTCCGGCAAGGTAGCACTGGTAGATTTTTGGGCAGAATGGTGTGGCCCCTGCAGGATGATAGGACCGGTAGTAGAAGAATTATCGCATGAATACGATGGCAAAGTAATTATTGGCAAAGTAAATGTTGATGATAACCCTGAAACTGCTATGCAATTTGGCATCCGCAGCATTCCCACCATTTTATTTTTTAAAAATGGCGCTCTTGTTGATAAGCAGGTTGGTGTAGTACCAAAATCTGTATTGGAAAATAAGTTAAAGACACATTTATAAATAAATTACAACAAAGAACTCCTTTGCTTACGCGAAGGAGTTCTTTTATTTTATATTTTATAAAGCCATACGGTCAGGGATTTTGATAATAATTTTTATTGTCAGGTATCCTATCAGTAAAAAAATTCCATAAAGTATTACCATCCCTAAAGTTTCTGTCCGCATCATATGCGTATTGAAATTTTTTGCAATATCGAAGTATACTCTCATAGGATTAGCTACTACATCCCATGTGTTGAGGCGTACATATCTTCCAATATATATACCTAAGCTTCCGGTAAGAATAGTAACTATTGAAAAAGTCCAGGCTATAACTCGGTTAAAGCGTTTACGTATTAAATTCTGAATCTCAATTAAGGAAGTGAATCCAAGCATTAATCCCGTCCATGCAAATGATAAAATCAAGCACAAATCAAACCACAAAGGAATATTTTGTTTAGCATTTAAATGCAGCAGATCGGTAATAATGTAAGGTGAATTGGGCCAGAATAAAAACCAGATAACTAAAAGAAAATAAGCGATTATTTTTATTTTCAGCTTATAGTAAGTTATGGGAAGATACATGCTGATTAAATATGGAACCCAGGCGAGGAACAGGTTCCAGATAAAATAAAAATAATTTTTATGCCCGCTCAGGTAAATTCTTAAAAGTTCTAATGCAATAGAATATAAGGAAGAGATAATGAGTAATACGGTAATCTGGTAGTGCTCTTGAAAATACTTACTTCGGATTGTCTTCAGCATAAATTTTCAGCTACCTGAAAGGCATGAAAGGTAAGGTGATAAATATTGCCTTTACAAAAGATTACTTTTGAGTATGCGTTTAACTCTAAAATAATTTCTTGGAAAAACAGCCCGAATTTATAAATGAAGCGGGAAGGATTCAAAGTTTAGAATTGCTTGCAAACCAGGTAGTGGAAGGATTTTTAACAGGCCTTCATAAAAGTCCTTTTCATGGCTTTTCTGTTGAGTTTGCTGAACATCGACTTTACAATGCAGGTGAAGCCACCAGGAATATTGACTGGAAAGTTTTTGCACGTACTGATAGGCTATATGTAAAACGATTTGAGGAAGAAACCAATCTCCGTTGCCAGTTAGTATTAGATGCCTCCTCTTCTATGTACTTCCCGGATGAAAAAGAACAGCAAAGCAGTCAACGTAAAATTGATTTTTCCTGTATCGCAGCTGCGTCTATCATGCAGCTGCTAAAAAAACAGCGCGACGCATTCGGGCTTACTATTTTTTCAAACCAGGTAGAACAGCAAAGTGAAGTAAAATCAAGTTCTGTTCACAACAGGCTGTTGCTTACTTCCTTACAGCAATTAATGGACAGAGATCCCGGTAAAAAAATGACCAATGCCGCAGCATGCCTGCATGAAGTGGCAGAGAAAATACATCGTCGGTCGCTGGTAATCATATTTAGTGATATGTTTGAAAACGTTACTGCTGAAAGTGACGAGGCGAGTTCCATCTTTTCAGCATTGCAGCATCTTAAGCATAACAAGCATGAAGTAATTTTATTTCATGTTCTGGATAAATCAAAAGAGCTGGAATTTGAATTCGCTAATCGTCCATATCGCTTTGTGGATTTAGAAACCGGCGAACAGGTAAAACTTACACCCAATAGAGTTAAAGAATTATACATAAAGCAGATAAATGCTTTTTATGAATTGCTTAAGCTTCGATGTGGTCAATACAAAATAGATTTTGCAGAAGCTGACATTAATTTGGGATTTCGCCAGATACTGGTACCTTATTTAATCAAGCGGATAAAATTTAACTGACAGCCTGATCTCCTTTTTGCATTCGACGTTTTACTTTTATTGTCGATATGATTTCATTCCCTAACTGTAAGATCAACCTTGGATTAAAGATTTTTGATAAACGGCAAGACGGTTATCACAACCTGGAAAGCATCCTCTATCCCATCAACTGGTTTGATTCACTGGAAATGGTTGCTGCTAACGAATTTTCTTTTGAAACGGCTGGAATACAAATAGATGGAAGACCAGAAGATAATTTATGCGTTAAAGCATATAAGCTATTAAAAACCAGATTTAATATCCCTATTGTAAAAATATTCCTTCTCAAAAATATACCCCAAGGCGCAGGACTCGGTGGAGGATCTGCAGATGCAGCTTTCATGTTAAAAATGCTTAACCAGTTTTTTGATCTGAAAATACCGTTAAGCAGCCTTCAGCAATTTGCCTTACAGCTCGGAACAGACTGTCCCTTCTTTATTGAAAATCGACCATGTATAGCTACAGGAAAAGGCGAACAGCTGACACCGGTTAATCTTGATTTATCCGGTTTTTTTATAGTAGTTGTTTATCCTGGAATAATACTAAGCACATCACTGGCTTACACTGCATTATCCGAAAACCGAACCATTAAAAGAGATATCATATTTTCTTCTGAAAAAAATCATTCCCCAATAACTGCCGCCCAGTTACCTATTCAAGAATGGAAACAATATTTAAATAATGATTTTGAAGAGGTGATTTTCCAAAAATTTCCGGAAATAGAAAGCATAAAAACTCAACTGTATGATCAGGGAGCAATATATGCCTCGATGAGCGGAAGCGGCTCTGCGATATATGGAATTTTTCGGAAGAGAAAAAGAATAAACTTAAAAAAGGATTATAGAGTGGTTTGCCTAAATTTATCATAAGCAATTGAAATGTTTTGCAAGCACTTTTTAAATAATTCCTACAGAATGGGAAAGCATTACGATTTCATCATTTCCACAAATTCGTCAAATAAATACCTGCTGTCATGAGGTCCTGGCGCTGATTCAGGATGATACTGAACGGAAAATGCAGGCTTATTTTTCATTCTTAACCCTTCTATAGAACGGTCATTTAAATTTATATGGGTTATTTCAATATCGGGCGACTGCCTTATGGCTTCAGGATCTACCCCAAAGCCGTGGTTTTGAGAAGTGATTTCACAACGGCCACTGATTAAATTCTTTACCGGATGATTGAGCCCGCGGTGTCCATGATGCATTTTAAAGGTTGGAATATTATTGGCCAGTGCCAGTAACTGATGACCGAGACAGATACCAAAAAGCGGCTGATTATCATTTAAAATATCCTTTACAGTATCCACTGCATATTCCATTGCAGCAGGATCACCGGGGCCGTTAGAAATAAAATAGCCGTTAGCCTCAAAAGATTTCATCTCTTTGTAAGACGTTCTTGCAGGAAATACCTTTACGTGAATTCCACGGGCTACCATACAATCAAGAATATTTTGCTTGATACCCAAATCGAGTGCCGCCACTTTCAATTGTGAACTCTTATCTCCCGCTTCATAGGGTTCATGAGTGGAAATCACAGACGACAATTCCAATCCTTTCATAGAAGGAACTTCATTAAGTCTATTTTTTAATGCAGGAACATCGGATATTTCGGAAGAAATTATTGCATTCATAGCACCACGACTGCGAATGTGGCGCACCAGTGAACGCGTATCGATGCCTTCAATAGCAATCTTGTTTTGTTTTATAAAATAGTTTTCTATTGATCCATCTGACTGAATGCGTGAAGAAAAGGAATTAAAAGTCTTGCAAACTAACCCCGAGATTTTTATGGAGGCAGACTGAGCTTCAAGGTGATTTACTCCATAATTCCCTATATGGACGTGTGTAGCAATAAGGATCTGCCCAAAGTAAGATGGATCTGTAAAAATTTCCTGATATCCCGTCATTCCGGTATTAAAACAAATCTCACCTGCAGTAATACCTCTTCCATTAGAAAAACCATAGTAAACGGAGTTATCTTCCAATAAAAGTATTGCAGGAATTTTCTCAGAGGTAGTCAATTCTGCAAATTTAAATTTTTAAGAAGAATCATGGAATGAATTAGTTCATTTTTTGCACAATCACCTTTATGTGAACTTATGCTCCCCGGCGGCTTAAATAATGATCGGATACTTTAAAATTCATCCGCTATCTTTGCAATCTTCAATAAATTCCCGTATAAATGTCATATCTCTTTACTTCGGAATCAGTTTCCGAAGGACATCCGGATAAAGTAGCCGATCAGATTTCAGATGCAATTCTTGATGAATTTTTAAAAACCGATCCCGATTCTAAAGTTGCCTGCGAAACATTTGTAACTACCGGGCTGGTAGTGATTGGCGGCGAAGTTAAATCTAAAGCTTATATAGATATACAAAAGGTAGCCCGTGAGGTTATCCGCTCTATAGGTTACACCAAATCAGAGTATATGTTTGATGCGGATTCATGCGGCATTATAAGCACCATACATGAGCAATCTGCGGAGATTAACCAGGGGGTAATGCGTGAAAGGAAAGAGGATCAAGGTGCCGGGGATCAAGGAATGATGTTCGGTTACGCTACCAATGAAACCGATAACTACATGCCGCTTGCACTTGACCTTGCGCATAGAATTTTAATAGAATTAGCAAAAATCAGGAGAGAGCAAAAAATTATGAAATACCTGAGGCCCGATGCGAAAGCGCAGGTTACTATTGAATACAGTGATGATCACAAACCTCTCCGCATTGATACTATTGTAATTTCTGCCCAGCACGATGAATTTGATTCCGATGAGAAAATGCAGAAAGAAATTGCTGGAGATATTCAGAGATACTTGCTTCCACGAATGATAAAAAATTTACCAAGGCGCATTTCGAAACTCTTTGGCAGTGATATAAAATTTTACATTAATCCCACAGGCAAATTTGTGATTGGTGGTCCGCACGGTGATACCGGATTAACAGGCAGGAAAATAATTGTAGATACCTATGGAGGTAAAAGCGCCCACGGTGGTGGCGCTTTTTCAGGAAAAGATCCCTCTAAAGTAGACCGGTCAGCAGCTTATGCTGCTCGGCATATCGCAAAAAACCTGGTGGCTTCCGGGATAGCTGACCAGGTTCAGGTGCAGGTTGCTTATGCTATTGGCATATCAAAGCCGGTAGGTTTATACGTAACTACATTTGGTACTGCAAAAGTGAAAGATGAATCAGGAAATATAATGAGTGATAGTAAAATAGCAGAAATTGTACAAACAATCTTTGACATGCGCCCGTATGCTATTGTGGAAAGACTTAAATTGAGAAATCCTATTTACATTAAAACCGCAGCTTATGGCCATATGGGAAAAGAGCCGGTGAAAGCAAAAATTTCTATTGGAAAAAATGGGAAATTAAAGGAACGTGAAGTAGAGTTGTTTACATGGGAAAAATTGGATTATATCCCTCAGGTTAAAAAGGCATTTCATATTTCCTGAACAAAAATATGATATACCAATAGTAATCAGAACGAATTAAATAATTATAAACCGGCATCAGTAAGTACAAAATTTAAACTGCACCGAATGAACTATAAACCCCCAACACTTGAGCGAACCCAACCCACTGTATCCCATTTAAGCGACCAACTGCCTCTTTCCATTTTAGTTGCTGAAGACAATGTTATAAATCAAAAATTATTGGTAAGCATTTTAGAATTGCAAGGCTACAGTCCTGATATAGTTGCAGATGGGAATGAAGTGCTTTATGCTATTGTGGAAAAAAATTATGATCTCATATTAATGGATATACAAATGCCGGAATTGGGGGGCGAGGAAACTACTCAAAAAGTAAAGAATTTATTGCAGGAAAACAGCCCTAAAATTATTGCCGTGACAGCATATGCTATGGCTGGTGACCGTGAAAAATATCTGAAGGCGGGTATGGATGGCTATCTGAGCAAACCATTTAAAATTCATGAATTAATAAGAGAGATTAAAAGAGTAATGAATTAGAGTTTTCGCATATCAATTGATAAAATATTATCCGGCTCAAAACTCCTTGCAGCTTATTGAAATTTAAATGTATTTATAAAGGCGGTATTAAAATTTCCCTCTCTGAAATTTTTGTCTTTCATTAATGCAAGGTGAAAAGGTATTGTTGTTTTAATACCCTCTATTACATATTCGCTCAATGCCCTTTCCATCGTTTCAATAGCTTCGATACGCGTTTGTGCCATAGTTATAATCTTAGCTATCAATGAATCATAATATGGAGGTATTATATAACCTGCATAAATGTGAGAATCAATACGCACTCCATGGCCTCCGGGTGTATGAAGGGTTGTGATTTTTCCAGGACTTGGCCGAAATTCGGAATAAGGGTCTTCTGCATTAATCCGACATTCAATAGCATGCATTGCCGGGAAATAATTTTTACCCGATATAGGCTCCCCCATAGCGATTTTAATCTGCTCTTTAATAAGGTCGAAATTAATTACTTCTTCAGTTACCGGATGTTCTACCTGGATACGAGTGTTCATTTCCATAAAATAAAAGTTCCTGTATTTATCCACGAGGAACTCTACGGTACCTACTCCTTCATAGTCAATTGCTTTGCAGGCCTTAATGGCTGCCTGACCCATTTTTTCACGAAGCTCCTGCGTAACAAATGGTGAAGGGCTTTCTTCTGTTAACTTTTGATGACGACGCTGAATAGAGCAGTCGCGTTCTGAAAGATGGCAGGCTTTCCCATATTGGTCCCCTGCCACCTGGATTTCGATATGCCGTGGCTCCTCTACATATTTTTCCATATATACACCATCATTTCCGAAAGCGGCGCCCGCCTCTGTGCGAGCCATTGCAAAGGCATTTTCAAATTCTTTTTCCTCCCAAACGATCCGCATCCCCTTACCGCCGCCGCCGGCCGTAGCTTTTAGAATTACAGGGTACGTAATTTTTTTTGCGAGTTTTTTGCCTTCCTTGATATCTTCCAACAGACCTTCACTTCCGGGAATTACCGGCACTTCCGCCTTCTTCATAGTATCCTTAGCAGTGATCTTATCGCCCATCATTGAAATCTGGTGCGGTGTGGGGCCAATAAATTTAATACCGTATTCTCCGCAGATTTCTGCGAACTTTTCATTCTCTGCCAGAAAACCATACCCGGGATGTATGGCATCCGCCCCTGTAATTTCGGCAGCAGCCATAATCTTGGCCATATTTAAGTAGGATTCCCTGCTGGGGGGTGGCCCTATACAAACCGCTTCATCAGCAAATTTTACGTGCAGGCTTTCACGATCGGCAGTGGAATAAATACTTACTGTTTTAATACCCATTTCCTTGCAGGTGCGAATTACACGCAAGGCAATTTCGCCCCGGTTAGCTATGAGTATCTTATTAAACTTTCTTTTCTTAGTCAAGAATCATTATTTAGGTATGGGAATAATGCAATGTAAAACCTGGTCTAAATAGGCTCAATTAGAAATAAAGGCTGATCATATTCAACAGGCTTTGCATTCTCCACTAATATCTTGACGATTCTTCCCGAATGCTCGCTCTCAATTTCATTAAAGAGTTTCATTGCTTCAATGATACATAGTACAGTACCTTGTTTGATTTCATCCCCGATATTTACAAAAGAAGGTTTTTCGGGAGTAGTTGATCTGTAAAATGTGCCAATCATAGGCGATTTAATAGTAATTAATCTTGATTCAGTGTTTGATATATCTGCCTTTGTGCCTGCTTCCTTTTCAGGTTGAAAAGCAGGAAATGCAGGAGCGGGTTGCTGAGTAACAGCAGCTGGCTGAGAAAGTGTATTTCCTTCCGGTTTTATATAAGGTAATAAGCTGTGAGGGTCGTGTGTACGAAGAGTAAGCTTGAAATTATCCTGCTCCAGCCTTATCTCCGATATATTAAATTTATTAAGAAGCTTAATAAGCTCTTGTATTTCTTTTAAATCCATTAATTAACTTTTGAAGTCTTTATTATTCAGGAAGCAGCACTATTGTGATAAAAAAATTAACATTTTAAATTCTTGCCTTCTGAACAACTTTATAAGGTGTGAAAATAGGAATTTATCGGAAAGCAAAGACTTATGTAATTGCACTTTTGAATCATCTTTCATACCGTTTTATTATGTATCTGTTCTTCTTCCGGAACTAACGTAATCCTATTTTGACTTATCAGGAAATTTTGGAATATCCGGAACTGTCTGCTCGTGCGATTTGAGCATGTCCATAACTACTTGTATTCCTTTATCGAGCTGTTGATCGATTCCCAGGTACTCAAGAGCAGGGTCCTGATCCACAGAAATATCAGGATCTACTCCATGCCCTTCAATTAAGAAACCTGTTGAGTCATAAGGTCCAAACTCAGGCCGGTTTAAAAATCCACCATCTACGATAGGTAAGGTGCCGCGAATACCGGTAACCCCGCCCCAGGTTCTTTTTCCTATCACCGGACCAATTTTAAGGGCTTTAAAACGGTAAGCAATAATATCTCCGTCAGAAGCCGAATATTCATTTACAAGTAATGCCTTAGGGCCTAAAATCATTTGAGGATCCGTGCCGCCCATTTGATTGCGTGCCATATTGAAATAGACCAGGCTTAATGCTAATCGCTGCGCAACCAAAGAGGAAACAAAACCTCCTCCATTACCCCGATCATCTACGATTAAAGCTTTTTTATTTAGCTGTGGGTAATAGTGCCTCATAAATTCGTTTAGTCCTTCCACTCCCATATTTGGTATATGCAGGTATCCTACTTTTCCATGGGAGACAGAATCCACATAATGGATGTTATGCTCCACCCAATTGAAGTAATATAAATTTTTCTCATCGGCAACAGGCGTAACTATTACTTTGCGGCTACCTTGTATTACCGGCTTACTGTTAAGGGTTATTTCCACTTGCTTATTAGCCTGGTTAATAAGGGATACATAAATATCATTCATTTGATTAGCTGGGGCTCCATTTACAGCGATGATGTAATCACCTGGTTTGGCATTTACTCCTACTTCAGTTAAAGGAGAACGCAAGTCACTGCTCCAGTTTCCACCCTGTAGAATTTTAATAATTTTAAAATAGCCGCTAACAGAATCCTTCATCAGTTTGGCTCCTAATAAACCCATTGGTATTTTTTTCACTTCTGGCTTATCACCTCCTCCAACGTAGGCATGGCCTATACTCAATTCGGCGATCATTTCACCGATAACATAAGTAAGATCTGCCCTATGATTTACATACGGTATTAATGCTCCGTACTTAATTTTCATAGAATTCCAGTCAACACCGTTCATAGTGGGGTTGTAAAAAAAATCCCTCATCTGCCTCCAGCTTTCATTAAATATTTCTGCGTATTCTGAATGGTGATTTGCCCAGATCTTCAAATTGCTCAGATCCACATTTTTATCAGTAGTAATTTTGGATTGAGGAAGGTCAATTACTGAATAATTCCTGCTCTTTTCAATGGCCATTTTTTTCCCATCCGCGGAAATTTGAAAATTATCGATTGGGCCCAATGTCTCCTCTTTTTTATCCTTTATTTTAAATACCAAAAGCGTGGTTCCGTCTTCCCCCGCCTTACTTCTGAGATAGTAAATATTATCACCTGAATTCTGAATATTATTATACTGGGCCGGTTCTATAGGCAATGAAATTATTCGATTCATTATTCCATCCAGGTCAACCTTAATATCATGGCTGACAGATGTATGTTCGCTTTTCGCAGTTTTAGACTTGTCTGTTTTCGGTTTACTTGCATTTTTATTTGGAGACACATCAGACCTTTCTATAGTTGCCGGTTCCTGGTTTTCCACTTCATCATTTTCAGGTGCAAAAGGAGATGGTGTTTCTTTTAGAAGCGTGATTAGATACACCTTGCTCATGTTTTGGTATGAAATCTGGAATTCAGTGTTACTGAAGGTGGGATTAAATTCCCGGTCAGATATCAGCATTAAATATTTTCCATCTTTTGTAAAGCTGGGCTCATACGAATTATACCAGTTATCGGTAACAGGAGTTGAAACCTTAGTTACAAGATTATATAAAAAAATACGGTTTTGCGTTTGCCATTCGGGATGCACATAGCAGATCCATTTACTGTCAGGAGACCAGTCATAATTATTGAATTCTCCAATACCAGAATGATCTACCTGGGTAATTTGTTTTGAATCGACGGTTACATATTGTAAGGTTTGCTTTCGGTCTGACCATAAAATTTTTTTACTATCCGGGCTCCAGGTGAGGTGGTATTTATAGTTGTCTCCATTTGTGGTTATGCGTACTTCATCGCCACTTCCATCCTGATGGCGGAGGTATATTTCATCCTCGCCGCTTGCATCACTTGTATAGGCAATCCATTTTCGGTCGGGACTCCAAACTGCATCCCGGTCATGGCTGCTATTTGATTGAGTTAAATTCCGGGTAATCCCTGATTCAGCCGGAACGGTGAATACATCACCGCGTGCTACAAAAGAAAGTCGTTTGGCATCAGGTGCTAAATCCCATCCTTCAATAAACTTTGAAGCATCAATCATTTCCGGGTGGCTCCATTGTTCATAATCATTATCCATTTGAATATGTACCTGGTTAATTTCTTCATTGTCGAGATTCAAATTATAGAGATATCCGCCCTTCTCAAATACAATATTCTTATCACCTAAAGAAGGAAATTTTATATCGAAATCTGTGTAATTAGTAACCTTGCGTGTTTGCTTATTGGTTACATCAAACACAAATAAATTCATGGTGCGATCACGGTCACTGAGATAATAGATCTTATTTCCGCTCCACATTGGTTCTATATCCTGAGCATCGTTATTAGTTATATTTTGCCATTGTTTAGAAGAAAGGTCAAATATCCAGATGTCATCAGCCATACCGCCCCGGTAATATTTCCATGTGCGGAATTCACGAAAAACACGGTTCATGGCAAGTTGCTTTCCATCAGGTGAATAAGAACACCAGCCTGCTAAAGAAAAAGGCAGTTCCTGTGATAAGCCGCCTTTTATATTTACAGAATATAATTGTCCCTGGAAATCATTAAAGGATTGCTTTCGGGAGCGGTAAATAATATGGTTGTTATCCTTCCATGTCATTACAATATTATTTGGACCCATTCGATCAGAGATATCATCCCTGCCCAAAGTTGCAGTATATGTTAACCGTAGTGGAATTCCTCCGTTAGAAGGTATTACAAATACTTCGGTGTTTCCCTCAAATTGACCGGTAAATGCAATATCTGAACCATCCGGAGAGAATCGTGGAAACATTTCAAAGCCGACATCACTGGTGAGCTTGCGGGCAACGCCGCCCGATTTCGAAACCTGATACAAATCCCCTGCATAAGAAAAAACGATACGATTATCGTGTACTGCAGGAAACCTCAAAAGCCGGGCTTCCGAAGGCACTTGGGCATTGAGGTATTCAGCATGAAAACACATTAAAACATACAACGGTAAACAAATCGAAATTGCAGATATATTTTCCTTGATCATCCTGGTTATTTTTGTGAAGAGCGCAAAATACAAAAGTAGGATTGGTGCCGGCAATAAATTCGACTATCGTACGCCGAGAGTTAATTTCGG